>PWFB01000198.1 GCA_003553695.1 Desulfonatronospira sp.
ATAACAAGTAGTCTTTTAGATTTCTCAGGGCTGAGATTGCTCTAGTTCCGATAAAGCCTGTATGCCCTTTTTGAGCACATCGTCATGCTCGAGTATCTTGCCAGCCAGTTCCTTGAATTTTGGTTCATCCGGTTCAAGCGTACCCGGCTTTTGAAAATTACGTTAAGAATATGAGCCACGCTAAGAGGCGTGGCAGACCGGCCCGCTCCGGGTGTCGCTCATGCTTCAAAGTAAGGGAAGAAGAAGGGGTTTTCTAACCAGCAGGGTTGTCCATCAGAAAGACTTCGCTTTAACATGGACCGGAGCAGAGATAAGGGTCTTCGGCTTACGGAACTCTTCCTTCCGCCTGGGCAATCTGCTCTTCAGACTGCCCGGGAAAAGTTTTGAGAACCAGCTTTCCTCTGACTCTTTCACTCTCCAAGCGCTGATGAGACTGCACCGCCTCGTCTAAAGAATAAGCTCTTTCCATGTACACCTTGAGCTTACCCTCTTCAATCAGACTGCCCAGAAAGGTCAGATCCTTGGCCTTGGATCTGGCGATGATGGCAAATACTTTTCTTGAAAACAGGGGATTTAAGGTCTGACGCAGCAACAGGCCCAGGCTGGGCAGGGTGGAAATATAGGCCCCTCCGGGCTTGACTGTCCTGCCTTGAACACCCGTATCTTTAAATCCGGCATGGTTGTTTCTCCTTCAACCTTTCAAAATTCCTGCACATAGCCTGCCGGATACCCTACGCTCTGGGCCAGGACAATTCTTTGATGTTCCTCCAGGTTCAAGGCCTTGCCGAGTAAATCCCGGTCAATATTTGCCCGGACAACTGTGGCCAGGCCTTGTGAAGCACAGAACAGATAGATATTCTGACTGATGAAGCCGGCATCTGCTCCTTTGTAAAAGCCGGTGTCTTCCTCGGAAACCCCGGTCATTCTGGTGGTGTCCGCCACAAGGACCAGATTCAGAGGCGCTTTTGCTGCAAAATCCTGACGTCCTGTATAAGCCCGCAGGTCGCCCTCTGCTGCCACTTCCAGGCTGTGCTCCTGAGGATAATAAATATAAGAGCGGTCCTCCATGACCACGTAGATATCCATCTCCTGCCAGTTCCTTGCCGAAGGCGCTGTTCGTTTCCCGCTGTCAGGACGATTGATCCCGAATGCCGCCCAGAGCAGGTCGGACAGAACCTCTTGCGACAAAGGGCGGGAGCTGAATTCCCGGGTTGACTGGCGCTCTTTCAAGGCCTGCATAAGTGGCATGCCGCCCTGGGTTTGGGGGTCTGAAAGCTCAATTTTCGAAGATTCTTCGGCAAATGACGGACCTGGCAGGGCAAGCTGAGCCAGAAGGCAGATAATAACGAGTAGAATAAATCTCATGGTCTCTCCTCTCAATAATGGTTTTGAGAAATCATTTCAGACATGGCTTTATCTCAAGCATTGATTTACGGGCATAGCGCCCGGCATCTGCGGCTTAATCTGAGTCCATATCGCTCCTGAATGCTTGTTTCTTGCATCCAGGCCGGCGCAGTTACGACTTAAGGATGTCTTTGATCTGGTGCAGTTCATCCCTGATGCTTGCAAGGATGCCTGCCATGCGGGCTTCTTCTTCCAGGCGCATTCTGGCTCCCTCGATGGTCAGCTTGTCCTGGTAAAGAAGTTTTTTGATGCGGGCCAGGAGCTGGATATGCTCCGGTGAATAAAGGCGCTGGCCTTTTGGGGTGCGCCTGGGGCGCAACTGGGGAAACTCGCTTTCCCAGAAGCGCAGCACATAGGGTTCAAGCTCCAGAAGTTCTGCGGCCTGGCCTATTTTCAAGTACTCTTTTTCCTCTGGCATGGGATAAAGATTAACCAGGCAGGGACAAAAATCAAGCAAATCCCACCGGCAGCTTTTTTAGAAGCAGATCAGCCAGTTTCTGCTGCTCTTTGTCCACTTCGCTGTCCTTGAGAGTCCTTTCCTGATGGCGGTAAGTCAGGCGAAGGGTAAGTTTCTTTTCCTGCTTCTCCGGAGGCAGGTAAACATCCACCAGAGATATGTCTTCAAGGATGTCCACCCCGGCGTCTTGCAAAACCTGGTGAAGCTGTTCATAGCCTAGTTCCAGGGGAGAAACTATGGTCATGTCCCTTTTGACAACGGGAAACCTGGGCAGCTGCTGAAACTGCGGCCTGGAAAGGCTGCCAAGGCTTTGCAGCAAATCCAGGTCCAGGTCACAGTACCAGATGTCTTTTCTGGCCTTGTAGGACCTGGCCTTGTCCGGAGCCACACGGCCAAGCATGCCCAGACTTTTCTCCAGGCATAAGCATTCAACCGCCGGGTCCAGGTAAGGATGCTTCTTGTGCAGCACAAAACGTCCTTCAAAGCCTCCAAAAGATCCCAGGAGATTTTCCACCAGGCCTTTTAAGTCGTAAAAATCCGCGTCATCTTCCGGATGCGGCCAGTGCCCCCTGTACCTGCGACCGTAAAGAAGAAGGGCCAGGCGGTTATTTTCCCGCCCTCCGGTCTCTGACGAGCTGTCCTGCTCAAAGCTTCTGGCCGCTTCAAAAAGCTTGAGCCTCGTGTTCCCCTGGCCCAGGTTGTGCTTCAGGGTATTTAGCAGCCCCGGCAGCAGGTGTGTGCGCATCACGTCCTGCTCTTCGCTTAAGGGGTTGAAGACTTTCACCCTGCCTTCCAGGGGAACCTCCAGCAAATCCAGTTCAGCCATGCCCACAAAGCTGTAGTTGATGACTTCCTGCAGACCAAGGCCTCTGGCCCACTGCTTTATATCCTCCAGGAACCGGTATTCGTTGTCCAGGGTTTTTTCATGCAGGGATTTCTGCACCTTGGGCAGATGCTCGGGGGTCTTGTCCAGACCGTAAATCCTGCCGATCTCCTCTATCAGATCCACTTCCCGGGTGATATCCGGACGATAGCTGGGCACGGTAACCTGCATGGCCCCGCCCTCTTCACCTACCTCGCAGCCAAGTGAGGTCAAAACCCGGCCACAGTACTCCTGGTCCACGTCCAGAGCCAGCAGGCTGTTGGCCCGCTCGCGGCGGAAGCTGATTCTCACCGGCTTGCAGGGCCTGGGGTCCTCCCTGGAAACCCCCTGAAACACCCTGCCCAGGCCCAGTTCCGACATGAGCTGGGCTGCCCGGTCCAGGGCAAAGGGGGAGTTTACCTGATCCACGCCCCGCTCGAAGCGGAAAGAGGATTCGCTGTGCAGACCCAGTCTTCTGGCGGTCTGCCTGATGTTTAAGGGATTAAATACAGCGCATTCCAGCACAACCTCTGTACTGTGGTCGTTTATTTCCGTATTGGCTCCGCCCATGACCCCTGCCAGGGCCACGGGCTTCTCCCTGTCCCAGATGAGTAGATCGCGGTCATTCAGCTCTCTTTCCTGCTCGTCCAGGGTGGTGAACATAAGACCCGGTCGGGACCGGTCCACCCTGATGGTATCTCCCTGCAGCAGATCCCGGTCAAAGGCGTGCAGGGGCTGGCCCTGCTCCAGCATGATGTAGTTGGTAATATCCACAATATTATTGATGGGCCGCACACCTACGGACATGAGCCGGTAACGCATCCAGCCCGGGCTGGGCTTTATGGAGCACCCGGAAATTATTCTGGCCTGATACAGAGGGCATCCGGCGGGGTCATCTATTACAATCTGCACTTCGTCCTGGCAACGCCTGGTTCTGTCCTCCTGCAGGTTCAAATCCGGCTTGTGCAGAGGCAGATCAAACAGGGCGGCCACTTCCCTGGCCAGTCCCATAACGCTTAAGCAGTCCGGCCTGTTGGGGGTAACCCCGATATCCAGGACGAATTCCTCCAGATCCAGGGCCGTACAGAGCCCGGTCCCAGGGACAAGGGCGTCGTCCAGGACCATTATCTGTGATGAGTCCTGACCCAGTTCCAGTTCTGCCTCGGAACAGATCATCCCCTGGGATGTCTCGCCCCTGATTCTGGTTTTTTTGATGACCTGACCACCGGGCAGCTCTGTTCCCTCCAGGGCAACGGCCACGTTCTGACCGGTATTTACGTTGGGAGCCCCGCACACAATACTAAGGTTTTCACCCGTGCCTGCGTCCACCCTGCAAAGGGACAGCTTGTCCGCACCGGGATGCTGTTTTTTTTCCACAACCCGGCCCACCACCATTGGCGCAAGATGGGCAAAAGGGCGGACAATCTCCTCCACCTCCAGGCCCACCATGGTCAGCCTGTGGGCAAGCTCGTCTATGCTGCCTTTGTATGGGGTAAACTCCCGCAGCCAGGATAAACTTAAAAGCATCTGCAGTATCCTTGAGGATGTTTTCTAGTAGCTGTGCCCCGAGTGATCAGGCAAACTGGTTCAAAAACTTGATATCGTTTTCAAAAAACATGCGCAGGTCGTTGATCCCGTACTTGAGCATGGCCACCCGCTCCACTCCCAGGCCGAAAGCAAAACCGGTGTACTCTTCAGGATCATACCCCACCTGCAGGAAAACCTCGGGGTCGATCATGCCGCATCCCAGCACTTCCACCCACCCGGTTTCCTTGCATACCCTGCAGGTAGTGCCGTCTACATTTCTGCCGCGCCCCTGACACATGACACAGCTGATATCCACTTCTGCGCTGGGTTCGGTAAAGGGGAAAAAGCTGGGCCTGAAGCGCACCTTGACCTCGGAGTCAAAAATTCTCTGGGCGAATGCGGTCAGGGTACCACGCAGATCGGCCATGCTTACATGGGTATCCACCAGGAAGCCTTCGATCTGGTGAAACATGGGGGTGTGGGTCAGGTCGGAATCGCGGCGGTACACCTTGCCCGGGGCAATGGCTGCCAGAGGGGGGCGTCTTTTCTCCATGGTCCTGATCTGAAGCGGGGAGGTATGGGTGCGCAGCACCAGGGTCTCGGATATGTACAGGGTATCCTGCATGTCCCGGGCCGGATGTCCGGGAGGGAGGTTTAAGGCCTCGAAATTGTAGAAATCCGTTTCCACTTCCGGGCCGGTGACAATTTCAAAACCAAGACCCACGAAAATATTGCTTATATCCCGGATCACCCGGGTCACGGGATGAACAGACCCAAAATCCGGGGTGCGTCCCGGAAGGGTGGGGTCAAAGGCCTTGTCCCCATGGGAAGCCAACTGTTTTTCCAGTTCTTCTTTCCTGATCTCCAGGAGTCTGCCCAGATCGGTCTTTACCTCGTTGGCTGTTTTCCCGGCCTGAGGACGTTCTTCCGGGGCAAGCTCCGGCAGTCTGGACATAATCCGGGCCAGCCTGCCCTTGCGTCCAAGAAAAGCCACCCTGGCTTCTTCAAGATCATGCAAAGAAGAAGCCTGATCCAGGACATGTTTGAATTCCTGGATCAGGCTTTTCAGGCTGGTGTTAATCTCCTGGACGCTGCTCATCAGTTGGCCCCGGACTTGGCCATCTCCGCCAGCCGGGCAAAAGCGGCCTTTTCATGTACAGCCATGTCCGCAAGCACTTTACGGTTAAGCTCCACGCCTGCCTTGCTCAGTCCGCTCATGAATCTGCTGTAGGACATGCCGTGCTCCCGGGCTGCGGCATTGATGCGGATTATCCACAATTTGCGGAAATCGCGCTTTTTCTGCCTGCGGTCCCGGTAAGCATAACAGAGAGCCCTTTCCACAGTCTCCCTGGCGGTGTAGTAGAGCCTGCTTCTGGACCCCCGGTAGCCCTTGGCCATTTTCAGATATTTCTTGTGCCGCTTGCTGGCGGTTTTACCTCTTTTGACCCGCATAGATATCTCTCCCTCATGTATGTTTTCTTGTAACCATTCACCATCTGCTCCAGCTGGACAACCTAAGCGTCTAGCGGATTCATGGTCCGGGGGCTTTGCAAACTGGGCGTAAACTGTCTGAACGACGTAGGAAGCGTTATTCAAAACCGTAAAACACCGAACTTGATTTGAAGCATGTTATAGAAGTTATTCTAGCTTAAAATCTCGTGTATAGGTTTTGATTTACGCTTCCTTGGAGTGAGTTTTTACGTCCTGTTTGCAAAGTCCCCGGACCATGGTAAATAATTACGTTTTCTGTAAGTTCAGTTTCAAGCCGGATACATTTTAATAAAGAATTCCCGGCAAAACTAGAAGGCGTAGGGCAACATCCTTTTAACAGAGCGCATGTTGGCTTTGTCCACGGCAGCCGGATTGCCCAGCCTGCGCTTTCTTTTGGAACTTTTCTTGGTCAGAATGTGCCGCAAATTCTGCTGTCTTCTTTTGACCTTGCCGCTTCCGGTTATGGAAAAACGCTTGGCTGCGCAACGTTTGGTCTTCATCTTAGGCATTTTCATCCTCCTGACATTAAAATCCTGAAGCATCTGCTTCCAGGCTTTGTTATGGCTTGACTATCAAAATACAGTTGCAGATAATAATTAAAAGGCTGACAAGCCTTAATCCCTGCATCTTTTTTGTTATTGATCAGGTTTTCCTGGCCAGTGCAGGAGCAAGAAGCAGGTGCATGGTCCTGCCTTCGTAGCGGGGCTCCTGTTCCACCCTGGCCACGTCCGAGATCTGCTCCACCACCTTGTTCAGGATATCTGCCCCCCGTTCCTTGTGAGCCATTTCCCGGCCTCTGAAAAAAACAGAGACCTTCACCCTGTCTCCCTCTTCAATAAATTTGCGGATATGGCGGACTTTAGTATTCAGGTCATTGACGTCGGTTTTGGGACGAACCTTGATTTCCTTGACCTGGACTCTGGACTGTTTTTTCTTGGCTTCCTGCTTTTTCTTCTGCTGCTGGTACTGATATTTGCCGAAATCCATGATCCGGCATACAGGGGGATCAGCGTTGGGGGCCACTTCCACGAGATCAAAGCCCGAACTCTGGGCCATGTCCAGGGCCTGGCCGGTGTCCATAATGCCCAGCTGCTCGCCTTCGCCATTGATTACACGTACCTTCCTCGCCATGATCTGCTTATTGCGGCGAGCCTTAGTAGAGGTATCTATAA
>PWFB01000205.1 GCA_003553695.1 Desulfonatronospira sp.
GAGCGACCCTGGCCACAGAGCGCATCATGGGCACCGGTCCCACTCCTATGACCTCTTTTACGTCCGGGTCCCGATCCAGGTAATCTTGGAGCACCTCGGTGACCATGCCCTTATGCCCCAGGCTGCCGTCATCGGTGGATACCAGGACTTCGTGGGAGATCTTTTCCAGTTCCGGCTTGAAGAGTAAAAGATCTTTGCTCCTGGCTCCGATAATTGAAACAACCTTGTTACCCGCCTGAAAATTTCCTTTGGCTATATGGTGCAGGGCGGCAATACCTGTACCTCCGCCCACACAGGCCACTGTGCCCTGCTTTTTTATGCTGGTGGGACGTCCCAGAGGACCACACAGATCCAGGATCACGTCCCCTTCCTGCATGGTGTCCAGAAGGGCCGTAGTTTTGCCCATGATCAGGTATACGATGACAATATGTCCTTTCTCCGGGTCTGCATCGGCAATGGTCAGGGGGATGCGCTCTCCTTTCATACTCAGACGCAGCACCACGAAATTGCCCGGCCTGGCTTTGGAAGCAATAACCGGTGCTTTTATGGTCATCTCGGTCACTCTTTTGGGGATCAGAACTCTTTTCCGAATTATTTTTCCCATATAACCCGCCCGGTTTTTCCAGGCAAAGAATCTTGCCTGAAACAGATAATAATATATTGAATAATATGGACCAAAGCGGGCTACACCCGCAACCCAATAAAGAAAAGAGCTATTTGACAGGATTAACAGGATTAAGCCACTAACCCATGCGCTCAGCCAGTATTTCCTCCAGACGCTCTATGGCCCTGTCCAGGCCCTGGGCATCGGATCCACCGGCCTGGGCCAGATCCGGACGTCCGCCACCACCACCCTTGATCTCTTTGGCCACTTCCTTGATAAGCTCCGGAGCGGTAAAATTCTCGTGCAGATCTTTACTCACATACAATAGAAGCAGGGGTTTGCCCTTGTTCCGGGTGCCCAGCATGGCCACACCAGAGTCAAGCTTGGAGCGGATATCATCCATAAGCCCCCTTAGTCCATCCACATCTCCCACATCCACCATGCGGGCAATAAGAGGAACCCGGCCCACCATCTTCTTTTCCGAGGCAATATCCCTGCCCTGTCCAGCTGAAATCTTCTGGGACAGGGCCTTGTTTTCCCTGGAAAGCCCGCGCACCTGATCCTGCAGGGCCAAGACCCTGTCCACAAGCTGGTCCGGGGCAACCTTAAGGGTCTCCTGCAGGGAACCCACGCTTTTGCGCATTTTCCTCCAGTAGTTCAGTGCCTCCCATCCTGTAAGGCCTTCAATCCTGCGCATCCCGGAACCAACAGCAGACTCGCCTACCAGGCAGAAAGTCCCGGCCTGGGCCGTGGAATCCAGATGCGTGCCTCCGCAGAGCTCCATGGAAATATTACCCACCGAGACCACCCGGACCTTGTCCGTGTATTTTTCTCCAAACAAGGCTATAGCCCCCTCTTCCACCGCCTGGGAATAGTCCATTACCCTTACCTGCACCTGGTAATCAGATAGAATGGCGGCATTGACCTCTTCTTCGATGCGTTCCAGCTCTTCCCCGGTCAGGGCCTGGATATGGGTAAAGTCGAACCTGAGCCTTTTCTCATCCACCAGAGAACCGGCCTGGTGCACGTGCTCCCCAAGAACCCGGCGCAGAGCCAGGTGCAGCAGATGGGTTGCGGTATGATTCCTGGCTGTGGCCACCCGGCGCCCTTCATCAACAATGAGATCCACCAAGTCCCCTTTGTGCAGCTCTCCCCGGATTATCTCCACCTGGTGAGCCACTACATCCCGGGCCTGATCCTGCGTATCCCGGACCATGGCCTGGCCCCGGGCACCCTGGATACGCCCCCGGTCTCCCACCTGACCGCCGGATTCAGCGTAGAATGGTGTCCTGGAAGCCACAAGCCAGCCCTGCTCCCCCTGGCTCAGGACCTCCCTGCTGTGGCCCTCCTGGTCCACCAGGAGGGCTATCTCGCCCTGCTCCTGAAGACGGTCGTAGCCCACGAAGCTGGTTTGAGGCAACCCCCCTTCAAGACTGCTCAAAAGATCTCCCAGCCCGGCACCTCCCGAGCCCTTCCAGGCGGCTCTGGCCCGCTGCCTCTGATCCTGCATGCATTCCTGGAAGCCGGCTTCGTCCACGCTGAAACCGCGCTTTTCAGCAATATCGTTGATTATATCCAGGGGAAAACCATAGGTATCGTAGAGCTTGAAGGCCGTCTCTCCTGGCACGGTGTTCACATGCATGGACCCCAGCTTCTTCAGTTCTTCTTCCAGGATAAACAGGCCTTTCTCCAGGGTCTCGGCAAACCTTTCCTCCTCCTGCCTGATGACCCGGACCATGAAATCCCGGCCTTTTTCCAGCTCCGGGTAAGCCATGGACATATCCCGGACAACCACCTGCACTGTCTGGTGCAGGAAAGGCTCAGTCAGCCCCAGGTGCCTGCCGAAGCGGAAGGCCCGGCGGATCAACCGGCGAAGGACATAGCCGCGTCCATCGTTGGAGGGCAGGATTCCGTCGGCGATCATAAAGGCCGAGGACCGGGCATGATCGGCTGTTACGGCCAGAGCTACATCGTCATCCTGGTCCCGGCCGTATTCTTTGCCGGACTTGCGGGCTGTATCCGTTATCAGGTTTTTTAAAAGGTCGGTATCGTAGTTGGAATACACCCCCTGGCAGACCGCGCTGATGCGCTCCAGGCCCATGCCAGTGTCTATGCTGGGGCGGGGCAGGGGGTTCAGGTTGCCTTGCTGGTCCCGGTCGTACTGCATAAACACCAGATTCCAGATCTCCAGGTAGCGGTCGCAGTCGCAGACCCCTATGGCGCAGTCGGGACCGCAGGCCATGCCATGGCCCTGATCATAGAGTATCTCCGAGCACGGCCCGCAGGGGCCGGTATCCCCCATGGACCAGAAGTTGTCTTTCTCCCCCAGGCGATAAATCCTTTCAGGTGAGACCCCGGCCACTTCCTGCCACAGACTGTGAGAGTCGTCATCTTCTGAAAATATGGTAATATATAGTTTGTCTTTATCCAGACCAAGTTCCCGGGTCAGAAAAGTCCATGCCAGATCTATGGCCCTTTCCTTGAAATAGTCGCCGAAGGAAAAGTTGCCCAGCATCTCGAAAAAAGTGTGATGCCTCCTGGTACGCCCCACGTTTTCCAGATCGTTGTGCTTGCCGCCCACCCTGAGGCACTTCTGGGAGGTGACAGCCCGGGTGTAATCCCTTTTTTCCTGACCCAGAAAGACCTTTTTAAACTGCACCATGCCGGCATTGGTAAATAACAGGCTGGGATCATCCGCCGGTATAAGAGAAGAACTGGGAACCACTGCATGGTCGTTTTCCTGGAAGAACCTGAGAAACCTTTCCCTGATCTCTGCTGCGCTTAGCACCTGATCAACTCCTGTCCTGGACATGGCCCTCTTCCTGCCGGGCTTCTTCTGGCTGCAGAACGCCCAGCTGGGTCAGAAGCTGGTTTTCAATATTCATGCGTATCTCATCGTTTTCCTGCAGAAAGGCCCGAACGTTTTCACGTCCCTGGCCAAGCCTCTCGGAGCCGAATGCAAACCAGGCCCCGCTTTTGTCCACTACTTTGTGCTCCACTCCCATGTCCAGAAGCTCCCCCACTCTGGAGATGCCCTGGCCGTAGAGAATGTCGAACTGGGTCTCCCTGAAGGGCGGAGCCACCTTGTTCTTGACGGTTTTGACCTTGACCCGGTTGCCCACTACTTCATCCTTGTCCTTGAGGGTCTGGATTTTGCGGATGTCCAGGCGGACCGAGGCGTAAAACTTCAGTGCATTGCCCCCGCTGGTGGTTTCGGGACTGCCGTATCCCATGGAGCCGATTTTCATGCGGATCTGATTGATGAAGACAAGGGAGGTTTTGGAACGGTGTATGGTTCCGGTGAGCTTGCGCATGGCGTGGGACATAAGCCTGGCCTGCCCGCCCACCTGGCTTTCACCCATGCTGCCCTCCAGCTCGGCCTGGGGTATGAGGGCAGCCACTGAATCCACAACGATTACGTCCAGCCCTCCGGAACGCACCAGCAGGTCGGCGATTTCCAGGGCCTGCTCCCCGTAGTCAGGCTGGGAAACCAGCAGTTCCTCGGTCTTTACTCCCAGTCGCCTGGCATAGTTTACATCCAGGGCGTGCTCGGCGTCTATAAAGGCCGCTGCCCCACCCCTTTTCTGGGCCTCGGCAATGACGTGCAGGGCCAGGGTGGTCTTGCCCGAAGACTCAGGGCCGTAGATCTCGGAAACCCGTCCCCGGGGAATGCCTCCGATACCCAGAGCCAGATCCAGCCCTATGGAGCCGGTGGGAATGGAAGGGATGGCCTGATGGGCCTCGTCCGAGAGACGCATGACCGAACCCTGTCCATACTTGCGCTCGATGGTGGTGATGGCTGTCTGCAGGGCCTCCTTGCGCAGGTCTTCGGCTGATTGCGTTTTCTTGGCCATTATATGCTCCTGGTTGAATTTTCTTATGAAATCTTCATTTTTCAATACACCTATCAGGCAATAAAATCAAACCCCGCGCCTTACTGCCTTCCTCTGCCGGTAATGGTGGCATATGCGCTGTGATTGTGGATGGACTCAAAGCTTTCCACCTCTACTTCATACCAGAGAATCCGGGGGTGCCTGCTCAGGCTGAAAGCCGCGCATCGCACCACATCCTCCACAAAAGTCGGATTGGCAAAGGCCTCATCTGTCACGTACTTTTCATCCTCTCTCTTGAGCAGAGGGTAAACAGGTGAAGACCCGGCGGTCATGCCTGTGTCGATGAGTTCTTCCAGCCACAGGAGTCCCTTATAGCCGCATCTTATCTTCACGTAGGCCCTCTGGCTGTGCGCCCCCTGTTTGCTTATGGCCAGGGAACAGGGGCAGACAGTCATTACCGGCACCTCCACGCCCTGGGTCATCTTGATTTCACCCATGGAAAACTCCCCGGCCAGAAAGGATTTGTAGTCCATTAAAAACTCATGTCCGCTTACCGGGGTCCTGCGGGAATAAAAATAGGGGAAGTCAAAGCGAAGAAGAGCCTTCTGGGCCTCAAGACGATGAATTATCTCCGCCAGAAGCTCTTTGATGCTCTCGTAGGTCAAAACCTTGGACCAGTGGCTCAGGGACTCCAGAAAGCGGCTCATGTGTGTTCCCTTGAATTCCCCGGGCAGATCCACACAGAGGTCCACATCAGCCACTGTGTGCTGCTGACCGTGCAGGCGGTCCTGAACAAGCAGGGGGACTTTGAGGTTTTTGACGCCAACCCTGTCTATAGGCAGGGGGAACTCCGGCATACCGCTCTGTACATCCTGCATTAGTGCAAATCCTTGCCTGTAGTAGCCATGTTGAGTTCGCCGTGCTTGACTCCCTTGGTGGAAGAAAGCTTCTGGGCCGTTTGCCGGATATCCCTGCCCGGCCCCCTCAAAATCAGAACTTCCAGGCAGTTGTCATGATCCAGATGCACGTGCAGCGAGGTGATTACCAGTTCCAGCGCATCATGCTGTATCCGGGTCAGTTTCTGGACAAGATCACTCTGGTGGTGGTCGTAGACCAGAGAAAGTACACCGACAGTCTCCTGGGACTCATCCTCCCACTGCTGCTGTACCAGGGCATTGCGAATCAGGTCCCGGATGGCCTCGGACCTGGTCTGGTAACTTTTTTCGGAACAGAGCCGGTCAAATCTGGACAAAAGGTCCAGGTCCAGGGATACCCCGAAGCGTATGGTTTCTCCCATTTCCTTCTCCCGTGCTTATAACGTCTTGTAACTGTTTTTAAACTATAAAAAATTGCTGTTCACCATACTGATGGCTTTTGTAGGGCACAGCCAGCCTTGGACTTTATTCACGCACAAGTTCCACCAGCCTTACCCGGGGTTTCTGGCCGAACCAGCTCACCCTTCGCTCCTCAAGCTCTCTGGCCTTGAAGCCCTGGCTTAAAAGTCCGGCCCAGGCATTGGCGGATACATTTCTTTTCTGGTCCGCTATCCAGATACGCCCCCCGGGGGCAAGGCAGTCCCGGAAAAAACCAGCCAGGGGCAGGGCGAATCCGGTTTCGTACAGGACGTCCGCGGCCCAGATAAACTCGAATACGTGATTCTTAAGCCCGCTTTGCTTCCAGTCCATGCCCGCCCAGAGCACATCCGGGGCGTTGTTGGTCCTGGCGCTCTGCCTTGCAAATCTCAGGGCATCGGGTTCCATATCCACTGCCACCAATCTGGCTCCCAGCCTGGAGGCCAGAATTGATGTTGCTCCCAGGCCGCAACCCACCTCCAGGCAGAGCCTTCCCCGGATAAGAGCCCGGCAGAGGGTCAGGTGTTCGGCCAGAAGCACACTGGAGGGCCAGATCTCGGCCCAGTAGGGTATGCGCTCCTGGTCCATGTCTCCCGCCGGCTCTCCCAGGCCGGACCACAGGGTTTCCAGGTCGGCCTGTCTTTTGAGCTTGATCCTGTGCCCGGCCAGCTTCAGGTTCAGCACCTGGGATAAGCCCTGCATGCCTACCTGAGCCTCCCCCTCACCGCCAGAAAGCTGCTTAAAATACCCACCAGTGTAAGCACCCCCGGGATGGCCAGGGCGTAGGGCAGGGGCAGAAATTCTATTCTTATCCACAGCGGCGGAAAGTAGAGCACGTCTTCTATTGTCAGATGCAGACCCTTGAGCAGGCCCAGGGAAATAATCCCTCCCAGAAAACCCTGCACAGCCCCGCTCACCAGAAGGGGGAACTGAATATATCTGCCGCTGGCTCCCACCAGGGCCAGAATGTCCACTTCCTCCCTGCGCTGCATCTGGTTCAGCTTCAGGGTATTGGCCACCACCAGCCCGGTAATGAGCAGCATAAGCCCTATAAGGGGCC
>PWFB01000138.1 GCA_003553695.1 Desulfonatronospira sp.
CCAGGGCCACGTCAAAGATCTCGTCTATGGCCTTCTCCACTCTTTCCCATTCCTGGGTATCGCGCTTGTCAGTAAGAATGGTCGGGTGCAGGTTGCCGTCCCCGGCATGGCCGAAGGTGCCGATGGTCAGCTTGTATTCCCGGGCAATGCGTTTCAAGGCCTGCATCATGTCCGGTATCTTTGACCGGGGTACTGTAGCGTCCTCCAGGACGGTTGTGGGTTTGACCCTGGCCAGTGCCGGCAGGGCGTCCCGCCTGGCCTGCCAGACTGCATCGCGCTGCTTGGCGTCCTGGGCCACTGTGAACTGCCTTGCTCCGTTTTGTTTGCAGATTTCCTGGACCTGGGCGGCATCGTCCTCAACCTGGGCTGGATGACCGTCCACTTCCAGGAGAAGCAGTGCAGCGGCCTCGGTGTTAAGACCGGCTCCGCGGAAGTTTTCCACGGTCTTTATGGTGAAGTTGTCCATGAACTCCAGGGTGGCCGGGACTATTTTGGCCGCGATAATGGCGGAAACAGCCTGGGAGGCCGCACCAACGTCGTCGAATTCTGCCATCATGGATTTGATAGCCTTTGGAGGCGGCACCAGCTTGAGAATCAGCTTTTCAAAGACGCCCAGGGTGCCTTCTGAGGCCACCATGAGTCCGGCCAGGTTGTAGCCGGTGACGCACTTGACAGTTCTTGATCCTGACTTGACCAGTTCGCCGTTGACGTCGAAAAAGTCCACGCCCATGACATAGTCCTTGGTCACTCCGTACTTGAGGGCTCTTAACCCTCCGGCGTTTTCAGCCACGTTGCCCCCCAGGGTGGATACGGCCTGGGAACCGGGATCCGGCGGGTACAAAAGTCCTTTGGAGGCCACCTGGGCCGCGAACTTGGCTGTGACTACCCCGGGCTCCACCACGGCGTACAGGTCTTCTTCGTTTATTTCCAGAATGTTATTTAAAGCAGTGGTCAGGCAGACAATGCCTCCGGGATGAGGAATTGTGCCTCCGGAGAGGTTGGTACCGGCACCGCGTACTGTCAGTTTGAGTTCGTTGTCGTTGCAGAGTTTAACCACCTGGCCCAGGGCTTCGGAAGATGTCGGCCGGACCACCATGGCCGGGCTGACCTGGTCCAGCACGGCCGAGTCATAGGAATAGGCATGCATCTCGGACTCGCTGGTCATGATGTTGTCCTGTCCCACCACCTTGGCGAATTCTTTTTGCAGGCTGTCGTTGGACATAGAATGCTCCTTAATAAGATATCCGGTGTTGGCCGCTGGTGCTGATAAATATCTGCACCAGCGGCATTGCTAGCTTTTTAGTTCAGAGGTTAGTACAGGCCAGGGAAGAGCACGAAGGTCAAGAGTGTTACCCACAGGCCGGTTATTACAGCGTAGACCATGAATGGCCAGAAGGTCTTTCTGAGGATGAGCCCTTCCTTGCCGGACAGGCCCACTACTGCGCACACAGCCACGATGTTGTGAATGCAGACCATGTTGCCGAAACCGCCGCCCACGGCCTGGGCCGCTACGATGAGCTGGTGCGGCAGGTCAAGCTGAGACGCCATGCCCCACTGGAACTCGGCAAAGAGCAGGTTGGAAACCGTGTTGGAGCCGGTGATAAAGCCTCCCAGACCACCGATGAAGCCGGCGAAGAAGGGCCAGGTCTGCCCGGCGATGGCTGCTATGGACTCAGCCAGGGCCAGGGGCATGGATGGATAGAGGTTGGGGTTGAGCGCTTCATCGCCTATGCCGGAGCCCCTGAATATTGACACCAGGGCCACTGCAAAAAACAGGGCTATGGCCGGATTTTTAATGCGCTTGATGGCATCCACCCAGGCGGTTTTGACCTTATCTGCGCCCATTTGATGGATGAAAATGGTCAGAATGGCCACCAGCATAAAGGGGATGGTTCCGGGCAGGTACAGGACGGCTATGGAACCGCTGACTGCTTCATAGCCCAGGATGTTCTGGAAATCTATAGTGATACCGGCCAGGAAAGACTTGAAAGGCAGCCAGTCCAGGCGGGTGAGCACCAGGATAAAGCCGATAAGGATGTACGGAAACCAGGCCTTGAACTGGCTCATGCGGGCCTGAAACTTGCTGCCTTCGGCCACGCTGACAGTTCCTGTCCATTCAGGATCCCAGTCTTTCTGGGTGCCGAAGGTGAAAACGTCCTTGGGAACGGCAATGCCCTGTTTGGCTCCCCAGACCACGATGCCCAGGCCGATGAGACCGCCTACGAGACTCGGAAATTCCGGGCCCAACAGCCAGGCCAGGGCCACATAGGGAATGGCAAAGGCTACAGAGGCAAAGATGCAGAACTTCCAGGCCCTGAAGCCGTCGGCCCAGGAACGGTTGGGTCCGAAAAAGCGGGTGATGAAGCCCAGCATGAAAATGGGCAGAATAATGGCCATGGGCAGATGCATAAGAGATGACCACTGCCCGATAACTACACCGAATGATATGGGATCGGAAAAGTTCAGGGTCTCAGCTCCACTTTCAACCGCCCGGGTTACGAAGTCTTCAAGGGGTCCCAGACCCAGGATAATGGGGGTGCCCACGGCTCCAAAGGTAACCGGGACGGAATTGAAGGTCAGACAGATAACCGCAGCTGCCAGGGCAGGAAAGCCCAGGGCCAGAAGCAGCGGAGCAGCCAGGGCGGCTGGCGTTCCGAAGCCGGCGGCACCCTCGATAAAGGCTGCGAACAAAAAGCCGATAATAATGGCCTGGACCCGCATGTCCGGCGAGACATCCTGCATCCCTGCCTGGATGGTCTCCATGCCCCCTGAGTCGCGCAGGGTCATGAGGATGAGAATGGCACCGAACACGATGATTAAAATTCCAATGGCACTGATTACCCCCTGGATGGAAAGGGCGGCCACATAACCCACCGGCAATTGCCAGACAATGATGCCGGCCAGGGCGGCTGCCAGCCAGGCAACCGGCATGGCCTTGGTGGCAGGCCAGCGCATCCCGGCCATGAGCACAAGGGCGATAATAATTGGAATCGCCGCTAAAAGGGCCAAAAATCCTACAGACATGTGTCAATACCTCCTTAAATGATTAACATGTTCCTATATAAAAAACAGCCTGACGCTTATTGGCATTAAGAGGGTGAAACCAGACGTCAGAGATCAGTAAAATCAAATATTTATGTCGATTGTTGATTTCTGAATTTTTCATTCCCCGACTTTTTGCAGGTGCATCAGATATGGTTACTGTTGAAAACTAATTTGCAGCCATTTCAATATTCAGACTTTGGAAAGTATACAGCTAAATTCAGAACGATATTACAAAAAATATGCCTGAAGGCTTTTTCAAGGTTTTATTATTTTATTTAAGGTGGTTATATGTTTTGCTTTGTCATGGATGCTTGAAAGGATCGGGGTGTATTGTCCGGAAAAACGGACAGATGGGTGAGGATAATACCTGTAAATCCTGAATGGATGCCCTTTAAGGCTGAGTGTGTGGTTGTTAAGTCAGTTGATGGGGCTTGTACGAAAAAAAGGACAGGGATGTCCTTCAGCTGTCCAGGTCGTATTTTTTGAGCAGGGTATAGAAATGAGAGCGGGAAAGACCTGAAAGCCTGAGCATAGCAGGAACGTTGCCCGGGCATTTCTGAAGCAGGCATTGCAGATATTTTTTTTCGCACTCCTGCTTATAGGATTTGAAGTCAAAAAGTTCGGACAAGGATGTATGAGAAGCATTTTCGGTCTTGATTGAGCTGTCTTGTCTGGAACCTGCTGGAGTGTTTCTTTCCAGCCTGGAGCGGGTGACCTTGATGCGGATCTCCTTGGGCAGGTGCATGGAGTAGAGGTTGGTTTCTCCGGCACAGGCCACCAGGGCCTGCTCTATGACGTTGCACAGTTCGCGGACGTTGCCGGGCCAGTGATAAGCTTCCAAAGTTTCCAGAAAGTCCGCCCCCAGACCCTTGGAGGCAATACCGCTCCTGGCGCAGAGCTCGTCCACAAAGTGCATGGCCAGGGGCCTTATGTCCTGGACCCGGTCCCGCAAAGGGGGCAGGTGCATATGCATGGTCTTGATGCGGAAATACAGGTCATTTCTAAAGGTGCCTTCACTGACCATGGTTTCCAGGTCCCGGTTGGTGGCGGCCATGAGGCGGAAATCACTTTTTTGCTCCCGGCTGGACCCTACCGGGCGGAATTTTCTTTCCTGCAGGACCCGGAGCAGTGATTTCTGGATTGCCAGGGGCAGATCTCCCAGTTCGTCCAGAAAAAGTGTGCCCTGGTGAGCCTGACTGATAAGGCCGGTGTGGTCGGCCAGGGCCCCGGTGAAAGCGCCTCTGCAGTGTCCGAAAAGAGTGCTTTCCACCAGGGAATCCGTTATTCCGGCACAATCAACTACTATAAAGGGATGCCCGGATCTGGAACTGTTGGCGTGGATGGTGCGGGCCATGAGTTCCTTGCCCACCCCGGTTTCGCCGGTGATCAAAATATTGGAATCCGATCCGGCGGCGCAGGCCAGAAGGTCATAGCAGGAGTGCATGGCCGGGCTGGACCCGACCACCCCGGACAGGTCCAGGGCCCGGGGCCGGGCGCTTTCCTTCTGCTGCCTGTACTTGAGAGCCCTGGAGATGCTCAGTTTTATCTCCTTGATGGAGGAGGGCTTTAAGAGATAGTCCCAGACACCTCCCTCAATGGCCAGTTCCGCACCTTCGCTGTCCCCCCGGCCGGTGAGAATGATGACCTCGGGAGAGTTTTCCAGGGCCTTTATTTCCGGCAGCAGATCCAGGCCGTTGCCATCGGGCAGCCCCACGTCCAGGAGTATAAGGTCGTATGCGGTCTGCTGCAGGGCCTTCCTGGTGGAAACCATGTCTCTGGCCAGGTGGTGCGGGATATCCTGGCGCGAAAGCAGGCTGGCCATGGTGGATTGTACTTCCTGGTCATCGTCCACTATCAGTACTCGGGGCATAATACTATGTCTCTCTGGTTTTTTAATCATTCAATGCTGTAGCAACCGCCTGGGACAAATCAACCTGGTTGAAGGGTTTGGCCAGGATGAGCCTGATGTTGTCCGGCTGCTCAAGACCCTCCAGGGCCTGGATGCGTCCGGTGATGAGCAGTACCGGCAGATCCGGGTGCTCGGCCCGGATTTGCCGGGCCAGTTCGATGCCGTTTAAGCCGGGCATGTCAAAGTCTGTCAGGACCAGGTCGAAGCTTGTACCCTGGCCCAGGATTTCCAGGGCTTCCCGGCCGCTGCTGGCGGTAAAGACGCTGTAGCCCATGGCCTGTAAGCTCCTGGGTGTAGTTTCCAGCAGGTCATGGTCGTCTTCAACAAAAAGCAGGGTTCCTCTGCCTGTCTGCAGGTAAGCCCCGGCAGGTTCTGAATCCTTTCGAGCAGGTTCCCGGGCTGGGAGCAGGATCTCAAAGGAAGTGCCCTGGTCCGGCCTGCTGTCCACCTGGATTGTCCCTTTGTGGTTCTTGACTATGCCCATGACCACGGCCAGGCCCAGGCCGGTGCCGCCGGATAGGGCCTTGGTGGTGAAAAATGGGTCGAAAATTTTGTCCAGGTCCCGGCGGTCTATGCCCGGACCAGTATCTGAAACCTCCAGCCTGAAGGTTTTGCCGGCAGGCATGTCCAGTTCTTCGGCCCGGTATACATCCAGCTCAATTTCCTCCAGGTTTATCGTAAGGATGCCCTTCTGATCCTGCATAGCCTGAAAGGAGTTTGTACACAGGTTCATTACCACCTGGGAGATCTGGGTGGGATTCACGTTGACCGGTTCGTAGCCACCGCTGATACTGGAGCGGACTTCAATGTTGCGGGGCAGGGACGATTGCAGCAGAGACACTGATTCCCGCACCAGCTCCGGCAATACCGTGGGGCGAAAGCCCTCCTGGGAGGGACGGCTGAAGTCCAGAATACGCTGGACCAGGTCCCGGCCCCGGTGTGAGGCTTTGAGTACCCTTTCCAGGTCCTGGTAAGCCGGGGAGTCCGGGTTCAGATCTCCCTGGGCCAGTTCAGTGGAATTCATGATGGAGGTAAGTATATTATTGAAGTCGTGGGATATGCCTCCGGCCAGGGTGCCCATGGCTTCCATTTTCTGGGACTGCAGGAGCTGGCGCTCCAGATTGATCTCGTTGGTGATGTTTTCCGCCGTGCTCAGCGTACCAACAATTTCCCCTTTTTCATCCCGAAGAGGAATTTTGTTTACCTCCAGCCAGGAAGAATCCCCGTTTTGATCTCTGACCGGCATGCGCACCTTTCTAAGGGCCTGACCTGTCCGAACCACCTGCTTGTCCATACGGGCCGCCCACTGGGCGAAATCACGGGTGGGCATGAGCATGGTGTCCGTCTGGTGCATGATCTTGTCCGGGGATTCAATACCGAAGAAATCGGTAAAAGCCTCATTGGCTCCCATGTAGCGCTGGTTGAGATCCTTCCAGCAGACTAGCTGGGGGATGGTATCCATGAGACTCTCCTGAAAGGCCAGCTGATTGCGGATCCGGCCTTCCACGATGCGCTTATGAATTATGCTGCGTACCAGAAAGCCCAGGATGATGAGAAGCGCTCCCAGACTGGACATGATTACCCAGAAGACCTGCTTGTCCAGTTCGTAAAAGGCCGGGGGTTCGTTTATAAGGACGCTGTCCGGGGGAAGTTGTGTCTGCTTTATGCCCTGCTCCTGCAGCACGTTGTAGTCGAACATGTTTTGATCCACTATATCGTGGATTATGGGAATGTCAGCAGGGCTCTTGCCTTCCAGGATATCCAGGGCCATGCCTGCGGCAATGGATCCGTGCTCAAAGCCGCTGATGAGGTTGCCGCCCACCATGCCGTGGCCCAGGAGAAACTCCCAGTTGCTGTAAATGGGCA
>PWFB01000136.1 GCA_003553695.1 Desulfonatronospira sp.
GTCAAAAATTCAAGGAGGCTTAATAAATGGAAGACTTATACCAATGGATGTTTTTGAGAGAATTTTTCCATGCCCTGGGGCTGAACATCCCGCAACACGTCCTCTACTCCTGGTTTTTCATTGTCATTCTGGTCCTGCTGGGCTGGATGGCCACCCGCAGGATGACCCTCGTCCCCAGGGGTGTGCAGAATTTTTTCGAATTTCTCATCAAGGCTGTCGAAGATTTCGTGGTGGCCAACATGGGCGAGCAGGGCAGGAAGGTTTTTCCGGTTCTCTTTACCCTGCTCATCTATATCTGGGTGCTCAACGTATCCGGACTGGTTCCAAGCATTGACGCGGCCACGGCCAACATCAACACCACCGCCTGCATGGCCCTGTTTGTTTTTGTCTACTACAACTACTGGGGCATCAGAATTCACGGGGCCAGCTACATCAAGAAGTTTATGGGTCCCTACTGGTGGTTTGCTCCGATCATGCTGCCCATTGAAATAGTCAGCCATCTGGCCCGCCCGCTTTCCCTGGCACTGCGGCTTTTCGGAAACATCCGGGCAGAGGAAATCACCATAGCCGTAATGTTCATCCTGGCCCCCATACTGGGGTCTTTGCCCATCTTCATACTCTTTTTGCTGTTAAAGACCATGCAGGCCTTTGTGTTCTTCATGCTGACCATGATGTACCTCAAGGAGGCCTTTGAAGAGGCTCATTAAAAGAAAAGCCTGATGGTGCGAGCTTTGATAATAAACTAGGGGGAAATGGTCTTTTGACCGAACAAATAAATCTTAGGAGGTTTTGTAATGCGTAAGTCTTTGTTGATCATTTTTCACACCGTTTTTTTTGTAGGCCTAGCCAGTGCCGCCTTTGCAGCTGAAGTTGCTCCTGAGGTCATAGGCAATATCGCCCTGGCCACCGGTCTGGGCATGGGCATTGCCGCCATCGGTACCGGCATTGGACAGGGTATCGGTCTTAAGGGGGCTTGTGAAGGTACAGCCCGCAACCCCGAAGCAGGCGGAAAGATTACTGTTACCCTGCTCATCGGTCTGGCCATGATCGAATCCCTGGCAATTTATGCACTGGTTATCAACCTGATTCTGCTGTTTGCCAATCCTTTCATCTAGAGTCGATCATATTTATCAGGGGGAGGGTCTGTTCCTCCCCCATTAAACGGCCTGCCATTGTTAAAAAATTCACTATGCATCAGCTGAAGTTCGAACGCATCCCCAGGGCCACCATTTCCAGACTGGCAGTTTATGTACAGGAACTGGAGGTAATGGAACAGCAGGGCATCAAGGTGATCTCCTCGGAAAAACTGGCTCAGCTCTGCGGGGTCAACCCTTCCCAGATTCGCAAGGACCTGGCATATTTCGGTGAATTCGGAGTCCGCGGTGTCGGCTATTATGTTCATGAGCTTCGCGAGGCCATCAGGCAGAGTCTTGGCCTGGACCGGACCTGGAATGTTGTTCTGGTGGGCGTGGGCAACCTGGGCAGGGCGCTTCTCAGGCATAACCTGTTGCGCAAAAGAGGTTTTGTAATAGTGGCCGCTTTTGACTGCGACCCCTTTAAAATCGGCGAGGAGATAGCAGGCCTGGAGGTGAACTGTACCAGCAAGCTCCCCAAAAGCACCAGGGATATGAATGTTGAGATAGGGATCATCACCACACCGCCGGAGAGAGCCCAGCGGGCCGCCAACTACCTCATGGAGGGAGGCATAAAGGGCATCGTCAATTTCGCACCCTCCAGAATAAGCACCCCTGAAAATATTTCAGTGGAATATGTGGATTTTATAAACCACATGTTTTCCGTGGCATTTAATATTACCCAGAAACAGATCAGGGGACTTTTGTAATCTGCACTGGTCCTTTTTTAACTGCTGCGGCAACTATCCATCAGCTGTCCATCCATAAAAAAAGAACCGCATATCTGATCATAGCCTGTCGGCATACATTGATACTCAGTGCCGGGACCTCTGTCCTGCGCCCGGCAGCTGTTTGATATGCCTGAAAAAAATTGTGCCGATGTATACTTTTGAAGGATAGACAAGTATGAATGTGACTGCAAAAAGTCATTTTTGCAGTCACAGACGTCAGAGATCAGATGTCAGATTTCAGTATAAACAAAGAGTTATGTCACGCTAAGACGCGTGATTGATTTCTGAATTATTCATTTTTCGACTTTTTGCAGGTGCATCAAGTATACAGTCATGGAGAATACCGCATGAGCATGAAGGTACTTTTTTGCGGGGTTGGTGAGGCATTCGACGAAACTCTTTCCAACACCAGCATTTTTGTAGAGGTCCAGGAACATGGAAATGTCAGGAAAATACTTCTGGACTGCGGTTTTACCGCCGCACCTTCCTTCTGGAGGTTTGCCGGCGACCCCCTGGATCTGGATGCTTTATGGATATCGCACCTGCACGGGGATCACTTTCTGGGCCTTCCCCAGCTTTTGATACGTTTCAGCGAGCACGGCAGGGTAAAGCCTTTGCAGATCAGCGGGGTGTCCGGCACATCCGTTGCTGTAAAACAGTCCATGGAGCTTGCTTATCCAGGCAAGTGGGATCGCCTGGGGTTTGAAGTGCAGTTTATTGAGGCCAGCCCTGAAGAGACTCTGCACCTAGGTGGAATACAGGCCCTAGCCATCCCGGTAGAGCATTCAGTGCCCTGCTTGGGAATAAAACTGCATGCTCAGGACTTAAGTATATTTTACACTGGAGACGGCCGGCTGGCAAAACACTACTGGCCCAAAATTGAAGGCTGCCATCTGGCAGTATGTGAGGCTTTTGCCCTGGAGGCAGACGTGCCCGGTCACAGCAGCGTGTCCCGGGTGACGTCAATGGCCCGTCAGGCTGGGATCAGGCAGACGGTCCTGGTGCACATGCAGCGCCAGGAACGTAGAAAGTACAAAGACAGCCTGCCTGTGTACCTGGAGGAGGCTCAGATAAATGGATTTCTGCCTGAGCCGGGAGACAGGGTCGAGCTGCAAAAAAAAGGACCGGGCAGATAACCCGGTCCTTTTTTGGATATTCAAGGCAGAGAGCAGGGGCTTTTTAGTACATTCCGCCCATGCCTCCCATTCCGCCCATTCCGCCCATGCCGGCAGGGGCTCCTCCGCCTTCCTTCTTGTCTTCGGGCTTATCAGCAATGGCCGCCTCTGTGGTCATGAGCAGAGAGGCAACCGAGGAAGCGTTCTGCAGGGCGATGCGGGTGACCTTCTTGGGGTCGATTACGCCTGCTTCAATGAGGTCTTCGTACTGGCCGGTGGCGGCGTTGAAGCCGTTGCCGTCCTTGCTGTCCTTGACCTTTTCAATGATGAGCGCACCTTCAAACCCGGCATTGATGCAGATCTGGCGCAAAGGCTCAACCATGGCTTTACGCACGATGTCAACACCGGAGGTCTCGTCGTCGTCATCGGCCTTGACGTTGTCCAGGGAAGGCAGGGCACGGATGTAGGCCACACCACCCCCGGGGACGATGCCTTCTTCAACAGCGGCCCGGGTGGCGTTGAGGGCGTCTTCCACCCTGGCTTTCTTTTCCTTCATTTCGGTTTCAGTGGCCGCGCCAACATTGATGACTGCTACGCCGCCCACGATCTTGGCCAGGCGTTCCTGCAGCTTTTCGCGGTCGTAGTCGGAGGTGGTTTCATCAATCTCGGCCCGGAGCTGTTTTACCCTGGCCTTTATGTCTTCGGCCTTGCCTGCGCCGTCCACTATGGTGGTGTTTTCCTTGTCAATGACCACGCGCTTGGCGCTGCCCAGTTCGTTGACAGTGGCGTTTTCCAGCTTGAATCCCACGTCTTCGGAGATTACCTGTCCGCCGGTGAGGATGGCGATATCCTGGAGCATGGCCTTGCGGCGTTCACCGAAGCCGGGGGCCTTGACTGCGGTGACCTGCAGGGTGCCGCGCAGCTTGTTCACCACCAGAGTGGCCAGGGCTTCGCCTTCAATGTCTTCAGCGATGATCACCAGGGGCTTGCTCATTTTGGCCACCTGCTCCAGCACGGGCAACAGATCCTTCATGGCGGAGATCTTTTTCTCGCAGATGAGGATCATGGGGTCATCCATTTCGCAGACCATCTTTTCCGCGTCTGTGACGAAGTAAGGGGAGAGGTAGCCGCGATCGAACTGCATGCCCTCAACTACTTCCAGAGTGGTTTCCAGGCCCTTGGCCTCTTCTACAGTGATAACCCCTTCCTTGCCCACCTTGTTCATGGCTTCGGCGATGATGTTGCCGATGGTGGGATCGGAGTTGGCGGAAATGGTGCCTACCTGGGCGATTTCCTTCTGGTCCCTGGTGGGCTTGGTGATATTTTCCAACTCTTTAACTACTGATTCCACAGCCTTTTCAACACCGCGCTTGATGGCCATGGGATTGCGTCCGGCGGCCACCAGCTTGATGCCTTCGTTGAATATGGCCTGGGCCAGCACTGTTGCAGTGGTTGTACCGTCTCCGGCCACGTCACTGGTCTTGGAGGCGACTTCCTTGACCATCTGAGCGCCCATGTTTTCGAACTTGTCTTCCAGTTCGATTTCCTTGGCCACGGTCACGCCATCCTTGGTAATGGTGGGGGCGCCGAAGGACTTTTCAATGACCACGTTGCGTCCCTTGGGTCCCAGGGTGACCTTGACCGCCCTGGCCAGCTGGTCCATACCCCTCTGGAGTTTTTCTCTTGCTTTAACGTCGAACAATACCTGCTTGGCAGACATATGGATTCCTCCTTAAGAAATTTGGATTTTTTGTTACTCGATAATTGCCAGGATGTCGTCTTCGCGCATGACCAGATGCTCTACATCGTCGATCTTGACTTCTGTTCCGGCGTACTTATTAAACAGGACTTTGTCCCCGGACTTGACGGTCATGGGGATGTTTTTGCCGTCATCACCGGTTTTGCCGGGCCCTGCGGCCACCACTTCGCCCTTGATGGGCTTTTCCTTGGCTGTGTCCGGGATAATGATGCCTCCCTTGGTCACTTCCTCTTCTTCAAGGCGTTTGACCAGTACGCGGTCATGCAACGGCTTCAAGTTCATAACTGATACCTCCATTTAATTTTTTTGTTTGTTTGCGTTGAAAACGCTAAAAGATATAATTAAGTTGTTAGCACTCGTCAAGAGCGAGTGCTAATATTTTTAGAAAATTTTTTCAGGCCCCTCCTCTGCCTATGTTTCCAGGCAGTTGTGGTTTGACATGGCAGGCTTTTTGGGGCAGGCATTTGCTTTGCATACAATTTTTTTTGAGAAAGGAGCAGGGATGCTGGATATAAAGTTCGTTCGCAGGAACCCGGACCTGGTGGCCGGAAGTATCAGGGACAGGGGAGCAGCCCAGGATCTGGATGAATTTTTGAATCTGGAACAGCAGAGAAGAGAGCTGACCCAGATGGTTCAGGAACTCAAAACAAGACGTAACCAGGCATCCCAGGAAGTGGCCCTGGCCAAAAGGGAGGGGCGCGATCCAAAGCAGGCCATGGAAGGGTTGTCCGAGCTTTCAGACGAAATCAAGAAGCTGGACGGAGAACTGAAAGATTTGGACAGGCAGGTTTTCGAGTGGCTTTTGAGTGTGCCCAATATTCCGGCCGGTGATGTACCCGTGGGCAGAGATGAAGAGGACAACCAGGTGGTCAGGACCTGGGGGGAAAAGCCGTTCATGGATTTTCATCCCCGGGAGCACTGGGACCTGGGTGTCGAGCTGGGGGGGCTGGATTTTGAGCATGCAGCCAAAATGACCGGGTCAAGGTTTGTCATGTATGTGGGATGGGGAGCGCGTCTGGAGCGTGCTCTTATAAACTTCATGCTGGATGTTCAGACAGGAGAACACGGCTACATGGAGACCATGCCACCCATGATCGTCAACCGCGACAGCATGATTGCAACCGGGCAGCTGCCCAAGTTTGAAGACGACCTGTTCAAGCTGGAGAACCGGGAGTATTACCTGATACCCACTGCCGAGGTCCCCCTGACCAACATACACAGGGGAGAAATTTTGCAGGAAGATCAGCTGCCCCTGGCCTATACGGCTTTTACCGGATGTTTCCGCTCCGAGGCGGGGTCCCACGGCAAGGATACCAGGGGAATCATCCGGCAGCACCAGTTCAACAAGGTGGAGCTGGTGCGCTTTGCCCACCCTGATGATTCATATGAGCAACTGGAACTTCTGCTGGGGCATGCCGAAGAAATCCTCAAGCGCCTGGATCTTCATTACCGGGTGGTAAACCTGTGCACCGGGGATCTTGGCTTCGGCGCAGCCAAGACCTATGATATAGAGGTCTGGCTGCCGGGGCAGGGCAGATACAGGGAGATTTCCTCGTGCTCCAATTTTACGGATTTCCAGGCCAGGCGAGGTGATATAAGGTTCAAGCCGGCCCAGGAAAAGAAAAGCCGCCTGTTGCATACCCTCAATGGTTCCGGACTGGCTGTGGGCCGCGCCCTGGTGGCCATCATAGAAAACTGCCAGCAAAAGGATGGAAGCGTTGTGATCCCTGAGGCCCTGAGACCTTACATGGGAGGCATGGACATCATCAGGAAGCCATGAACCGGTTTTTTAGTTGACAAATGATGCCTGTATGAGTAATTTTTAATGTTTGTAAAGGGGCCGTTAACTCAGCCGGTAGAGTATCTGCCTTTTAAGCAGAGAGTCGCAGGTTCGATCCCTGCACGGCCCACCAGCCCAAAGCGTCCCCATCGTCTAGCGGCCTAGGACGTCGGCCTCTCACGCCGAAAACAGGGGTTCAAACCCCCTTGGGGACGCCAATA
>PWFB01000047.1 GCA_003553695.1 Desulfonatronospira sp.
AGGGAGCCAAAATGGACGGCCCCATGATGCAGTCCAGGTTCGACATAGCAGTCAGTTCGGAAATCATGGCCATTTTGTCCGTGGCCAAGAACCTGGAGGACATGCGCAACAAAATCGGCAAGATCGTACTGGCCTATGACCGCCAGGACCGTCCTATTACCACTGCTGATCTGGAAGTGGACGGAGCCATGACCGCCTGGATGGTGGAGGCCCTGAATCCCAATCTCATGCAGACCCTGGAGGGTCAGCCAGTGGCCGTGCATGCCGGTCCCTTCGCCAACATCGCCATAGGACAGAGCTCAGTCATCGCCGACCGCGTGGCCCTGAAACTGGCCGACTACAACGTCACCGAGAGCGGCTTTGGAGCTGATATCGGATTTGAGAAATTCTGGAACCTCAAGTGCCGTTATTCCAATCTCAAGCCGCATTGCGCCGTGGTGGTGGCCACCATCCGGGCCCTGAAATGTCACGGAGGAGCGCCCATACCCGTGCCAGGGCGGCCCATGCCCGAAGAGTACGGCAAGGAAAACGTGGGCTGGGTGGAAGAAGGCTGCAAAAACCTCCTGCACCACATCGAGACCGTCAAAAAGGCCGGCATCAACCCTGTGGTGTGCATAAACGCCTTTTACATGGACACGGAAAACGAAATAAAGGCTGTACGCCGCCTGTGCGAACAGGCCGGGGCCAGAGTGGCTGTTTCCAAGCACTGGCAGTACGGCGGAGATGGAGCCCTGGAATTTGCCGACGCAGTCACCGATGCCTGTGAAGAGGAAAACGAGTTCCGCTTTCTGTATGGCCTGGATACTCCGCTGGAAAAACGCATAGAGCTCATTGCCAGAGAAGTTTACGGAGCAGACGGGGTAAGCTTCGGACCGGAAGCACAGGCCAAACTCAAGCGCATGGAAAAGGACCCGGACATGAAGGACATGGGCACCTGCATGGTCAAGACCCACCTGTCCCTGTCCCATGAGCCCTCTCTCAAGGGCGTGCCCAAAAACTGGACCCTGCCGGTGCGCGATATCCTGACCTACAAGGGCGCAGGCTTCGTGGTCCCGGTGGCCGGCACCATAAGCCTCATGCCCGGCACAGGCTCCGATCCTGCCTACCGCCGCATCGACGTGGACACGGAAACAGGCAAGGTAAAAGGTCTGTTCTAAATCCTCTTTAAAACACAACTGACCACCCCGGACGGGAGCAGGCTACTGCTCCCGTTTTTTTTTCACGCCGTCGGAACTTTTACCCCACAAAACTTCCATTCATGCTTGCTCTTATTGCTGTAATGGGTTAAAGTCACTGTTAGAAAATTTTTTTGCAAAGACGTATCCCTTCGGAGGCTTGAAATGGTGATTAAAAAAAGCCTGGCAATATATGTTGCTGCTTTGTTATATATATTATCTGCAACCCCTTCCAACGCCGGACTGCAGCAACAAAGACAGGATTTCCTTGAAGCCGAAAAAGCCCTGCAGGAAAACCGCCTGGAAGAATTCCAGTCCCTGAGCGCCGAACTCATCAGCTATCCCCTTTATCCATACCTGGTATTCGAGGAACTGCGAAAAAATATTTCCCTTGCCCGCGAATCCGACATCCTTGCTTTTCTAAGGGATTATTCCAGCACCCCCCTGGCTTCACAGTTACGTTCCAACTGGCTGGACTACCTTGCCCGGAATCAGCAGTGGTCGAGACTGGCCAGGGATTTTCAGGCAGGCTCATCCAGGGAAAGAACTCAATGCTCATACGGAAGAGCTCTACTTGAAACAGGCCAAAGGGACGCAGCCTTCGAGCACGCCGAAAAAATGTGGCTTCACGGCAGTTCCAGGCCTGATGAGTGCGATCCCTTGTTCAATGCCTGGCGGGATGCAGGCATGCTGACTCCGGAACTTGTCCGGGAGCGCATCGCCCTGTCCATTGATCAGGGTCAACTGAGACTGGCAAGATACCTTGGCAGATACCTTCCAGTAGAGGACGGGCCATGGCTTGACCTCTGGCTGGATATAGCCCGCGATCCTTCATTGACTCCTGATAAGGACTGGTCCCAGGCTGCCGGGACCCCCCGGGAGAAAGTACTTGTTTATGGCATGAAAAAACTTGTACGCAAGGATACACCGGATGCTGCTGACGACTGGGAGGATATCCTGGAAAAAAATCAGCTTCATGGTAAAGACTTTCCGGAAGTAGAGCAGGACATCGCCCTTTACCTGACCCTTAGACGCCATGACCAGGCCCTGCAGCGTTTCCAGGATCTTCCAGATGAGCTGAAAACTCCCAGGCTGCGCGAATGGCATGTGCGCACCGCACTTTACGAGCAAAAATTCAGTGAGGTACTGGATGCCTGGGACAATCTCTTAGATTCGCAGAAAGCGTCTCCACGGTGGCAGTACTGGAAGGCCAGGGCCCTGGAGGAGCAGGGATTTGTCCAGCAGGCTTCAGGCATCTACCTTGGCATGCTTGGCAGGCAGAACTATTTTTCACTGCTGGCTGCTGACAGGCTGGAACGATCCTATATCCTGAATCATTCGCCCCTGAACCCTCACCCTGAAAAGATTGATGAGCTTAAAAGAGATCCAGGCATTCAGAGATCATTGGAACTTTATTATCTGGACCGTGAAATCCAGGCCCGCCGGGAATGGATGCATGCCCTGCAGGGCAAAAACCGGGAAAGCATGGCAGCGGCTGCTGTACTGGCCAGGAGTATCGGCTGGCACGACCGGGCTATTCAGGCTGCTGCAGTGGCAGGACAGTTTGAAGACCTTGATCTCAGATTTCCCCTGTCCTACCATGACCTCATAGCCGAGTATGCAGGCAGCAGAGACATGGATCCGGCCTGGATCATGGCTCTGGCCAGACAGGAAAGCATGTTTATGCCGGATGTACGTTCTCCTGCCGGGGCCATCGGCCTGATGCAGATCATGCCCGCCACGGGCAGATCTATCGCTGCCAGGCTCCAGGAGTCCATGAATAATCCATACCGTCTCACTGATCCCGCCACCAGCGTACGCTACGGTGTATTTTACCTGAATCTGAGGCTGCAGGAACTTCAGCAGAACCCTGTCCTGGCTACCGCTGCATACAATGCAGGAGTCCACCGGGTCAAAAGATGGCTGCCCAAGTCTAATAAAATGCCCGCCGATATCTGGGTGGAAAACATCCCCTTCAATGAAACCAGGGATTACGTGGAAAGAGTAAATACCTACACCACCATTTACCAGATCCGTCTGGGTATGGAGCCCACCAGAGTTTATCAGAGGATGCCGGACATACTGCCGGGACACCTGACCGCGGAACAGGTCGCAGGAGCCAAGCAGCCCTGAACAAAGGACTCCTCCTGAATTGAACAGGTCCAAAACCGTTCTTGATAAAATTACCGATGCACATTAGATTGTCGTTCTCTGACGGAGAGGTTCGCTGGTTACGCATATTACGCAGGAGCACAATCCATGTTCGGCAGACATTTTTCCTACGCTTCCACCCATGACTGGCCTCATATCAAAGCCTGGCTCACCCTGAGGATGCAGCCGGATATGTCCGTGGAGGGAAAGGTACGGGAGGTCATGGACAGGATAAGCAAATCAGGGGATGAGTCCCTGGTGGAATACACAAGACGTTTCGACTGTGAAGATTTCAGCCTTGAGGACCTGCGGGTCACTCACCGGGAAATTCAGGACTCCCTGTCCATGGTCCAGGAAAATGACCTGGAAATCATCCGCACAGCGGCTGATAAGATCAGAAACTATCATTTTAAACAGAAAAGAAACTCCTGGTTTACCACCGACCCCGACGGCGCTTTTCTGGGACAGATGGTTACTTCCGTACCCCGGGCCGGACTTTATGTCCCCGGAGGACGCGGCGGGGATACTCCCCTTATTTCCAGCCTGCTCATGAACTCCATACCGGCGCAGGTTGCCGGTGTGAAATCCATCTGCATCGTGTCCCCTCCACGCAGGGATAAGACGCTTAATCCCTATATCCTGGCCACTGCACACCTTCTGGGGCTTGATGAAATCTACAAATGCGGCTCGGCCTGGGCTGTCGCGGCCCTGGCTTACGGCACGGCCAGCATCCCCGCCGTGGATATGATAGCCGGACCGGGAAACATATTTGTGACCACCGCCAAAAAACTGCTCATGGGCCAGGTGGGCATCGACATGGTAGCCGGCCCCAGTGAGCTGGCGGTTATGGCGGATTCCAGCGCCAGGCCGGATTATATTGCCGCCGACCTGCTTTCCCAGGCCGAACACGATCCCCTGGCCGGGACCTATCTGGTGACTGATGATGCAGATTTAATTAAAAAAGTGGGCAGTGAACTGGAAAATCAGCTCCTGAGCCTGCCCCGAGCAGACAACGCCCGCAAGGCCCTCAAGGACTGGGGGGGATCTTTCAAGGTCCCGGACATGCAGACAGGAATGGAACTGGTCAACCTCATTGCCCCGGAGCACTTTGAACTCTGCCTGCAGGACCCCTGGGCCATGCTGGCCAGAGTCAAAAACGCCGGGGCGGTTTTTCTTGGGCATACCAGCCCGGAACCTGTGGGGGATTACTTTGCAGGCCCCAATCATGTCCTGCCCACCCTGGGAACGGCCAGATTCTCCCAGGCTCTGTCAGTTGAAAACTTTCAGAAAAACATTAGCATCCTGGCCACCGACAAAAGTTATCTGCAGATGCACGCTTCAGGGATCGCCCGCATGGCCAGGATGGAAAACCTGGAAGCACATGCCCGCAGTGTAGAAATAAGACTTAAAGGAGAGTAACGAAAATGCAGGTGGTAACTCAGACCGGCATCACTGAATTTCCATTGATTTCAAGGGGCAAGGTTCGTGATATATACGAACTGGATCCTGACACCCTGCTCATTGTAACCACGGACCGCATGAGCGCCTTTGATGTGGTCATGTCCCGGCCCATTCCCTACAAGGGAGCCGTGCTCAACCAGATCACCCTGTTCTGGATGGATATGTTCAAGGATCTGGTGGACAATCATCTCATAAGTTCCAATGTAGAAGACTTTCCAGAAGCTCTAAAACCTCACCGCGAGGAACTGCGTGGACGCTCGGTCATGGTCAAAAGGGCCGCCCCTTTGCCCATTGAATGCATTGTCCGGGGCTATATCACCGGCTCCGGGTGGAAAGACTACCAGCGCACCGGCCAGGTCTGCGGCTATACCCTGCCCCAGGGTCTGGTGGAATCCCAGAAGCTGGAAGAACCCCTTTTCACCCCTTCCACCAAGGCCGAGGCAGGAGAGCATGACGAAAACATCGACATGAAACAGGCAGGGGAAAAAATCGGCCCGGAAATGCTGCAGCAGGTCCAGGAGCTTTCTTTGTCCATTTACGGTCAGGCTCGGGAATACGCCGAAAAAAAGGGCATTCTTATCGCGGATACCAAGTTTGAATTCGGTACCAGGAATGGACGCCTCATGCTCATTGATGAAGTCTTGACGCCGGACTCCTCGCGTTTCTGGCCGGCGGACCAGTACAGGCCCGGACAGGGACAGTCCAGCTTTGACAAGCAGTATCTGCGGGACTGGCTGGAACGCTCCGGATGGGATAAAAATCCCCCGCCCCCGGATCTGCCGGAAGAGATCATCAAGGAAACCACCAATAAATATCTGCTGGCATACAAATTACTAACCGGAAAAGACCTGATGCAGGGAGGGACATATGCTGCTTAAGGATAAAAAGGCTGTCATCTTCGGTGTGGCCAACAATAAAAGCATCGCTTACGGCATCGCGGAACAGTTCAAGGAGCACGGAGCATCCCTGGCCTTCAATTACGTCGGGGAAGCCCTGAAAAAAAGAGTTGCTCCCATAAGCGAAGAGCTGGGCGGCGAATTTATCTTTGACTGCGATGTCACCGATGATGAACAGATCAGTGCGGCAGCTGAAACTGTGCGGGAAAAATGGGGTCAGGTGGATATCCTGGTACATTCTGTGGCCTTTGCCCATCGCGATGACCTGCAGGGAAGATTCATCGACACCTCCAGGGAAGGATTCAGACTGGCCATGGATGTCTCCGCCTATTCCCTTCCGGCCATCTGCCACGCCTTCGAGCCCCTCATGAATCCAGGTTCCTCGGTTATGACCATGACCTATTACGGCTCAGTAAAAACCGTGACCAACTACAATGTCATGGGTGTGGCCAAGGCCGCCCTGGAGGCATCCATGCGCTACCTGGCAGTTGATCTTGGCCCGAAAGGGGTCCGGGTGAACGCCATCAGCGCAGGCCCCATCAAGACCCTGGCTTCATCCGGGATCTCCGGCTTCAAGACCATCCTCAGCACCATCGAGGAAAAAGCACCCCTGCAGCGCAATGTCACCCAGACAGACGTGGGCAAATGCGCTGTATACCTGGCCTCGGACCTCTCCACCGGTACTACCGGAGAGGTGCTTTTTGTAGACTCCGGTTACAATATTGTCGGTGTTTAGTTGACTCGGCATGCATAATGGTTACTAATGATAATTAACCTGCCTGCCAGGGAATAAAAACCTGCGGGTGCACAAAAAACATGCGAGGTCGACTATGGAATCCATACTGGTTCTGATTTTGGTTGTTGTGGCCATGATATTTCTATTAAAGGTGGTTCTGCCCAGTTGCGGCTTTCAGGGTGGCTGAAGCCCTGGCAGTTCCAGAGGCCGTGAGCCTGAGAAGAAAATTGACCCGGACAATCCTGGAAAACCGGGAGATGAAAAATAGACCTTAATCCTCTTTCGAGC
>PWFB01000179.1 GCA_003553695.1 Desulfonatronospira sp.
CATCTCCATTTAATATTGGCTTTAATTACTCAAGGGGCCTCGGTGGTGACTGATGGCTCAAGACCAAAGGACTGTCACCCTGGCCGGTACCTGCCCCCTGAATGGTTATTACTGGCTCATGGTCTAAATTGATTGAAGGTGGACTTTTTAAGGATTTTTGTATACGTTCAGAGTTTCTAAGTAACCAGGCTGTTTCACGACCCTGGGCGGAAAAAACCTATACACTTTCCGTGTATTTCTGAGTGTTTAGTGGGCAGAACGTCCTGGCTTCTTCTGGAAATGCAAGAACATGTTTTTGTGAGACGTTTATAGCAAAAATACACCCAAAAGTCCATCAATCTAACAGCCTGAATTCACAGGCATGCACCCACATCGCTTATTTTCCTGATGATGGACTTTAATCTGCAAAAAACTGAATAATAGTCCTCAATCAACACAGGGTGACTGCCGTGACTCAAAGATTTCTGCAAAATGTCCTGTTCCGGTTGCTTATCTTATTCTGCCTGGGAGGCATATGCCCTGCTCCAGCCTGGGCTGAAAACAACTCTGTGTCATTGACACCTGAAGAACAGCAGTGGTTGAAGGATCATCCGGACATCATCCTGGGCAGTTCCCTGGATTTTCCTCCGGCCGTTTTCAAGGATGGCCAGGGCAACCTGACCGGAGTGCTGCCTGAATATATTTCTGAACTCAATCGCAGGCTGGGCACCAATATCCAGCTCAAAGTGGGGTCCTGGCCGGAAATAGTGGACCAGGCCAAAAAAAGAGATATTGACGGCCTGGCTTCCAGCATGAGCATGGAATCCCGCTCCCAGGATTTCAATTTTACCCGCCCCCTGACCCACGGCTACTTTTACGTATACACTTATCTGCAAAGATTAAAGGATTTCCAGAACCTGATTGACCTGCACGGCAAGAGAGTAGGCTACCAGAAAGGGGTTCAAAGAAGTAAGGAACTTTTAAAACGGCACCCTCAAGTAACAGCTGTACCCTTGCCTGATTTGGAATCCATGGCCACAGCCCTGGTCAACCGGGAGGTGGATGCGGTAGTTGCCGGCGACAATTTGGATTACTGGCGTAAACGGCACCTGATGACCGGATTCGAACAGGCAGGTATGATTGAAGACAGCAAAACCGAGGTGGCTTTTTCCATCCGTAGAGACTGGCCGGAACTGACACCCATCCTGAACAAGGCAATTGACTCCATCAGTCAAGAAACTGTGCATTCCATGCTGCGCCAATGGCTTGCCGGGGCTCATGCCCAGGAGCAACAGGAGCTCGTGCAGCTAACCCCGAGGGAACGGCAATGGATTAAAGACAATCCGGTCTTTACTATAGGGGCTGTGGACCTTCCCCCATTTATCTTCCAGGAACCTGAAGGACGGGTCACAGGAATATTTGCAGACTACATCAGAACCCTGAGCGACAAGGTTGGCCTGAAACCAAAATTTGAATTTTCCACCGTTTCTGATCTCACTGAAAAAGCCCGTAATCACGAAATTGAGGCCATTATGGCCATGTTCAAAACTCCGGACCGTGTCCGGGAATTTAACTTTTCCGATAGGAAATCTAAGCTCAACCTGGTGCTGTTCGCCCGCACCGATGATGAAAGGATCAGCGACCTGGATTCCCTGAGCGGCCTGCGTGTGGCATCTTTCAAAGACTATGGGCTGCACCCGCTACTGGAACAACAGCTTTCGGATGTTGAATTTGTCATGACCAAGGACCCGGTGCAAATGCTTAGAGCAGTAAGTCTCGGAGAGGCTGATGGAGCGGTACAGGAAGTTTACAGCGGGCAATACATCACTAGAAACAACTTCCTTAACAACCTGGCAGTTAAAAATTATGTCGAATTCACTGGATTTGAAGATCTGCAGGCCCATCTTTATATGGTGCACATAGAATTTCCAAAGCTTTACTCCATTCTGGAAAAAGCTTCTCATAGTATGACTGAGGCTCAATGGGGAAACATCTGGGAGCGCTGGATTTCGACTGATAAAAATGTTTTAAAGATATTTTCCCGGGAAGAACAGGAGTGGCTGCAAAACAACCAGACTCTTAGTTTTGGCTTTAATCCGTCCTGGGCTCCTATTGAGTTTGCTGACTCCCATGGAAATCCGCAAGGGATTTCACATGAGTATATACAGCGCTTAGAAGGTATTCTGAATGTCCGCTTTGAGCCTCAGGCCATATCCACCTGGTCCGAAGCCCAACAGCAGCTTGAAGAAAATCAAATTGCCTTGCTGCCTGCGGCTATCGAAACCCGTGAGTTGCAGGACAGATTCCTTTTTACCGAGCCTTTTCTATCTATTCCGGTGTCCATTTTTTCCGATACTGAGGCAGCTTACCTGGGGGGTATTTCCTCCCTGTACGGCAAAAAAGTAGCTGTACTTCAGGGCCATGGAGCGCACCAGTGGCTGAAGCAGGATCATCCTGAGCTGGATCTGGTACCGGCCCCAAACATCGAAGAGGGACTACGCTTAGTGGCCCGGAACCAGGCTTATGCATTTGTAGGCAACCAGGTGGTTACCAGTTATTACATCGGCCAGACCGGCCTGACCTCCATCCGGGTAGCCGGAGAAACCCCGTATGTCTCCAGAATGCGCATGGCGGTCTCTAAGGACCAGCCCATGCTTAGAAACATTCTGCAAAAAGGGCTGGAAAGAATTCCCCAGTCAGAAAGGGAAGCAATATACAACCAGTGGATCTCCATTCAGTATACCCACGCTATGGACTATACCCTGCTGTGGCAGGTCCTGACCGTCGGAAGTGTGCTTTTTGCAGCATTTATCTACTGGAACCGGCGTCTTTCCAGAGAGGTCAGCCAGCGTAAGCTGGCCCAGGACGAACTAAGGAAAAATCAAATGGAACTTATCTCTGCCCGGGAGCAGGCTGAAAGGGCCAACCAGTCCAAGACCGACTTTCTGGCCAATATGAGCCACGAAATCCGCACTCCCATGTTTGGCGTAATCGGCATGACTGACCTGCTATTGGAAACAGACCTTTCTCCGAAGCAACTGCGCTACGCCCGGTCCATAAGGCACAGCGGCCAGGCACTGCTGGATATTGTCAATGATATTCTGGATATATCTAAGATTGAGGCGGGCAGGATCGTAATACAGGCCCAGGATTTTGACCTGCAGGAACTTTTGGACAGTTGCTGTTCTGGAGCTTCGGTTCTGGCCCAAAAAAAAGGCTTACAACTGACAACTCATGTTGATCCGGATGTACCCTTCCAGCTAAGAGGAGACCCCAAGCTGCTGAGACAAATCCTGAACAACCTCATCAGTAATGCAGTCAAATTTACTGACCATGGCCGGGTGGAGGTCCGGGTGAACTCCGGCGGTAAAAACCAGGATAGAGAACAGAAAGCAGTATACCCGAAAAAAAGAATAAAAGAAAAAGCACCTTATGATTTCCATGACCCCATGTGGCTCTCTGTTACTGTCCAGGACACCGGAATAGGCATTTCCCAGGAAAACTTTGACATGCTATTTGAAAAATTTTCCCAGGTGGACTCTTCAAGTACCCGCAAATACAAGGGCACTGGATTAGGCCTGGCTATAACTAAGCTCTTAGTAGAAGAGCTTGGCGGGGAGATTTGGGTTGAGAGCAGTCTGGAGCAGGGCACAAGTTTTTCTTTTACTGTGCCGGTGGACAGGGCACATAAACACTTCAGCTCCACTGACAGTGTCAAAAAAAGCATTGAAGGCAGCTCCAGTATCATAGGCGCACGCATCCTCCTGGCAGAAGACAACGAGATCAACCAGGAAATAATTGTTGAGCTTCTGCACAATGCCGGCTTAGAGGTACAGGTTGTTTCCACCGGTCAGGAGGCAGTGTCTGCCTTTTCCAGTCAGAAGTTTGATCTGATTCTCATGGATATTCAGATGCCGGAGATGGATGGTCTGGAGGCCACGCAGCGCATCCGCGCCGCAGAGGTCAGAGGTCAGAAGTCAGAGATCAGAAATCAGAAATCAGAGGTCAGAGATCAGAGATTAGAGAGCAAATCCCTCAATCTCTCAATCCCTGAATCCCTCAATCCTTCAATCCCTCAATCCCTCAATCCTTCAATCCCTCAATCCCTCAATCCTTCAATCCCTGAATCCCAGAATTCCCGAATTCCAATTATCGCCATGACCGCCCATGCCATGACCGAAGACCGGAACAAATGCCTGGAAGCTGGAATGAACGACTATATAACCAAGCCCATTGATACTGATGAACTGCTTAATACTCTGATCAGATGGATCCGGCCTCGATCCGGCCGGGAGGGTATGGCTGATATTCTTGCAGATGCTAAACCCACAACGCCTGAAAGCGCAGAGTCTTTGCCTCGGATGCCTGGTGTGAATACCAGCCTTGGCCTGTCTAAGGCTTCAGGTAATCAGGCTCTGTATACCGGAATGCTTGGCAAATTTCAGAACAAGTATCTGGATTCCATCCAGCAGATAGAACGTATGCTGCAGGAAAATCAGCTTCAGGAGGCTTTACGTCTGGCCCACACCCTAAAAGGTACAGCTGGCAATCTGGGTATGCAGGAGCTTTACAAGGCTGCAGCGGCTTTGGAACAAGGCATTAAAGGCCAGGCCCGGGACCTGAATCAGTTGTTTGCCACAGCCAGGTCCAGCATGAATACAGTACAGGAGTCTTTGCAGAAAATCCTGGCCTCTCCCCCCCACCATCAGCAAACTGTAGAACCGGGCACAGTAGACATTAAACAGGCTGCAGCCCTGGTCCAGGAGGCATCCATGCTGCTGGACGAAAACATCAGTCAGGCCATGGAAAAACTGCAGGAGCTATTGCAGATGCCGGTGTCTTCTGATTTGCAGACCAGACTGCAGGAGGCTTACAGACTCGTGGAAGAATTTGAAACTGACGAGGCCCGCAAAGAGCTGGAAGAAATTGCCGCTGACCTTAATTGAGCAGTGCGCAGCTGATGGTATAACAGAACAGTTCTTGGGGCTGGCAGCCATTTTGAGGCATAAATCAGCACGGTTACCCTGCAGCTACATCTGAAAACCATGATATCTGTTACTGTATTGTAGGATTGTGAGGGACAACTGCAAACCCTTTTCCCGGGAGCTTGGCTGCCCTGAATCTTACAAACGACGTGTTGGAATTATTTCCCATGCCCTGGATTATCATGGCCATTCCTATTTGGAGCTTAGTGTAATAAAAGAAGCTTGAAGGCTTGCCTCCAAGAAACAAAGGGCCGTGGTAAAAATCGAACTCTTTAATGTATGTGATCAGCATATTGGTGATTTTAGCATCCGGGCTTACAAACTGCTTTCCGACTTCTTTAAGGACCTGCTTTATCATTTTATCTTTTACTAATTTTCCGGCTGAGATAAAATTTCTGTCATCAGACAAATTGTCGAGAAAGTATTTTCCCACCACAACGAGGTCCTGTTCATTTTGAAGCAGATCGCTTAATTCTTCGAGCTTTCCAAAATAATCTGGTCTGGCTTTCATGTTCATAATCCTTGTAATAGATCAGCCCATTTTAAGATAACCTACGGGACATGCACCTCATGCACTTATTTTTCCAAAGGATGATTGCCAGGTATTAAAAATAAGTGCGGGGAGAGCCAGTCCCGGTGCCACATACAATTGTGAAAAGGCTTTTGGAAAGTGCTTGAAATTCTGAATCCAGCTGAAGTCCTGGTGGCTCAAGGGAAATCTCTTTAAAAGATGCAACTGCAACATGCGCTTTTTTACATGCTCATTACGCAAGATCGCAAACAATTGTCAATGCACTGTTTATTGTTAATTTTTGCCATGTCTCGTAACCATTCAGGGCGTGCCAAAAAAATTTTCTTAGGCACGGGAAGCCTTCAGGCGTACACCCGACTAAAATACACTTTGCTGTCCTGCGGAATTCTATCGGGCATGCAGGTGCTCCGCACACACGGTTTTAAAGAATAAAGAGACCAGTTTTGCACACTTTGCGTCAAACGCGAAATGTGAAATAACCATGAATTTCAGGCTTGACGTATTCTTTATCTTCTGAAAAAGTACGTCCTACACATAAGACAAAAATACCTACAGGTCTTATAAATAAGACATTTAGAGGTGGAGAGCGAAATGAAGGTACGCACGTATTCACGCTATACCCTGCGGGCAATAAGCCTGCTTGCAACGCTTATAAAAACCGGCAGGCTCGAAAAGCGCATAAAGACACAGGAGCTGGCTGAACGAGCCGGTATTTCCCGAGATCTGCTATATCGTATAGAAAAAGGGGATCCCAGGGTCGAACTTGGAGTAGCCCTTGAAGTTGCGGCCATTGTTGGCGTGCCTCTTTTCTCGGCAGATATGAGCGAGATCGAGGAACGAAGCAAGCAGGCATCAGAAAAATTGGCACTACTCCCCAGGGCTGTCCGCAATCGCCAAATGAAAGCAAATGATGATTTCTAAGGCGGGCTTTGCCCGCAACCCAATAAAGAAAAGAACTTTTTTGACAGGATTAACAGGATTAAGAGATTGATTAAGAGAAAAACATTTTTGTCCTGGCTCCCAGTTTAATGCCCTTCG
>PWFB01000027.1 GCA_003553695.1 Desulfonatronospira sp.
ACGCCCAGTTTGCAAAGCCCCCGGACCCTAAATATCAGGCGATAAGCTTAGATGGGTCAGTTTCATCAGGCGATAAGTAGGTATAAGCTGACAAAAAGGAGGAAATTATGATGGAAATTAAGGTTGCAGGCCCTGGTTGCCCCAAATGCAACCAGCTGGAGAACCTGGTGAAGGAAGTGGTTTCCGAGTTGGGCATGGATGCTCAGGTGAGCAAGATCACCGACTTTTCAGAAATAGTCCAGACAGGCATCATGACCACCCCGGGGCTGATAGTAAACGGCAAGGTCAAGGTTTCGGGCAAGCTGCCCACCAAGGAGGAAATAACCCAGATACTGACCACAGAAGCCGCACAGTAGTTTTAACATCCGGAAAAAAAGACTTTCCGGATGGAAACACAGTAGAATCTGGTGGCTATGTCTTAAAACCATAAGACGGGTTCGCCGTAAAAATGACAATAAATACTATGCAGGATAACAGAATGGAAGGTAGAGCAGGCTTTCTGGATGAGCACTCCAGGCAAAGTGGTGAGGCTTGAGGCCGGACTAATCCTGCCGGATTCGGCGAGGAAGCAGGCAGTCAAGCCTTGGAGCGCACCCTGGAAAGGGCACCGTGTTGCCCGGAGGATACCGGTGTCCGGCCTGAACAGGCCTCAGGCTCTCACTCTCTAGAGGAGGTTGTGCAACAGCCATTTGCCGGAGGTCTGCAGTTCCAAGCTTCCCCCGATCATGACTCTGCCGGGGAGGAGATATGCTGAGGACCCCGCAATGAACTGCCGCCGGAGGCGGTAGGGGAACGGGCCGGACTTAGAGCCTGGCCCTTTGTAACCGGCTGGATGTCCACCTCGGCCGGACTGGTGCCCAGGGTGTCTCCGCGTTTGAGTCTCCGGGACCGGATTAAAGCTGCTCTTGTTCGCCTTGGCCCTGGACGGGATCATTACCGCATGGCTCCCGGGCTTTATGCCCTGGGTGATCCTGACGGGCAAAGCCCGGTCCTGGTTACCTGCAATTACAAACTAACCTTCGATATCCTGCGCCGGGAACTTGAAGGTCTTTCCTGCTGGGTGCTGGTGGTGGAGACCTACGGGATCAATGTCTGGTGCGCCGCGGGCAAAAAGAGCTTCAACACCGGCGAGGTGGCCCGGCAGGTGAAAAATGCCGGACTTGAACAGGTGGTAAACCACAGGACCCTGGTTCTGCCGCAACTTGCCGCTCCCGGAGTGGTCGGGCACAAGATCAGAGGGCTCTGCGGCTTCAATGCATTGTTCGGTCCGGTGGAAATCAGGGATCTGCCGTCCTATCTGGACAATAAAACGCAGGCTGCTGGTGATATGCGCCGGGTAAAATTCCCCCTGGGGCAGCGTTTGCTGGTGGCCCTGGTGGAAGTTTACGGAGCGAGAAAGTTCATGCTCTGGGCCCTGCTGGCGTGTATGCTACTGGCTGCCCTTGGGCCCGGGGGATTCAGCCTGCAGGGCACGGTACTGTCCGGGCTCGGAGCATGGGGCGTGGTGTGGACCGGTTTTATAAGCGGTGTCTTTCTGGTCCCGGTTTTTTTAAGGCATCTGTATTTCCGGGCATTCGCGGCCAAGGGGCTTCTGGCGGGAGCCCTTACAGGGTTTGTCCTGGCAGTGGCTGTCCCTGGAGGATTTTTGCAGGGTCTGGCTGCAACTGCGGCCTGCATGGCTTTTACCTCCTGGTTTGCCATGCATTATACCGGGTCCACCACCTTTACTTCCCTTTCCGGGGTGGACCGGGAGATGCGCCGGTATATGCCGGTACAGGGCGCTTTGATTCTGGTTGCGGCCGGACTTTGGCTGGGATCAGGCTGGTTTGGTCCTTTGGCAGGAGGTGCATGATGCAGGATTTCAGGTATCTGGAAGATGTGCTTACCCTGGAATATGATCCAGGGCTCTGTATGGGGTGCGGGACCTGTGTCCAGGTTTGTCCCCACAGGGTATTTGATGTGGGTGAGCAAAAGGCTGTACTTTTGGACCCGGGCGGTTGCATGGAATGCGGGGCCTGCGCTCTGAATTGTCCGGCCGGAGCCATAAAAGTCAGGCCGGGGGGGGGTTGCGCCCAGGCCATCCTGAATGGCTGGCTGTCCAGGGTGCTGTTTGTAAAACGCTTTTTCAGACAGGATGTCTGCTGCTCCTGAATTACTGAGTCCATAGTGGGCGTTACAGTTTTGAGAACTAAAGCCCTTGTCCTTTTTCGCACAGGCATTCTGTCAATGGACTACAGATCCAGGTCCTCAAAACAGGGCAAACAGCCATCTCCGGTGACCGAATCCACAATGGCCCGCATCTTGCCATCAATAAAGGAGTGGCTTTCCTCCAGTTCCATGAGCCTGGCCCGTCCCCGTTCCAGGCGTTTTTCCATGAACAGGGAGATAATGGACACCAGCTGGGCATAGAAGTCCTGGTATGTCTTCTCCAGGCCTTGAGCCTCTGGAAAGGCTCGGGTCAGCTCATCCAGCAGGTCAAACACCTCCAGGGACTTGCTGGAGGCCTGAACAAGATACTCGACGTCTTCGGCCATGATGCCGTTTTGTACAGCCTGCCTGACAGCCTTGACCTCGCGCTCGAACTGTAAAAAAAGGCCTACCTCCGCCTGGGTGAGTTCCTCGGTTTCAGAGGGGCTCACCTGTTCCTTTATTTGAGGATAGTGCATGACCAGGACCGCCATCAGGGCCCCGGCTGCCAGGCACAACGGCACTATGATTTTGCTTTTCATGATGTGACTCCAAATTGGACAATTACTTGCCGGAAATAAGATTTGAACCCGAGACCGGGCACTTTTTCCAGGTTTATTTTTTCTGTACAGGAATATATCCCAGCTGCCGCACTGCGTCCTGACCCTCCGGCCCCAGGCAGAATTCCAGAAAATCCTTCACCATCTCCTTGTTCTCCGGCCTGTAAACCAGGTTTAACTCCCTTTTTATGGGATACTGTCCAGAGACAATGCTCTGCCTGTCCATGGGGTAGTCTTCCAGGGACAGTATTTTGATGGGCATGCCTCTGTTTTGCAGGTACTGGGAGGTGCCCAGAGAGAGATAACTTACAGCCCCGGGCAGTCCTGCAGCCAGAGTGGCTCCATCCAGGTTGGAAGCTATCTCGTAAGCCTCTGCACTGATCTGGCCGTTTTCGCCCTTCACTGGATTGTCCGGGTGATGCACCCCGGTGTACTCTTCAAACAGATCCAGGGTGGAGCGACCCATTTCCTTGGAAACCAGCACGACAGGTCTATCCCAGTCGCTCAACTGATTCCAGCTGGTTATCTCCCCGGTAAAAAGCCTTATCACCGTATCCCGGTCAATTTCCTGCAAGGGATTACGTTCATTGACTATAAACACCAGGGCATCCAGGCCGATGGTTGTATATTCAAGATGTTTCTTTTCCTCTTGTTTCAAGGCCCTGGAAACAGCGCCCAGAAGCCCATGCTCCTGAGCAGTATGTTCGATACCTGTGCTGCTTCCTCCGCCCTGCACATGCACCTTCTGTCCGGTCTTCCGCTCATAGTCCCCGGCCAGAGACTCAAGAACGGGCTGAATGGTGGTAGCTCCGGCGATATGCAGCGCTTTGGGTTCCTCAGAATGCGTAACCTCTGACATGCCCAGCATAAGCAGAGTCATCATGAAAGCGCAGCAGAGATTTTTCATAACGGCTCCATATCTTCTTTGTTTCATTATGTACTTTGAACTGATCGCCGCAATGGTTATACAGTTAATTCTGTCTTCTTCGAATTATTTTCCAGCTTTACTTTTCCAGAAGGCTGCGTAAGCAGTATAGTAGTTCCTCGGCATCAGCCGGCTTCCCCAGAACGGCAAACATGCATGAGCGCAGGGATTCTTTTAGATGAGGATGGTAGGTTCTGGAGGAAAAGCCGATGATCCAGGCCTGTCCGATTTTCTTTTTCAGTCTGAATATGGAATTGTTGTCCACATCCGGCAGATCCAGGTCCAGCAGGACCAGTCCATGTCTGTCCAGGCCGTCCAGTCCCTTCAGTTTATGCATGCTGTCGACCCAGGTCACCTGAAGGCCTTGTTCCGACAGAATGCCTTTTACCTCTTGGTCATGGTCAGCGGAAATAAATAATACATGATTATTTCTCATGGGTTGCAACCTTTGTACTTTCAATCATGAAACTGGCAAACAATGTACCAGGATAACAGTAATGGAAACCAGCCTTATGTGCATTTTAAGTCCATAATAAAACAGTTTCAATTAAGAAGATGGATCTATGCTCCGTTTTGCAGGACATGCTTTTATTCAGGAAGTGTACAAATGAAACACGCCATGAAAACCGGAAAATGCAATTGAGCTGATGCAAATCATGCCTGCAGTGAACTGATAAACCAGACACGTGTGCAGACTTTGAACACTTGGGCACAACGGAGTTGGATAAAAATTTGGTTTCGTGGTTTAAGTTTTTGCTAAAATGTGATCCCCCTGGAGAGATATCGTGCGTTGTTATTTCCTGGTCTCAGGTTGTGAAGATAAGGTATACTCCGCCCGCCACAAGCAGCAGTGCGCATGTTATTCTGATGATGTAAGCACTCAAGGTAAGTTCGTTCCAGCGCAGGAAAAAGTTGATGAACCGCGCCGAAGTTCCGGCCAGCACCAGGAACAGGCAGTGAGACATGGCGAAAATGCCCAATAGCAGAAACCCGAAAGCCTGATCCGCGGCAGACAGGGTCAATGTCATACCCAGCATGGGGGCTATGAACACAAAGGTACATGGTCCCAGCCCTACGCCCAGTATCAGGCCCAGAAGCACAGCCCCCCGCCTGCTGCCGTTTGCGGGAACCAGCCTGTTCACCAGGAAGCAGTTCATGGGGATGACCCCGCTTAAGTACAGTCCAAACAGAATAAATACCCCCGCTACCAGGTAGTAGGGCAGAGGGCCCAGGTCCCCAAGGATGCGACCGGCCATGGCTGTAATAATTCCAATAATGAGGATACTTACCAGTATGCCCAGAGCGAACAACAGGGAAAGAAGTACGGCCCTGGTAGTTGTCTCCACTTTCTGCCTGTTGATGTACCCGATGATAAGTGGGATCCCGGCCAGGTGGCAGGGGCTGAGGATAATGCTAAGAATCCCCCAGACAAAGGCTGCCAGTATGGCGGTCAGTGGAGCCCCCTGAACAGCAGCGCCCAGCTGTGAAAGTATGTAGTCAAGGGAAAAATAACCCCTAAGTCCCCCTGCTTCATCCCTGATCTGAATTTCATAACCCAGATTGCGCCATCTATCCAGGATATGCGTTCTGGAGAGGTACCCTTCATGTCTGAAAAGCTCTTGCCCTTCACGGTCATAATAGACCTGTGTCGGAACCATGCGGATACCGAATGTTTCAGCTGCATTTTTATGCCTGTGCACGTCGTAATAATGGGTGTCAAAGAGCTTGCTGTACTCCTGTTGCAGCTCCAGGAGGCTTTCAGCCATGAGCTGGCATGGAGGGCAGGCCTCCACTCCAACGTTGACCAGTACTGGACGGTCCTGTTTTCCTTGAAGAACAGCAGATGGATCAGGTACGCTTCTGGAAGTTATTCTGTCGTAAGGCTGGTCCATGTTTGCCTGTATTCCGGCGGGAAACATGAATGCAAGAGCCAGGATAAAAGCAAGGCTCCCCAGGACAGTATTCATGTGTAACAGCAGTCGAGGGGGCATAACCATCCTTTTTTAGCTTACATTAAGCATAAGGCCGAAATTATATGTAGCCAGCCCAGAAGCAAATATTTTTATCCGGGCGGACGCATAACCTTCATGTCTATTTTATCTTTGACAATGAATGCTTTTGTCAGACGCCCCAGTTCGTGATAAAATGGTGAATCTGCATTTCTGGTCAGGGTGTCGGCAAAAAGCGGACCCCACAGGCCCAGATGCTTCTGCATAAAATGGGTTCTCTGGGTATGCCAGTCCATGGCCTGGTTTTCATCACCAGCTTCCCTGGATGCATGTTCGTGATACAGAAGATAATACATGAACTCCAGTTCGGCGGAAATATGATCTGGAGGACTGTTGAATTCACGGTCCAGGTTTACTCCGGCTTTGCGGTAGATTTCTTCCACATCCCGGGTAGAGTCATCCATGAGCCGGGCCTGTCGGCTTTTGTGCTGGAAATAAATGGAACCAAAAGGAGGAGCCTGAAGCTCATAGGGTCCCACCAACAGGCGGGAATACTCCTTTGTTAGTTCCAGCAGATCATCTCTGCGCTTCAGGAGATCCTGCTGCATGGTCCGGGCATGCTCCGCGAGTTCCGGCTCCAGATCCTGGAGGCTGTCCACCAGCTGCTGCACAGCCGGGTACAGCTTTTCATCAGGCTGGAAATAGCAATCAGCTAATGATTTGTAGACCTGCATTTTCATATGCAACCTTTATATTTTTTTAAATGCCCGGGAGATGCAGGGTGCTTCTCCCGGGCATTTTGTTAATGTTCCGGAGTTGCTTCCAGATTCAGATACTTGACCCCCAGAGAGTAAATCATCAAGCAGAGGGACAGGG
>PWFB01000061.1 GCA_003553695.1 Desulfonatronospira sp.
ATGCCCCAGGAGGAAAAACATGAAGAAAAGCCCCGCATCCTGCGTCCGGAAGAGCTGGAGTTTTACGACCAACTGCGCTCAGATCCCTCCGGGGAGTCATCACCTCAGGAGCAGCCGGCTGCCCCCACGGCTCAACCCTCTCAGGAACAGCCCCTGGAAACCGCTGCGCTGCCGCCTGAGCCTGATCTGGAACCCGAACCTGAAGACGATGCTGAATCCTTCATATACACCTTTCAGGTGGGCTCCTTTCAGAGCATGGAAAGAGCCGGTGGACTGCAGCAGCGTCTGTACCGGGAAGGGTTTGAAGCTTCCATAAACAGGGCCTTTTATGAGAATGAGCCCTGGTACCGGGTTATCATTGAAGTGGAGACCACACCCTCTAAGATAGACAACTTCAAGCAGAGGCTGGGCGAACAGGGCATTGACCAGCCCCTTTTAAGAAACAAGAGACCTTCCTGAAAAACATGTCCTGTTCCAAAACACCACACCTTGTCCATGCGGACTCTACAGGACAGATATATGACGAACCAGAGCTGCTCATGCTGGTACGCCGGGGCAACGAACTGGCCCTGCCCCGCCCCGAGGAGATGATGCCTCTGCCGGAGTCAAGCGATCTGTTCCTGCTTCCCGACAGAAAAGCCCTGGGCCTGGACCCGGAAACCGGGCGGGTGGAGGTCATGGACGGTCTGGCCCTGGCCGGATTCGCCAGTCCCGGGCACACTCTTTGTGCCACTGCTGCCTTTGCCCGGGAAGAAGCAGCTCCCAGGCTGCCTTTATATGCTTACGGTGCAGTGGGCTATTTCCGGGACAGGTTCTGGATATCCGCCATGCAGGTGGACAAGGACCAGAGGCAGAACTTCAGTGGTTTCGATGACAAGACTATAACCCGCAAGGCCAGAGAGTTGCTTGCCAGATATCCCCGGAACCGGCTTATCAGCCACCTGGCCGGATGCGCTCTCAACTACTGTTGCCCCGCCGCCAGAAACCTGGCCCTGGGCCGCTTTGAGGCCCCCCTGCCCACAGCCCGGGAATGCAACGCCGCCTGCATAGGGTGTATTTCATATCAGCCAGGGGATTCCGGAATACAGGCCACCCAGGCAAGAATTGACTTCACCCCTTCCCCTGCGGAGATAAAAGAGGTCATGCTGGAGCACTGCAGAAAGGAAAAGCGCCCCATCCTGTCCTTTGGCCAGGGTTGCGAGGGAGAGCCCCTGACCCGGGCCAGAAAAATTATCCAGGTTGTGCAGCAGGTCAGACAGGCAGTTCCGGCTGCGACCATAAACATGAATACCAACGCTTCCCTGCCGGAGTTTATTGCTCCGCTGGCCCGGGCGGGCATGGATTCCATCCGGGTAAGCCTGAACAGCGCCGAACCTGAATTTTACAGTTCTTACTACCGGCCCAGGGGGTACAGTTTTCAGGATGTGGTCTCCAGCATCTCTGAGGCTCGAAAACACTCCATGTTTATCTCCCTGAATCTTTTGTATTTTCCAGGGATAAGCGATACAGAGAGTCAACTGGAACTGCTCACGGGACTGGTCCAGGACCACAGGATAGATTTCATCCAGATGCGCAATATGAACCTGGATCCGGATATATATCTGGAACTGGCCGGGGACCGGGCCATGGGACCGGGCATGGGGCTTAAGAATTTCCTGTCCAGGCTGAAAAAGGAATGTCCCTGGATTAATTTCGGTTATTTCAATCCCTATGTGGATAGGGATTAACCCTGCAACAACATTTTCTGGAATTTAATAGGGTACAGACGCCCCGGCACTTATCCAGCGGTATCAGGATCAAAAGAGTGGGCTCGCATGCACTTGGCTTTTCCTTTCTTTTTTCGACCCCTCACGATTACCAGAATTAATACACCCCCAATCCTTTGATACCCAAATTCCCGAATCCCTGAATACCCAATCCCCAAATTCCTTCCTGAATCCTAATAAACAACATCCCGCTGCAGATCTATGCCGTACTTGCGCATGCGGTTGAGCACCGTGACCCGGTTGATGCCCAATAGCCTTGCTGCCTGGGACTTGTTGCCGCTGCTTTTTTTAAGAGCATCTATCAGTTCCTGCTTCTGACGCTGCTGCATGTTTTCCGGGTTCTCAGGCGGCAGATCCACGGACTGGACTCGAGCATCTACTTCCTTCAGGTACTGCGGCAGATGCTCCGTCTGTATCATATCGCCGTCAGCAAGAACATAGCCATACTCCAGGGCGCTTTTCAGCTCCCGGACATTTCCCGGCCAGGAATAATGCATAAAGATGCGCATGGCCTCGTTACTGAGTTCATGTACATTCTTCCTGTTCTTTCTGGAAAGCCTCTTGATGAAAAAATCCACCAGGTGAGGTACGTCTTCAATTCTTTCCCGCAAGGCAGGCAGGTAAATGGGAATGACATTTATGCGATAGAAAAGGTCCTCACGAAAATCACCCCTGGCGATGAGTTCGGGCAGGTTTTTGTTGGTGGCGGTTATAAAACGCAGATCAACGGATATGCTCTGATTGTCCCCCACCCGCTCAAAAGTCTTGGTTTCCAGGACACGCAACAGCTTAACCTGCATGGACATGGGGAGGTCTCCAATTTCATCCAGGAAAATATCGCCTTTGTGAGCCGCTTCGAAGCGCCCTTTACGGTGCTGCAGGGCGCCGGTGAAGGCTCCCTTGACATGCCCGAAAAGCTCGCTTTCCAAGAGGGATTCATTCAACGCCGCACAGTTGACCTGAATATAAGGCTGCTCCGCCCTTGGACTCAGGCTGTGAATAGCCTGAGCCACCAGTTCCTTCCCGGTACCGGACTCCCCACAGATAAAAACAGGAAAGTCGCTCTGGGCCGCCTTTTCCATGAGTTCAAACACTTTTTTCATTCGGCTGGAATGACCCACAATACCCTGGAAATTGGACTCCTCATCCAGGGTCCTGGAAAGTTGCCTGAGCTGGCGATCCAGCCTGTCCATTTCCGAGATGTCCGTGACGATTTCCACCGCACCCATGGTCTGGCCCTGGTCGTCGCAAAGGACTGTGGCTGTTTTAAGAACGGTAATGTATGAACCGTCCTTGCGCATAAGGTGGCATTTGCGCTTTACCACCTGTTCTTTTTTCTCGAACAGCTGGCACCAGGCCTGGCTTGAAGCCTCCCTGACAGCCTTGCATGCATCGCACCTGAAAATAGTGCATCTCTGTCCAAGAATTTCATCCTTGGAGTATCCGGTAATGTTCTCAAGGGCTTTATTGACCATCTGGATAGTTCCGTCCTCGGCGATAACCATCAGCCCTTCCTGCATTATTTCCACTATATCCTTGCAATAAATATTGAAACGCTGGTTCTTTAGCATATTATACACCATTTTGGGCAAAATAATGTTGATTGGCTCTTGACTCAACTTCAACGCACAAATCAGACCAAGAATCTGTCCGCGGCATCTCTAAGCTGAGCAAAGATGACCGGGAATGTTGATAGCGGCGGGGTCTAAAAAAACGCAAATGCTGTTCCAGCTACTGTCTATTTAATCATGTGCCTATGATTAATCATATGTTTAACTATATATTTTTTTTAAACAAGACAACCCCTGACTCTTTATTTTAATAAACATGCAAAAACAGCTTGTTATATAAGGCAAGCTGGTTTAAAAGCCGAATGGCACACTTAGTGCAATTTATTAACTTTAAGTTTCTGTCAATTTTTTTATACCAGTTAGCCGTGTAAACCCATAAAAATCCATAATTATAAGGAGGCAGTTATGAGAAAGTTGATTATTCTGGCCATGGCAAGCGCAATTTTTGCAACCCAGGTGGGAATCGGCCTGGCCATGTTCGATGGCAATCCCCGTCAGGGACGTTTTCTGTTCCGACAGGAATGCCGGCCCTGTCACATGGAAGATGCAACCAAAGAAGGTGCAGCCGGAGAGTACCTTGGACCGGACGCCAAACGCCAGGCTGAATGGAAAGAGATCTTTGGAGATATTGAAGCTCTGCCCTGCTACGACGAATGGGATCTCAGCGCAGACGAACTGAATCACATCGGAACCTACCTGCATCAGGGCGCAGCCGATTCTCCCACTCCTGAAAGGTGTGGCTAGAAACTATCTCTGTTCATCCGGAAGGGCAATGCCCTCCCGGATGAACACTTCTTCAACAAAAACAATGTCTTAAATATTTAAAGTCAATACATAAGTTAAGGAGCAAATATGAAAGACGGCAAGAGTCCCATCAGCAGGAGGCGGTTTTTGCAGACTTCCATGGCTGCTGCCGCTGTGGGAGCCGGGATACAGAGCCCGCTGGTAAAGGGGCTGGTGCCCAGGGCCAATGCCGCAGGCTCTCGCCCGGACAAGGATGTCACCTCTCATTTTACGGCCTGCGACATGTGCTTCAACCGTTGCGGGATGATCGCCCGAAAAAAGAACGGGGTGATAAAAAAACTGGACCCCAATCCCAATTGCCGCAAATCAAGGGGGATGATCTGTGCCAAAGGCAACGCCGGAATTCAGCACGTATACAACCCGGACCGCCTGAAGCACCCGCTTAAGCGCAAAGGCAAGCGCGGAGAAGGCAAGTGGGAGAGAATCAGCTGGGAAGAGGCCCTGGACCATACAGCTGAACAGATGCAGAGAATTGCCGATGAGCACTCCCGTTGCTCCATCATGTTTACCCCTGGAGTGGATGCCCATTCCAGATTTGTGGAAATGTTCGCCGATGTCTTCGGCTCATACAATTTCACCAACCACGAGTCCCTGTGCCTGCTGAGCCGCAACAGGGCCTACCTTGATACCTTCGGCGAGGTCCCCACAGCGGATGTGCTGCACAGCAGATACATAATCATTGCCGGCTCCAATCCCCTTGAAGCCATAATGACTCCGGACACCATCGATCTCATTGAGGCCAAGAAAAACGGCTGCAAGATCGTAGTCATAGATCCCAGGTTTACCAAAACTGCTGCCCTGGCCGACGAATGGCACCAGATCAAACCGGGCACGGACATGGCCTTTTTCCTGGCCATGAGTCACGAAATAGTCAAGGGCGAGCGCTTTTGCTGCCCGGAGAATACTCATGGTTATGACAAGTTCGTGGAGCATATCAAGGACTACACCCCTGAATGGGCGGAAAAGGAATGCGGCATTCCTGCAGGGGATATAAAACGCATATCCAAAGAAATCACTGATGCTGCCCCCAGAGCCATGGTCTATCCGGGCCGGCGCAGCTCGGATTATACACAGTCCACCCAGATAAGAAGGGCCATGGCCATAACCAATGTTCTCCTGGACAACTGGGACCGCCCCGGCGGGCTTATGGCCACCAGGGAAGTAGGTGTCCGAGGCTGGGATTATTTTCCACCATTTTATCCAGAAAACCCTCCTGATCGGGCGGATGCCGGCCAAGTGCCTGGACTGTTCAGTGATCTGGGTTCTTTTCAGCTTCTGCGCGAAGCCATTATCAAGCAGGAGCCCTATCCCATCAGGGGCTGGTTTTCCTTCAAGACCAATTTCCTGCAGACCGGAGCCAACCGCCAGAAAACCATACGCATGCTTGAAAACATCGATTTTTTCGTAAACATCGACATCATGATGAGCGATACTGCCTGGTATGCAGACATTGTTCTGCCGGGAAACAGCTTCCTGGAACGAGAAGACCCGGTGACGGCACTGCAGGGCTCTTCAGCCTGCGCCTGTGCCTTCCTGCGCGACCCGGTAATAGATAATATGTTTGAGTCCAGACCTCCTCTGTGGATTATCCAGGAACTGGCCAAGAGACTGGACCTGGGAGAGCATTTCGATTTCACCATGGACGAATACCGCGACGCCCAGCTGAGAGACCTGGAAGGAGCCCTGGATGTCATGCGCCAGGACGGGATCTACTTCAATCCCAGCAAGGCTTACGGCATTTATGCAGGTGACCCCCTGAAAACCTTGAGCGGGGTCAAGGAAATCTACAACCAGCGCTACGAACAATGGGGTATTGAGCCCATGCCGGTTTACCATCCACCGGAAATGCCGGGAGAGGATCAGTTCCGGCTGATAGTGGGACGTCCGGCTTACTTTACTCAGAGCAGGACCAACAACGAGCTGCTCACCGAATTCATGGAGGAAAATACGCTGCACATGAATCCTGATGCTGCACAGCGCCTGGGTCTTGAAGACGGCGACCTGGTGGAAGTAGAGAGCAGTTCGGGCAAGGGCAGGCTCCGCCTGGAGATTGATGGCGGAATTGAGAAGCAGACCGTGTACATGGTCACCGGTTTTGGCTCACTGTCCCCGCAGATGAGTCAGATTTACCAGAAAGGGGCCAGTATTGCTGAGATACAGGAGGATGCCCATGATGAAATCTGCGCCAATATGGCCATGCATGAGACCTTTGTAAACGTAAGGAAGGTGAGCTGATGAAAAAGAAATACGCCATGGTCGTCGACTCATCGGTGTGCATCGACTGCAAGGCCTGTATGGCCTCCTGCAAGGTGGAGCACGGCCTTCCACGGGGCTACTGGCG
>PWFB01000052.1 GCA_003553695.1 Desulfonatronospira sp.
ACCATAATCATGACCATGGACACGATCACGGCCACAGCCATGACCACGATCATGACCATCACCACGGTGATCCCTGGAAGCAAAGGTTGCAGGATGCCGGTATTGAGACAGAAGTAGTTCTTAAAGGTACTGGAGAGTACGATGATTTTGTCAATATCTGGCTGGATCAACTGAAAAAGGCCGTGGACAAGCTGCATTAAACCTGGCTGTAGCGCCTGCAACAATGATATCCTGCAGGCGCTTCTTTTATATCCATGTAGCGGATAAAGGTATGGTTGACCAGAGCTGACAGCCTGTAGCCGGCATCACGCTGTTTTCCAGTGCCTGCAGAATCACTTTTTGCAGGCACAACCCTTAAAGCTAACCGGATTTTTGCCGTTCAGGTGATTAATTTTTTGTTGCAGCACTCTCTGGGTTTGTTTGTCCAGGCTGCCTATGCTTGATTTCAGGGTCATTGCTTGCCTCCTTTTGTAATTGATTTTCAGGGCCAGCATCACGTTTTGTTGTTGTCCACTGCTCTAAATGTTAATGACCAGACAGGCTTGCCTCTGATTTTTCCTCAGGTTTCGTGGCAAGACAGGGTGTTGAACAACAGTACAAGTGTTTCAGTTCAGCAGCAGGTTGGTATATCCGGGGCAGATCTGCCGGAAGCGGATCCTGCCACGGGTTTATAATTTATTATTGCCCGGCTATAAACATGGTGGAACGAAACCAGACCTCTCTGATTGCAAAGCCGGTACCTTTGACTTCTCTGGCTGGCACGTAGTGGTCTGTTTCCAGTACATGTTTATATGCGGGATCAATAACCAGTTGAAGTCTTCCATCGCTGCCTATATCAACCTCATCGATTTCTTCATAAAGAAAGTCGTCATTGGACAAAGCTCTGAAGACCTCGACATCCCCTTGGGATACCGGATTGCCTTCATAAAGGACCTTTAGAACCAGTTCCAAGTCTCCGGTGTCCAGTTCTAGTGCTTCCAGCGGAACGATTTCCAGGGGTATGCCAATGGGGTCATGAACAAGGCCTCCGTCCTGGCCTGACCAGACAATGCTTTTGCCGAAGTCCCTGATTTCCTGCAGCCTGTACCTGTTGGGTTCTCTTTCCAGGATCAGGGTGTATACATGCCTGTATCCTCAAAGCTGACCGCTGCCTGGTAATAGGTGTCCAATTCGTTCAGTTCTACATCGGTGGTCTCTCCCCCGGGAGAAATGACATAAAGGCCCATGCTGGTCTTGTCCCGTTCATCAATAGGGTCGTCAGGATCAGCATAGAATACGTCGACTATAACCTGGTCCCCGGGGTCAACCCTGTAGGGGGGCTCGGACCAGATGCAATGGGCATAGACAGCTGTTGCCACAGTCAGAAACAAAACTGCTGATAAAGCCGTAAAAATCCATCTGAACATTGAAGTATCTCCTGAAGTAAAAGTGAATAAATAGCTGCAGGCAGGGGGGGATCGCCCTAGAAAAGAGCTTCTGCCGGCTGCCGAACCTTACCCGGTCAAAAACCTGTAATTCTGGCAATCATAGAAAACTGAATTTTATGATATAGAAAATAAAAATCATTATCAAAAATAAAATAATTATATATTTTACAGTACGGGAAAGTTAACAAAAAAAATAATCAGGTAAGGAACACAGGGTAGTTATTTGAGCTTTTCTCCTGAACAGCCGACGCTAAAAAGGGGGGCTCAACTTTAGCCGGCCAAAAAACACATTTGCCGGGATAGCTCCAGCATAGCTGGTATAAGAAGTCGCTTAATGAAGTTACGTGCACCTGTCAACAATTATTTTGAATTCAATTTTCAATATCATTTTGAGGCTGGTTTATTGTTTTGTCGAGAAGGTTTTGAAAGTGCACCTTTAAGAGGAAACCTGGAAAAATAAGTTATGTCAGGGGGACAACGCTAAGAAGGGTGGCATGGCGCAAGGCAGAAAAGAGATGCCGGATGACCATGCTGAGACGCGGGGTAGTGCTGCATCCGGAAAAACACCTTTCCCAGGGAGTCCAGCGTGCTGTCTGTGGTTTTGAAACCCAGTCCCAGAGAGGGGCTGATTATCAGCATGCCCCCAGGTCAGTATCCACAGGACAAGTTTTCGGGCAACCGGGGTAAACTGATAGTATCAGATTGACTTTTATAAACAGGATCGTTTAATTAGTTGATATTATGTTATCAATCATAAATTGTTACTACACTAGATGGTGCCTTATTGTTTCAGGACTGCTGTTCCTGGGCATGCAGGTCTCACCCGCCGGCCAGGCTCTTGCCCATCCGCATGTCTTTCTGGAAACGGAAATAGAAATCGAATTCAATGAGCAGGGACTAAAGGGGATATGGCAGGAGTGGATGTTCGACGAGTACCAGAGCTCCTGGATAATCAATCAGTACAATATTGATCAGGAAGGAGAGATAAGCAGCCAGGAACTGGATCGCCTTTACCGGGAAACCTTTGAAAACCTCAAGCATTACAACTTTTTTACCATGGTAATGGTGGGGGATGAAAAGATTCCGGCTACGAAAATCGAGGATTTTTCCGTAAAAGTTCAGGACGGTCTGGCAATATACTCCTTTTTTGTACCTTTTGACATGGAAATAAATCAGGAAAAGCAGGAACTTTTTATTCTGGTTTACGATGAAAGCTACTTCTGTCACGTATTTTTCCCGCCCGATGACATCGGCTTCAAAGGTGATCTCTCCTCCTGGGCAATCGACTACTCCATCCAGAAAAAGTCATCTCTGAGATTTTATTTTGGAATGGTAACCCCTGAAGCAATCAAGTTGAGCATAACTCCCCTATGACTGCTCGAATATTTACATTACTGCTTTTAAGCCTGATACTTTTTTCGCCCTGGACATCCTTTGCCCAGAGCCCTTTTCAGGCTCCCCCGGAAAAACCCGAAGAAAAAAAGGAACAAGGGTTTCAACCAGGAGACCTGGTCCCGGAATGGATAAAAGAAAAGGGGCAGGCAAGCATGGCCAGAATAATAGCTTGGCAGCATCAGATACGCCAGAAGGCCGGGGCTTATGCCCGGCAGATCCGTGAAGATCCCTGGGGCAGCGCCTTCTGGTCCTACCTGGGACTGGCCTTTGCCTACGGAGTGGTCCACGCTCTTGGCCCGGGACACGGAAAGGCTTTTGTGGGTACTTATTTTTTAAGCCGCAAGGCCTCGATAAAACAGGGGCTCATGGTGGGCAGCGTCATGAGTTTTCTGCATGTACTTTCAGCCATTATCCTGTTAATGGGCGTGTATTTCATCTTCAAGACCGGGGGCATGGGACCGCTGGATCAGGCCGAGGCCCGCATGCAGAAGATAAGTGCGGGGCTTATTTTTCTGGTGGGTCTTTTTCTGGCCTGGAAATCCGGCCGGGCCATGCTGCACGGAAATGCCGGTGAATGCGGATGCTGCTCTACCCGGGCGGACAACAAAAGCCTGCTCTCCCTGGCCCTTGCCGTGGGCCTGGTGCCCTGTCCCGGTGCTGCACTCATACTTTTCTTCTCCATCACCCTGGATATTATGTTCGCCGGCCTGGTGGCCATGGTGTTTCTGGCGGCTGGCCTGACCCTGGTCACGGCTTCTTTTGCCCTGGCCGCCCTGTTCGCCCGCAATCTGCTGGCCAAAGCAACTACGGCCGGAAGCATTATCAGCCCCAGGCTCTATCACCTGCCGGCCATGCTTGGGGCTGTTCTCATCTCCCTTCTGGGCATTGCCCTTTATTTCAATCCTATACTGTAAAAAGTATTCCTTGACACCAAGATTTTAATTAGTTATATGCGCAGATACTAAATAGTTTGAATAAAGGATCAGTGATGGCCAACTCCCAGGAACTTGCAGATATGTTCAAAGTGCTGGCAACGCCTGCCAGAGTGCGTATTTTGCAGATACTTAAAAATGACTGTCTGTGCGTTAATGCGCTGGCCAGGGAACTGAAAATCACTCCCGCCAGTGTATCACAGCATTTGCGGGTCCTACGGGACAGCGGGCTGGTACGGGGCAGAAAACATGGTTATTATGTGCACTATGAAGTAGACCTGGAAAGCCTGCACAGGTGGAAAACATCAGCACAACTGTTTTTAACCGCCCCCCTGGATAGAATGCCTGAGCTGAAGAGTAAAACTTCAAACCAGAAACAATAAGGAGGTCAACCATGGGATGTGATTGCCGGAAATGCGAGTTTCCGCAAAAACTAAAAGACAGGCCGGAAGACTGCACTCCTGAACAGATCAGGGAGTGCCATGGAGAGTCTGGAGAACAAGAGACAACCGACAAAAACCAGCATAGCTGAACAGTAGACTTGAGGCCGGGTCAGCCTACATGGCCCGGCCTTATTTTATTGTCCGAAAAAAAACGACCTGCATTTGAACATCTGCCACAACAATATGGAGAGCGATTCCAGCCTTCAATGTGCTGATGCCTTCAAAAAGCAGGTTAGAAAATGACTCTCTGGTTTTGTTGTGGAGGGTTCTTGACTTGCGACGTAATTCAGAGAAAAATGAACAGGCCTTGAAATCCAGGCAAAACCAGTCAGGCTTCAGTTGATCCCGCCGGGGCTGATTTTCACCAGGACGATTTCCGGCGGGGCCAGGACGCGGATGGGCGGACCCCAGCTGCCGGCTCCGCTGGTGACTATCAGTGAGGAACCTTTTAAACGGCGCAGGCCGTAGACGTGATCGTACTTGAGGCGGACAAAGAAGCGGAAGGGAAATATCTGGCCCTTATGGGTATGTCCGGCCAGTTGCAGGTCCACTCCGGCTTCCTGGGCGATTTCAAAGCCCCAGGGACGGTGGCTGACCAGGATGTTGTAGTTGTCCGGATCCAGGCTGCTGGTCAGCTGCCTGGTGACGTTCTCCTGGTGCTGTCTGAATTTTCTGTAAGGGGCCGGGTCGCTGACCCCGATTATTTTTATGTTTGTCCCGGATATTTTCTCTGTCTCGTCCTCCAGCAGGGAGAACCCGGCCCGGGCGAAGAATTCCCTGGACCCCTGCGCTCCGGCATAAAACTCATGGTTTCCAAGGACTGCGTACTTGCCCAGGTCGGCCTGCATGCCTTCCATGATGCGGGCTTCTTCCTGCAGCCATTCCAGGTGGTCGTTTAATATGTCTCCGCCCAGGATGATCAGGTCCGGGTCCTGTGCCTGTACCAGGCGTTTCAGGTCCTTGACCCGCTGCATGGACTTCTGCACCCCCAGGTGAGTATCCGAGAAAAAGGCCACCCGCAGTTCATTGTCGATTTTGGGCGAAGACATTTCGTACTCAGTTACCCGTACCGGACCAGCTGCCTCCATAAATCCCCAGCCTACGGTAATAATGGTTATGGTGATGATTGCAAAGGCCGCCCTACGGGAAAACCCGGGGCCGGTTTTTCCCATTACAGGCCAGATAATTAGTTCCAGAAGAAAAAGGGCAAGCTGGAGCAAAAACAGGTAGAATATTACTCCCAGCCAGGTAAAGACTGCCTGCCATATGACATACACCACAGGTTCCGGCCAGGAAAGAGGGACGAGATGGGCGGCTACGGGGCTAAGTGCCAGGAGCAGGCAGAGCAGGAAGCCACCGCGCCTGACTCTTGAAGAAAAGCCGAACTGCCCGGAGAAGCGCACCCAGGTGAAGCAGTGCATACCCAGGTAGACCAGTAAAAAGGTCAGGATGAAAAGCATATAAGGGTTAAACTAAGCCTTACAGTTTATTGGAGTGTTGGGGGTGCATCTCATATTCTACCTTGGGACTGTAAAACCAGGTGGTTATGGCTTTGATGCTTTACTGAAATATCACGGTGCTATTTTGCAGGTATCAAGCATCTGGAACTGCTCAGGCCTGGTTTTCCGGGGACAATGGAAAATAAAGATAGAATGCCGCACCTTTGTCCGGGAGGTTTTCCCCTTCTATCCATCCATCGTGTTCCTCCATGATTTTTTTGCACAGGGGCAGGCCCAGGCCGGTGCCCAGAGAATGTTCCTTGGTGGTGGTGAAGGGCTCAAAGAGTACTTCCAGGACCTGTTCCGGCAGGCCGGGTCCGGTGTCTGTCAGGCTTATTCTCACCAGGCCCTGACCGCTTTCTGCTGTGGTGGTGCCGGCGGTGAGGCTGATTTCTCCTCCCTGAGGCATGGCGTGCATGGAATTGCTGATGAGGTTGTCCAGGATCAGGTGGATTTTTTCCCGGTCCATGGGAATCCGGGGCAGATCCGATTCTATATCAAGATATGCTTTAATGTTTTGTCCGGTGAGCTGGTCCCGGTGTTTTTCCAGGTTTTCCTGAATTACCTCCCTGGGCTGTTGCAGTTCAAAAGCTGTGCAGCACCTGTCCTGGGAAAACACGACGATGTCGTTGAGTATTTCCTCCAGCCGACGCATTTCCTTGAGAATGATGCCGGCATACTTGCGCTCTTTGTCATTTTGAGCCACATCCTCCAGGCGCCGGGCAAATCCGCCCATGGCGGTCATGGGATTGC
>PWFB01000094.1 GCA_003553695.1 Desulfonatronospira sp.
ACCCAGCCAATATATCGAAAATATTTGAGCAGAGTACTTTTTTTGCTAGATATTAAGCCTTACCGCTTAGAACCGCCATTTTGAGTGGAAAAAGTAGTTCTAAAGTTCTTTATTTGGGGTTTTGAACTACTTGTCAAGTAGTTGTTTGATTTTTTTCACATGAGGATCTCCCTCTTTATTTTAGTGGATAAATAGTATAATAACAAAAATGGAAGTGATTTACTATTGACTGAATCATACGATTCAATTATATGATCTCATCTTAGCGCAATGGGTTGAGCAAGTTTTCATAAGTGATTTTGTAGAAAACCAGGAAAAACTTAGGAAAGCACAAGAAAATAAAATCGCTCAACAAAGCCTGCAATTAGATGGAGAGGTGTCCGAGCTGGCCGAAGGAGCACGATTGGAAATCGTGTGTACCCTAGCGGGTACCGAGGGTTCGAATCCCTCCCTCTCCGCCACCCGCAAATCCATTTCAGTCCATACTGATCCTGCCGGTCAATAAAATCAACAAGTTGAATCTCTTTTCTCGAACTTTTTAGTCCTTTTTAGTCCGTTGCCATGCGTGATTTTTATGAGCAAGGCCTTGAGTAACACAGGAAAGATGAACAGGAAATGATCGGCCCGGCCGTCAATATAGACTGACACGTCCTCATGCCCGGCCCCATGCTCCCTGCCCAGAAACACATTCCGGATGCCCTGCTCCGGCCTAATTTCTTATACAGGTACCAGTAATTGTGTGTTGAAGGAGCCAGCAGGGCTTACAATGACCATTTAGAGGCAATAATGGGCACTCTAAGCGGTGAAAACAGGCTTGTTCTAGAGATATATCCTGAAATTTAAACCTGTTAGCTTGGTCCGACCACAATAAGCACATCCTGGCAACATACTGCTTGACAACTAGACCTGGTCTGGCCAGACTATACTTATATACAGGAGGTTTTAAAATGCAGATCACCAATATTTCCGAAGCCAAGGCTCAATTATCCGCATTGATTGAAAAGGTTATGGTCGGAGAAGAAGTGATTATTGGCAAGGCTGGAAAGCCGGTAGCCCGAATTATCAAGTATGAGAATAACCAGCAGCCGCGACAGCCCGGGGCTTTAAAAGGAAAAATAAAAATCGCTGATGATTTTGATGTGCTTCCAGATGATATCTCTGAAGCATTCGGCATGGTGGATAGATGAATCTGTTTCTCGACACACATGTGCTGCTGTGGTGGCTGGACGATAGTCCCAGCCTCAACGATGCTGAACGAAATGCCATAGCTGATCCCGGCAATCTGATTGTTGTGAGTGCTGCCGTGATCTGGGAAATGCGGATCAAGCAGGCGCTTGGGAAACTGGTATTTTCTACTGATTTTTATCCCGTTATCAAAAACCAGGGATTTGAGCTTTTATCCATCACTGCTGATCATGCGTATGCCGCAGGCGGTCTGCCAGTGCACCATCGAGACCCCTTTGACAGGATGATTATCGCTCAGGCCCGGCTGGAAAACCTGTGTATCATCACCCGCGACAGCATATTCAGCAGATACGAAGTTTCCGTCTTTGCACCATAATCAAATTCCGTCTCTCTTCCGGGTCGGGCCTGACTATTCCATAAATAGCCGTTTTTGGGCTTAAAAAGCCCTTTACGGCCTCGAAATGATGGTTGTAAGGTCCTGGAGCCAACAGCAATGCTTTCCGACCAGTCCAGATGGCTCTTCGCCTTACAACCAACTGCTTTATCATATTTGCCTTTATCTTCTCTGTCGTTTTCAAGGTTACTCACCAGGTGTCTTTTTTGAGTATAGCCTGTCCGAAAGTTCAAGGATTTTTTCCTTCATGGCCAGTTTCTCAGTCCAGTGCCGGGGTATGCCGTCAAGGCCGTAATATGCCCCGGCCAGCTGACCGCAGACAGCCGCTGTGGTGTCTGCATCGTCTCCTAGATTGGCGGCCCGCAGGACTGCATCTCTGAATGAAACGGACCCGGCAAAACACCAAAGGGCCGCTTCCAGGCTCTGGACCACGTACCCGGTTCCATAAAGATCCGACTCATCCTTTTCCAGGTACCCTGCCCTGGCAATGGCCACAATTTTTTGGCTTCCCGAAAAAGAGTCCCTGTCCGCCAGGAGTATTTCTTCTTTGCTCCGCCCTGATAGAGCCCTGACCGTCATTCTGGCCAAGAGCCTGCAAGCATCGATGCATTCCTCTGCCCCGTGGGTTGTCCTGGAGCTTTCCCCGGCCATGCTTTCGGACAGATTTATGTCAGGGTAATAATTCATGGGTATGGGAGCCAGGCGCATGATGGAACCGTTGCCTGCCGACCTGGGATGAGTTGAACCGGAGTAAGGCTCACCGGTTTTCAGGTATCTTTGCAAAGCCGTGGCCACGGTACTGCCGATATCAAAGCAGGAACCGGTGCTGCTCAGGTATCCGGTTTCCATCCACCTGCAGTATCTTTCCATCTGGTCCCGGGCGTCGAACCCGCTCTTTTCAACCAGGCTCTCTGCCAGGCACAGGGTCATGGAGGTATCGTCAGTCCACTGACCCGGACCCAGATTGAACGGTCCTCCCCCGACCATATCCCTGAGCGGCTCAAAGCCGCTCCTGGGCATGAACTCCACGGTGGTGCCCACGGCATCACCGGCTGCCAAGCCGGCAAGACAGCCCCGGAATCTATTTTTTGTGGTCATGATTAATCAGGAGATTGAATATATATATTATTACGTGTATCTGAGCCAGGCTGCAGCCTCACTCTTTGGCTATATAAGCGATTTTTTTGCTCTGTTTTGTATAGGCAAGCTCAAGTCTGGCTTCAAGGGATCTCCCTACACCTGGCAGTTCCGGCTGGTCCAGTTCAAAAAGTTTAAGCAGTCTTGTCTCTGTGTGATCATGCGGTTCCAGGCTTCCGTCCGGCAATATGTGCAGGACTTTGATCCGGCTCTTGAGGTGCCTGGAGATGAGAACCGCCCTGTGACAGGTCAGAGGGTCCTTCTCCGCGCACATCAGGGCCGCCGTGTTATTTCCGGCCAATTCTTTCAGCCGGCTCATGCCTTCATGAAAGAGATGATGCCCGGCAATCCTGTCATAATCGGCCCGGCCGTCAATATAGACTGACCCGTCCTCATACCTGGCCCCAAGCTCCCTGCCCAGAAACACATACAGGATGCCCTGCTCCGGCAGGATTTTCTTAAGATTTGTGTAATTGAACTCCCGCCTGTATGAACTGTAAGGTGCTGACCTGACATCAGCCAGGACCGTGACAGCATACTTCTGCAGGATACACAGGAAATCATCCAGGCTATGGGGAGAATAACCAATGGTATAAACAGCGGGGATAATCTTATTGTTCACGTTTGCAACTCAAGCGGCCGCCCGGAGTGCACCAGCGAGTGATCGTGGCAGATCTTCGTCTACGAGGAAACGCATGGTCATCCGACCGCCTGTTCCATGAGTTCGTCAACTGCCGCCTCCGAATCCACGTTATGCGCAATCGTGAAGCCGGCGAACCCGGTGCCGTCTGCAGGCACCCCTGCGTCTTCCGCCAGCGATTCCCGCCCGTATAGGCCAAGCCAGCTCCCATTGAGTGTGAAGAACGCGACCTCTGGCGGTGAATCCATCCTCGGCAGGCCAAGACCCTGCTCATAGAAGCGGACCGACTCTACCAGGTTACTGACGCCCAGAGTAACCATGCTGATTCTTGGCTTCATTCAGAATCCTCCTGTGAGCCATAACAGAAGAAGCTGCAAAAAGCCTTCATACTGTTGTGATCAGTTATGCGGCATTTAGCGGACGAATTCTTGCCACTTCGGATTTGAGCGCCTGACCAGCTTCCCACAGATCAACCGCCCGTTGCGCATTCAGCCAGAATTCTGCTGAGTTTCCAAACAACCGGCCAAGCCGAATCGCCATTTGAGGACTGACTGCTCTCCGCTCCAGTACGAGTTCATTAATCGACTGACGTGAAACCCCCAGTGCTTTCGCCAGTGCCGAAACATTCAATTCATAATCAGGCATGAAATCTTCGCGTAGCATCTCACCAGGGTGGGAAGGTCTGCGTTTTATTCCAGTATTGTTGATAGTCATGAGTTTACCTCCTGTTAATGGTAATCGCAAACCTCTACATCAAAAGCGTCGCCACCTTCAAACCGGAAACAGATACGCCACTGATCATTTATAGCTATTGAATACTGTCCTTCACTATCATCTGCAAGTTTGTGCAACCTGTTTCCAGGGGGTACTTTAAGGTCATCAAGAGAACTGGCCAGATTTACATATTCCAGCTTCCTTGAGGCCCTTCTGAGAATATCTGAAGGCAGTTTCTTCGACTTTCCCGTTTCATACAAGGACCTGGTATGCTTATCTGCAAAGGTCTTGATCATTGAGGACAGCGTAGCGTGTCACGTGACAAAAGTCAATGGTGTTTTCATTGCTATCGTGAACTAAGGATATGGCTGATTTAGGTGGTACACGATATGATAGGTGCAAGTTTTCTTCCGGCAGTCTTCAGAATAAATGGAAAGGACTATGCCATGGCCATAGCCATAGGATACACTCAAGTCGTTTATCAGCCACAATGCTTTTTAAGCACTCTATCCAGGTCCTCTTGCTGAACTGGCTTGGCCAGATAGTCATCCATGCCGGCCTTAAGGAACTTCTCCCGGTCTCCATGCATGGCATAGGCGGTCATGGCGATTATGGGGATACTACTATTTTCCCCAAACTCGGCTGATGAACGAATAGTCCGGATCGCCTTCACTCCATCCATGACCGGCATCTGAATGTCCATGAGGATGCAGTCAAAGTCGTTTTCCCTGAGCATATCCAGGACCTGCTGTCCGCTTTCAACAAAAACCAAAGTATGCCCCATCTTCAGGAGTTTCACGGCGGTGACTTACTGGACGTACCGTCCGCAGCCAGTTGGTTAGCTGCCAATATCTAATGGATAATTGTTCATAAAATGAATTTGCTGCAAAAGATTCAGCAGGAATCTTGTATTTATTGCGCACATACAATATACAGAAAGTGCCAGCGACTTCAATCTTGAAAGAAATTCGATAGACGCATGCTTCTGAGGACCATCAGGTCAGATGCTGGTATAACGAAAGATCTTTATCCGGAAATGACATTTTTCATCTTTGTTCTTGGACTGTTTCTGATGATTATTGGAGCAGAAGCCCTGGTAAGGGGAGCCTCGAGGCTGGCATCCTTTCTCGGCCTGTCTCCGCTTGTTATTGGGCTGACAGTCGTGGCCCTGGCCACAAGTTCTCCTGAGCTTGCTGTAAGCGTCAAAGCAGCCATTTCCGGCCAGGGGAGTGTAGCAGTGGGCAACGTGGTGGGCAGCAATATCTTTAATGTGCTTTTTATCCTGGGTCTGTCCGCACTCATTTTGCCTCTGGCGGTTTCCCATCGGCTGGTCCGGTTTAATGTACCATTGATGGTAATACTTTCAGTGGCAGTCCTGCTTTTGTCTCTGGATGGAATGATAAGTCGTTTGGATGGCTGTCTGCTGATGACTGGTCTGGTGGTCTATCTGTGGTTCCTGGTAAGCTGCGGCCGCAGAAAAAACATTGACGAGCCTGCACCGCTGCCCGGCGGCAGGAACGGGTCCAGGCCATGGCTGACAAGCGGCTGGCCCAAAGACACAGGCCTTGTTCTGGGAGGTCTGGTCCTTCTGGTGCTCGGTTCCCACTGGCTGGTGGACAGTGTGGTGTCCATTGCCCACTATATGGGGGTCAGCGAGTTGATCATAGGCTTGACAGTTGTGGCTGCTGCCACATCCCTGCCTGAGGCAGCAACTTCCATAGTAGCTGCTTTTCGCGGCGAGCGTGATATAGCTGTCGGCAATATCATCGGCAGCAATATTTTCAATCTCCTGGGGGTACTCGGGCTGGCCGGCATAACTGCTCCTGCTGGCATTGCCGTCTCTTCTGCAGTCATCGGCTTTGATCTGCCGGTGATGATTGCCGTTGCCCTGGCATGTCTGCCTGTATTTTTTACCAACGGTCTGGTCAGCAGGCCCGAGGGAGCATTGTTTTTCGGATATTATCTGGCCTATATTCTTTACCTCCTTCAGGCTGCATCCCACCACGATGCCCTGCTGCGATTCAATGCGTTGATGCTGTATGCAGTCCTGCCCCTGACCGCCATTACCCTTGTACTTATGGCGCTGCGACATGTTTACAGCAGAAGACGGACAAGATAAATACCGGCCATGGTTGAATGGATTCAGGCCCACGAGGCATTCTTATGGTGGCTGACTGCGGCATCTGCAGCCGTTTTCGCCCTTTTTCTGGTAGCCGCACCCTGGCTGGTGGCCAGGATACCGGAGGACTATTTCGCTGCTGAAAAAAGGCCAAAGAAGCAAAGCGCAGTCAATCATTCATATGCCGTGCTTGTGCTGCTTGCAGTGATGAAGAATGCCCTGGGCGGGCTGCTGGTGCT
>PWFB01000170.1 GCA_003553695.1 Desulfonatronospira sp.
GAGCTGCAGCGCCAGCTGCTTTCCTGTCCGGTAAGCACCCTGTGGATATTTTCCTCGTGCCTCCAGAAAACAAGGGCCATGATTATCAGGGACACCAGGATATATCCGAAGTTGCCTGTGAGCAGAAACAGCACAGGAGCCGCGGTTACCAGAGCCAGTGAGCCCAGGGCTACGTAGCCGGTCAGGTAGACGACGGCCAGGCAGATGCCCACCGCCCAGGCAGTCACCGTGGTTGAAAGGGCCAGGAACACGCCCACAGTGGTAGCTACTCCCTTTCCTCCCTCGCCGTAAAGAAAAACGGAATACATGTGTCCGATTATTACCGCCAGGGCGGTCAGGGAGATAAAGATGGCAGACGTGGAAAACTGCATGGCAATCCACACCGGAATAAAGCCCTTGAGCAGATCAAGCACAAGAACCGCTATCCCATACCTGAAACCGCAGAGTCTGGCCACATTTGTGGCGCCGATGTTTTTACTGCCCTGCTGACGGGGATCAACCCGGCAGAAATTGTTAGCCACAAGGACTCCAAAGGGTAAAGAACCCAGAAGATAACATAACCCGAGCCAGATTATGGAAACCATTGCACTCTCCTTACTAAATTATGATTTTCCGGATGAAAGATGACCTGCAAACCCTTACCTTTAAAAGGCAGGGCTTGAATTCGAACGCTTAAACTACTTAAATCGGTCATATAACCTGAGCCGGAATAAAAGTAAATTTGAAATTTTGGCAAAAAAAACTTGCAAAAAATAAGAGTCTCAGATAAATAATCACTTCTTTAAGGCGCTAAGCCGAGGTAGCTCAGTCGGTAGAGCAGGGGACTGAAAATCCCCGTGTGGGCGGTTCGATTCCGTCCCTCGGCACCATAAATTTCAAGGGCTTATGGCTTAATAGCTGTAAGCCCTTTTTTTGTACAAGGACAATGTAAGTCGAGCCATAGTTTTTCAGAACATTTGGGAAAATTAAGGAATAGAGTCATGAATTCCGGTTTGAACTTTAATGGATACGATACTGGTTCATTTTTCGATGAAATGTTTGATTCATCCGTGAGCCCCAGGCCCGGAACCAGACTCCTGGTGGACAAAATTCAGTCACTGGAGCCTGAGGAACTGCTTACCAGGCAGGCGGCAGCGGAAAAAGTCTTTTTTGATCTGGGCATTACCTTTTCAGTATATGGCCATGAGCAGGGAACGGAAAAAATATTTCCCTTCGACATCATCCCCAGAATAATCGAAGCCAGGGACTGGGAACACCTGGAAAGAGGCCTGAAGCAGAGGATTCTCGCCCTGAATCTTTTTCTGGATGACATTTACCACCAGCAGAAGATAATTAAGGACAACATTGTTCCCCGGGAAATAATTGAAACCTCGGCCGGATACTTCCCTGTCTGCCGTGATCTTGATCCCCCGCGGAACATATGGAACCATATCACTGGAACCGACCTGGTCAGGGACGAATCAGGAAACTTCATGGTCCTGGAGGACAACCTGCGCTCACCATCAGGCGTTTCCTATGTCCTGGCCAACAGGCAGGTCCTTAAAAAGACTTTTCCCCAGGTTTTTGTGGAGTCCGGGGTACGTTCAGTGGACAACTATCCCTCCCTGCTCCTGGACATGCTCTACTCCATTGCCCCGGCAGGTCTGGGCAGACCCAGTGTGGCCCTGCTTACTCCCGGGATTTACAATTCTGCTTATTTTGAACATTCCTTCCTGGCCCAGCAGACCGGCATGACCCTGGTAGAAGGGGCTGACCTGGTGGTTCATGAGGGTTATGTCCATGCCAGGACCACTAAAGGTCTGGTCCGGGTGGACGTAATCTACAGACGCATTGGAGAAGACTTTCTGGACCCCAGGGTATTCCGCCGGGATTCGCTGCTTGGAGTGCCGGGAATAATGGAGGTTTACAAAAAGGGGAGAGTGTCCCTGGCCAACGCCCCGGGTACTGGAGTTGCCGACGACAAGGCCGTTTACGCGTATGTTCCGGAAATTATCAGATATTACCTGGGTGAAGACCCAATAATCCCCAATGTACCCACCTATATCTGCAGAGAAAAGAAACAGCTCGACCATGTCCTTGAAAACCTGGACAAGCTGGTGGTCAAGGCCGCCAACGAGTCAGGAGGTTACGGGATGCTCATCGGCCCTGCTTCCACCAGAACCCAGCAGGAGGAATTCGCCGGGAAAATCAGGCAGAATCCCAGGAACTACATAGCCCAACCCACCATCTCCCTGTCCAGATGTCCGGTTATAGTGAATGACCATTTTGAAGGCAGGCACGTGGATCTAAGGCCCTACATCCTTTACGGGGAGGATATCCAGGTCATTCCAGGCGGCCTGACCAGGGTCGCCCTGACCAGGGGGTCCCTTGTGGTCAATTCCTCCCAGGGCGGCGGGAGCAAGGACACCTGGGTTTTAAGCAGTTAACATGTTTCCATCCGGAAATTCTTTATTTCCGGATGCTGAAACTGGTGGTTTTCTTTCCGGCAACGAGGAATTTTTTTTCATTTGGCAAGGAAATCAAGCAATTATGAGGAGGCGTATCTTAATGCGTTGACGAATAATTGTGCAGATTGACGCCGCCAAAGGGAAAAAGAACCGTTTCCGGATGAAAACTAACATGAAATAAAGTTCAAAGGAGTACTCCAGATGCTTAGCAGAGACGCCGACTCAATATACTGGATGAGCAGATATCTTGAACGGACCAGCAATATCGCCAGGTTCCTGGATGTGAACTGGCACCTGACTCTGGACGTACCCGGCCAGTTTGGAGAACAGTGGAAGCCCCTGGTGATCACCACCGGTGACCACTCTGATTTTGAAGCCAGGTATGCACAGGAAAGCAAGGAAAATGTCATCCATTTTCTAACCGCAGATGAAAAAAACCCCAACTCCATTCTGTCCTGTCTCATTGCAGCCAGGCAGAACGCCTTTGCCATCAGGGACACCATCCCCACGGAAATGTGGGAGGCCATAAACGTTTTTTACCATTACTCGGTCCAGGCCTGCAGAAATCCCAGAAAAATCATCAATGATCCGGAAAAATTCTGTGCCGAGGTAAAATGGCGAAACCTGATGATCGGTGGAATTGCCTGGGACATAATGGCCCAGGATGAGGCCTGGCGCTTTTTCCGCATGGGCAGAATGCTGGAAAGGGCGGACAAGACCTCGCGCATCGTTGATGTCAAGTATTTCATGCTTCTGCCCAGCATAGCTCACGTGGGTTCCACTCTTGATTACGCCCAGTGGGGGGCGCTGCTCAGGGCTGTAGGGGGATTTCAGGCTTATCGTCATGCATTCGGCAAGATAAGTCCTACTGATGTTGTCCGATTTCTCATCCTTGATCATGATTTTCCCAGGTCAATTCTGTACTGCCTGACAGAAGCCCAGATCAGCCTGCATGAAATCACGGGTACCCGCATCGGATACTTCACCAACCCGGCGGAGCTGCAGATGGGCCAGATATGTGCAGGGCTTTCCTATCACACCATTGAAGAGATATTTGAACAGGGCCTGCACGAATTCACCGACGATATCCAGGCCAGAATCAACCATCTGGGAAAGGCCATATTCGACACCTTTTTCTCCAGAATTCCGGCCATTGACCAGAGTGCTGAGCAGTGATAGTCAGTTTTCCCATAATTAAACCTGTATCATCTTTAACCGGAGCATTGAACTTAGATGACATTCTGCCTTGGAATCACGGTAGAGGAGGGTCTGGTGGCCATTGCCGACACCAGGATAATGGCCGGCAACAAGCTGACCACTGCCCAGAAAATCAGTACCTGTAATTTTGACAACGGCCTGGGGGCCTTTTTCATGATGGCTTCCGGTCTGCGTTCCGTCAGGGACAAGGTCATGACTTATTTTGACGAAGAGATGTCCAGCATGGATGAGCCCTTCGACAAGATGTACAAGGCGGTCAATGCCCTGGCCGGAAAGATGAGACAGGTGTCCCACGAGGACAAACAATATATTGAACAGGGGGGGCTGCGCTTCGACATCCACATCCTCATGGGGGGACAGCTCCAAAACGATGCCCAGCACCAGCTTTTCCTGATATACCCGGAAGGGAACTGGGTAATCATAACCCAGGGCACCCCTTACCATATCATCGGGGAAAGCGAATACGGCAAGCCCATCCTGGACCGGACCCTCAAGTACAGCGACAACCTCCCTCTGGCCCTGAAAGTGGGTTGCCTGGCATTTGACTCAACCCGCATCAGCGCCTCGGATGTGGATTTCCCGGTGGATGTGGTCCTGTACTACAAAAACAGCAGCCAGCTGGTGGAGCACCGCTACCAGAAGGATGAACTGCGCGAAATATCCAACTGGTGGCAGGAAAGGCTGCGCGCCTTGATTCAGGAGCTGCCATCGGAATGGATTGACGAAGTGGCCTCCAGGCTGACCATGGTCAAGAAAAAAACCCGGCCCGGGAGAAAAAGCATGGGCGGTTCTTCCGGGTGATTTACTCTGTAAACCACACAACCCGTTATGAGTTTTCCGGCCCTGTATTTCTTGAACCCCATATTCTCAGGCTTTTTCCACGCTGCGACGGGACCCAGAGGATAATCGAGCACCAGCTGGAAATAGTTCCTGCTCCAGCAGGTTTTTCCAGGGGACTGGACCTGTGGGGCAACTCCTTTGCCCTGGCCTGGTTCGAGGGGCTGCACAGCAGCCTGCTTATTGAAAGCTACCTCGGGATAAAGACCCTGCGGGACAATCCCTTTGATTTTTATCTGCCTGAAGGGTCCACAACCCTGCCCATCTCCTTAGGGCCTCATGAGCGGGAGGCTCTGGGCTCCAGCCTGAAAAGGATGTCCGGAGCCGGGAATAATGCTGATCTGGTCAGCAGCACAGCAGATTCCTGCCTGAAGTCCAGTCAGGGGGACACCCTTGCTTTTCTGGCATCAGTCAATACATGGATAGCCGGCAATATTCAGCGAGTTGAGAGATCTGAGCCGGGCATTATTGATCCCTTGGATCTGCTGCGCCACGGAAAGGGTTCCTGCAGGGACCTGGCTGCGTTGTTTATGGACATGTGCAGGGTATGCGGGATCCCCTCCAGGCTGGTCAGCGGATATCAGGAGGGTGATCCGGAGGTTTATGAAGCCGAGCTCCATGCCTGGGCTGAAGTTTATCTTCCGGGAGCAGGATGGAGGGGCTATGATCCGACCCATGGTCTGGCCGCCTCGGACCGGCACATCCCCCTGGCTGCCGCCCCTGAACCGGAAAACACCATGCCTGTTTCAGGTACATACCGGGGCACCGACATCACTTCGCAGATCAGGCACCGGGTGACAATGGCCGCTGATCCGGCGCAACCTCAAGGCCTGACCTGAACCTTCCCGAATATTGTTACTTCCCCCCTTGGGTCCTTACAAATAAATGGCTGGACGTTGAACCCAGGTGAACTTGACCTCCTTTGGCTCAGACAGGCAATCAAGGCAGTAATGGCACCTGCTGGGCAAGCTCAAGACCCTTTTTGTAACCACTGGAAAGCTGACCAAGGATTACTAGCTGCAAGGTGAGGCTGATAGACTCTTTGACCAGGACTATGCTCAAAAAGAGGACCTGTTTGGTATTACTACTAAAGCCGTATCATACAGTTCAAAGGTGAAGCAGAAAAAAAATTGTGAGCCAAGCCTGAACTCTTCATCAATAACATTTATTTCATGCAATTCTAAGAAGTTATGCTTACCTTATCATACTTGTTTTTAAGAAAAACCTTAACACTGCACGACTATTTACTGGATCTTTGAATGAATAATTACTCTGGAATCAGCCATGAGAGGATCTCAATCCTTGCTGATGTGCACCCGCAAATATAGATCGCCCGGTTGCTCTCCCGGGCCGCCTTCCAGGCCCTTTCCTCTTACCCGCAGGACCATGCCCTCCCTGGTGCCCGGCGGAACCTTGACTTCCAACTTCACGCGCCTGTCTCCCCTGGTATAGGCCAGGTTCAGCTCCGTTCCCAACCGGGCTTCTTCCGGTGCAATGGTTACGTTGTAGCGCAAATCCTTTGCCTGTTTTTGCTCCAGACTATTTTGTTCTGGAGCCCCCTTCCCGGATTCCAGGAAGATATCCCGCACCTTGCGACTGAGTTTTTTGAAAAAGCCTTCCTTGGATTTTCGGGGCTTCACCCGGTCCAGATCCAGGTAACGCCCTTGGCCTCCCAGCCTGGGGCCGTTCCCGCCAAATGTCTGGTAGTTCCTGGCGCCTCCAGAAGTAAAGATGAACACACCCCCTGTGAAACGCCCCCTTCCGCCTCCGGGAAAAAACATATTGTTCATGAATTCGCGATCGAAACGCACTCCGTGCCTTGCGAATTCCCTTTCCATTTCCCGAAATATTCTGCTGGTTTCAGGATTGTTGAAAAGGTCC
>PWFB01000151.1 GCA_003553695.1 Desulfonatronospira sp.
CCAGGCTCTGGGATATGGCATCCGCATCCGCGGTTATCCCCAGGGATTCCAGCCTCTGCTTCTCCTTGCTCAGATTGTAGAAAAGCTTGCGCTGGGCCTGAGTGGTGCCCACCTTGACCATGCGCCAGTTGTCCATGATGAATTTCAGGATATAGGCCCTGATCCAGAACGAGGCATAATAGGAAAACTTGATCCCTTTGTCCGGATCAAATTTTTTCAGGGCCTTCATAAGCCCTACATTGCCCTCCTGGATCAGGTCCAGGACATTTTTCATCCATTTTCGCTGAAACTCCATAGCGATCTTGACCACCAGGCGCAGGTTGGAGGTAATGAGCATAAAGGCAGCGTCCTGGTTGCCCTCATCCCTGAACTTCCTGGCCAGTTCGAACTCTTCTTCCGCGGACATGGTGGGAAAAGTGCCCACCTGACGCAGGTAGATGCGCAGGGCGTCCATGGGCACTGGAACATTGCTGGGCAGGGGACTGACCTCTTTACCCACGGCATTTTCCAGCTTTTGGGCCACTTTCTTTTCATCCAGCCGGCTTTCTTCAGCTGCCACAGATGTATCTGTTTTTTCTTTTTTTTCTTCAGCCATACTTATGTCTATCACGGACTGTGCTCTCAACACAGGTTTAAGTTTTTCTTCAAACCAGAAACAGGATGACCCTCGCATAATAACTGATTCATTACTGGTACAGAAATGATTTTATAAATCTTTTATCATTCTTTATCAATGCTTTTCAACAGGTAAATTATATACATGCATTGGCAATACAGGCCTGCAAAACTTTACTTTACCTTGAACCGGAATAAGTATATACGCATTTGAATGCAATTCAGAAAATTTTTATCCAGCAATAAAATCGGCATTTTTGACGGTGGCATGGGAACCCTGCTGCAGTCCAGGGGGCTCAAGCCCGGTTACTCCCCGGAACTCTTCGGACAGGAAAACCCGGAGGCCATCCGCGAAATACACTCCCTTTATCTCCAGGCAGGAGCAGGGATAATTACCACCAATACCTTCGGCGGGAGCAGCTTCAAGCTGGACCCCGGCCTGGACGCGGAAAAATTCAACGAAAAAATGGCCGGGATAGCCAGACAGGCTGCCGGGGAAAACGGCTTCGTGGCCGGCAGCATCGGTCCCACCGGCAAGATGCTGGCTCCCCTGGGGGATATGACCTTTGATAAAATCCTTAAGGCTTATAAAGAGCAGGTTCGCGGCCTGGCCCGGGGCGGTGCCGACCTGATCCTGGGGGAAACCCACCTGGATCTGGCAGAAGCCCGGGCAGTGGTCATGGCTGCCCGCTCGGAATCCAGCCTGCCCGTGGCCATTTCCATGACATTTGAAAAAGGTACCAGCCTTACCGGGACTTCTCCGGAAGTGTTCGTGGACACAATGCAGAATCTGGGCGCTGACATAATCGCCATCAACTGCAGTTGCGGCCCGGAAGAATTCGTCCCCCTGGTGCAGGCCATGCAGCCAAGGCTCTGCACTCCTCTTCTCATTCAGCCCAACGCCGGAATCCCGGTACTGGAGGACGGGGAAACAGTTTTCAAGGTAGGACCCCAGGAATTCGCGGACAAACTGCGGGTCTTTGTGGACATGGGAGCCATGTTCCTGGGAGGATGCTGCGGGACTACCCCGGAGCACATCAAGGCCCTGAAAAACATGACTGCCAGTGCTTCTTACAAGCCGGGCACTCCCACAGAGCAGCCGGGCATAGTCCTTACCTCCAGAAGCAGGACACTGCCCTTTGGCGACCAGTTTGCACCTGTACTTATCGGGGAAAAGATAAACCCCACTGGCAAGGAGGACCTGGCTGCCCAGCTGCAGGGATTTGACCTTAGCCGGGCCCTGGAGATTGCCGAAGAACAGTTCAGTGCCGGGGCCCGGATCATGGATGTCAACGTGGGCGCGCCCATGGTGGAAGAGGAAAAGGTTCTGCCAGCGCTCTGCCGTGAACTGGTATCCAGATACGATTCCCCTCTGGCCATAGATTCAAGCAATACCCAGGCCATTCACAATGCCCTTCTGGAGTATCCAGGCAGCGCCCTGGTAAATTCCATCAGCGGAGAAAAGGACAAGATGGAACGCCTGGGGCCCATCTGCCGCGACTTCGGGGCTCCTTTCATCCTCCTGCCCTTAAGCGGAGGCAGGATGCCCAAAAACAGCTCAGAGCGCCTGCAGATCATCGAGGATCTCCTGCAAAGGGCAGACAGGCTGAACATACCCCGCAGGCTCATCATCGTGGATGTGCTCATCATGACCGTCTCCTCACACCCCCGGGCGGCCATGGACTGCCTGGAAACCATAAGGTACTGCCGTGAAAAATGGGGGCTGGCCACTCTGGCCGGGCTTTCCAATATATCCTTCGGTCTGCCGGCCCGGGAACTCATGAACGCCCACTTCTTCAGCATGTGCGCCGGGGCAGGCCTCAACGCCTTCATCGGAGACCCACGCTCGACCCGCATGCAGGAAGCCATGGACGTCTGCAATGCCCTCATGGGACATGACAGCCAGGCCCAGGAGTTCACCATGCGCTACGCCGGATGGGAGTCCGGGGAAATGCATTCGCCCGGGGACCAGAAAGGCGAAGACTTCGCATCCTCCATCCAGGAAGCCGTCATCCGGGGGAAAAAGGACAGCATAGTCCCTCTTCTGGAAAAAGAGATCCAGTCCGGCAGCCAGGCCTTTCAACTGGTGGACGGCGAAATGATTCCGGCCATCAACACTGTCGGTGAAAAATATGAGAAGCGCGAACTGTTTCTGCCTCAGCTTATATTAAGCGCCGAGACCATGAAACAGGGATTTGAATATCTGCAGCCCCTCATGCAGCAGGACGAACAGGAGCAGGGTCCGACGGTTATCATGGCCACAGTGGAGGGGGACATCCACGACATAGGCAAAAACATCGTCTGCCTGATGCTCAAGAACTATGGATTCAACGTGGTGGATCTGGGCATAGACATCCCGGCGGAAGAAATAGTAAATCAGGCCAGGGGACATAAGGCCAGGGTCATCGGCCTGTCCGCCCTCATGACCACCACCATGGTCAAAATGCAGGATTGCGTGGAGCTTCTGCACAAGGAGGGACTAAAATGCAAGGTAATGATAGGCGGTGCCGTGGTCACCCAGGCTTATGCCGACAGAATAGGGGCTGATGGTTTTGCCCTGGATGCTGTGTCCGCGGTCAAACTTGCCCGCAAACTTTGTTCGGAGTAGGTCATGCACAAACAATACTGCCGGGGAATCTTTCAAAATCTTCAGGTTACGGTCGTTTCTGCAAGTATCTGTGTGGTTCTGCTAATGGCTCTGCCCCTGGCAGTCACGGCAGATGACAACCCTGCACCCGAAAGAGTGGACCCGGACGGAATTGAGAATCTTATTGCAGATGAAAAAGGGAGGGTGCTGGTCCTTAACTTCTGGGCCACCTGGTGTGCTCCCTGCAGGGCGGAAATCCGCGACCTGGTTAAGATCAGGCAGGATTACAGTCAGGATAGTGTAAGCATCATAGGCATTTCCCTCGATTTCAACCCCCAGGCTGTCCCTCCGTTCATGGAACGAAAAAACATGAACTATCCGGTGTATATATCATCCCAGGATGTCATGGATGCCTACAACATCACCGGCATACCTTACACCCTGATATATGATGCCCAGGGAAACCTGGCCGAGGTCCATGACAGTCTCGTGGACTATGAAACCCTGCAGGAAGAACTGGACCGGCTGCTGGCGGATTAAATTGGACAAGCTGTATTTACGCAAAGCCAGAATCGGGGATGTTAAATCCATCCACGGAATTCTCATGCAATGTTCCAGGCAGGATCTGCTCCTGCCGCGCTCTTACAGTGACCTATACAGCCACCTGAGAGACTATTTTGTGGTTACCGACGATCCCGGCAACAACATACTGGGCTGTTGCGCCCTGAGCATAGTCTGGGACAATCTGTCCGAGATACGTTCCCTGGCTACAGTATCCAGTATCCGGCACATGGGATGGGGGGGAAGGCTGGTTGAGGCCTGCCTCAGCGAGGCCTTGACATTGGGAATCTACAGGGTTTTCACCCTCACCTATCAAACGGAATTCTTTGCCAGACAGGGTTTCAAGGAAATCAGCAAGGACATGCTGCCCCAGAAGGTATGGGCTGACTGTCTCAACTGCCCCAGGTTCCCCGACTGCGATGAGATAGCCATGCTTATGGAGATGTAAAAAAGGACTGCGCCTTGAATTTGCGAGAGATCTTTACCCCGGATGAGATAGCAAAGCGCATACAGGGGCTGGGCCGGGAAGTCTCCATTTTTTACGGCCGGGAAAAAGTCCTGGGTGTATGTGTGCTTAAAGGGGCTTTTGTCTTTTTTGCCGACTTGGTGCGTTGCCTGGATATTGACATGGAGATGGATTTTGTACGCCTTTCCAGCTACGGAGACGGTACTGCATCCTCAGGTGAAGTATCCGTGGAATGCGACCTGGTCAGCGACGTCCGGGACAAAAATGTGCTGGTGGTGGAGGATATAGTTGATACCGGGCTTTCATTGTATTACTTTAGCCGCATGCTGCGGTCCCGGGGAGCGCGATCTGTGAGGATCTGTGCCCTCATAGACAAACACGAGCGAAGAACACTGCCGGTTAATGTGGACTTCTGCGGCTTTCGTGTACAAAAAGGCTATCTTGTAGGCTACGGCCTGGACATGGCTCAAAAATACAGAAATCTTCCAGGCATTTACACAATTGATCCATATGAAATAGAAGCTGCTGATGTATGAGAACCAGATATGACAGTACAATGCCCCAATTGCAGTACCAAGTACCGCTTTGACGACTCCCGGCTCCAGAAGAACCTCAAAGTCCGCTGCATCCGTTGCAGGCATGTCTTTACACTTCCCTTCCCGGATGGAGATGAAGACATCTATCCTGATAAGTCTCCCGGTGTCGAAAAATCGAGTCGGGAAGCCGCGGATTCTTCCCGGGAGCAACAGTTCCAGGAGGACAAGCACGTTGAGGACACCCCGCAGGAAAAAACAGGCCCCACTGACACTTCCAGGCTTATAAAAATAGGTGCAGTCCTGCTGCTGCTTTTAATCATTGCCGGCAGCCTGTACGTGACTCTGCCCAGAATCGCCGAACATGTCTACATCCCGTTTATCAGTTCAGAAAGGGATACTGAAGAAGTGCTCATGATAGAAGCATTCTCAGAAGAAGACGTCCGGGACATCTCCCTGGAGAATGTACGGCAGTACTTTGTAAGCAACGACGACATAGGGCAGCTGTTTGTGGTTGAGGGCCGGGCCGTGAACGAGTTCGACACGCCCCGCTCCCGCATCAAGCTCCGGGCTGTTTTGTACGACCACCAGGAACAGGTGGTCCAGGAGAAGGAGTTTCTGGCCGGAAATGCTGCCTCACTGTTCCAGCTCCAGGTTTCCTCCAGAGAAGAGCTTGAATCCACCTTGACCTCTCAGCTGGGCATCCTGACCAACAACAAGCGCATTGATCCCGGATCCTCCACTCCCTTTATGACCGTTTTCTACAATCCCCCTGAAGAGGTCCATGAATTCGGCCTGGAGGTAATAGAAGCCCGTACGCCGGAATAGGTTGGGCATGATGAAATCCAGAACCATGCATGTGTGCACTTCCTGCGGGTCCAGTTCCATGCGCTGGCAGGGACAGTGCCCCGGCTGCGGTGAATGGAATACCCTGGAGGCCAGGACCACGTCCCTGGACAAAAAGATGCCCGGCCATGCCCCTGCCTCCCGTCCCAGCAGGCTCTCCCGGGTGGATATTTCCAGGGCTGATCATATCTCCACCGGAATGGGTGAACTGGACGATGTCCTGGGAGGAGGACTTGTCCCGGGAGGTGTCGTACTCCTGGGAGGCGAACCGGGTATCGGCAAGTCCACCCTCCTGCTGCAGCTTCTAAGCCTGGCTGGCTCCCGGGACGGACACACCCTGTACATAAGCGGCGAAGAATCCATGCCCCAGATCAGATCCCGGGCCCAGAGGCTCGCCCTGGACCAGGAGAAACTCCAGGCCATGGCCACCGGCTCCCTGGAGGATATCCTGGCCGCCCTCTCGTCCCACGGCCCTTATCAACTGGTGATAATCGACTCGGTGCAGACCATAAGCAGTTCTGAATCCGATTCCATGCCCGGAGCCCCCACCCAGATACGGCTGGTCTCATCCAGCCTCATCAAAGCCGCAAAGGAATCCGGAACCTGCATCTTCCTGGTGGGACACGTGACCAAGGAAGGCCAGATTGCCGGTCCCAAGCTCCTGGAACACATGGTGGACACGGTCATTTACCTGGAAGGGGACAAGGAGC
>PWFB01000053.1 GCA_003553695.1 Desulfonatronospira sp.
ACTTCGACGGAGACCAGATGGCGGTGCATGTGCCCTTGTCCATAGAGGCCAACGTGGAGTGCCGGGTGCTCATCATGTCCACCAACAACATACTTTCCCCGGCCAATGGCGAACCCGTCATCGTGCCGTCCCAGGATATTGTTCTGGGGCTTTACTACCTGACGGTGGATCGCTCCATGCAGAAGGGAGAGGGCAAGATATTCTCCGATCCCGGAGAGGTCATCTGCGCCTATGATGCGGGGCATCTGGACCTGCATGCCAGGATAAAGGTGCGCATTGACGGAGAGCTGCAGGATACTACAACAGGCAGAATCATCGTAAATGACCTTTTGCCGGATAATGTTCCCTTTTCACTGGTGAACTGCATTTTAAACAAAAAGAATATCGGCAGGCTGGTGGGCAACACTTACCGCTGGGCCGGAACCAAGGCCACGGTTATACTCTGTGACAGGATCAAGGACCTGGGATACGAATACTCCACCCTGGCCGGCATCACCATCGGGGTTAAGGATTTGACCATCCCCGAGAAAAAGAAAATTATTATTGATACATCTCAGGAAACAATCAACGAAATCGAGCGTCAGTACAACGAGGGTATAATTACCAGGACTGAGAAGTACAACAAGGTGGTGGATGTATGGACCAAAGCTACCAACGACGTGTCCAACGAAATGATGAAAAAGCTCTCCACCGATATTGTCAGGGATCCTGAGACAGGCCGGGAAGAGACAAACGTCAGCCTGAATCCCATATTCATGATGGCCAATTCCGGGGCCAGGGGCAACAAGGACCAGATGCGCCAGCTGGCGGGCATGAGAGGGCTTATGGCCAAGCCTTCGGGAGAAATCATCGAAACTCCCATCATTTCCTGCTTCCGTGAAGGCCTTACTGTTCTGCAGTACTTCACATCCACTCACGGAGCCAGAAAAGGCCTGGCCGACACAGCCCTGAAGACGGCCAACTCAGGCTACCTCACCAGGCGGCTGGTGGATGTGGTCCAGGACGTGGTGGTCTCGGAGTTTGATTGCGGTACTGTGGACGGAATAGAGCTTACCCATCTCATGAAGGCCGGGGAAGTGCAGGCCCGCCTGAGTGAACGGATTCTGGGAAGAATAGCCATGTACGATATCCTGGAGCCCGAAACAGGCGAGGTTATTGTGCCCGGCAACTCCATGATCAGCGAAGGCGATGCTGAAAGAATAGACGCAGCCGGCATCAACGCAGTTTCCATCAGGTCCGCCTTAACCTGCAAGACCAAAAGAGGGATCTGCTCCCTTTGTTACGGACGGGACCTGGCCAGGGGACATCTGGTGAACGTAGGGGAGACCGTGGGCATCATAGCTGCACAGTCCATTGGTGAGCCCGGCACACAGCTGACCATGCGTACATTCCACATTGGAGGAACCGCATCCAAGGAGATTGAACGCTCCAATATCAAGGCCAGCAATGCTGGTCACGTCGTGTTCTCCAGAATACGTACCGTGGAAAATACCAGGGGCGAGTTCATGGTCATGGGCAAGAGCGGACAGCTGAAGATAGTTGATGATCAGGGCCGTGAGCGGGAAAAGTACTTCCTGCCCACAGGGGCCAAGCTTTTTGTCCGTGCTGATGAAAAGGTGAGCAAGGGTCAGATGCTGGCTGAATGGGATCCCTTCAACGAGCCCTTTGTCACGGATATTCAGGGCAGGCTCAAATTCTCGGACATCATTGAAGGACGTACATACCAGGAAAAGGTGGACGAGACTACGGGCAGGGCGACCATGACCATCACGGAATACCGCTCCACCAATTTCAGGCCCAGCGTTTCCATCTGTGACGACAAGGGCAGGGTCAAGATGCGCCCCGAGACCTCTTCCGAAGCCATATTCCAGCTTCCGGTGGGGGCTATTTTGATGGTTCAGGACGGAGACAAGGTACAGGCAGGCGATATTATAGCCAGGAAGCCCAGGGAGTCTTCCAAGACCAAGGATATCGTGGGTGGTCTGCCAAGAGTGGCGGAACTCTTCGAGGTGAGAAAGCCCAAGGATCAGGCAGTAGTCACCGAAATCGACGGGATAGTTTCTTTCGGACCCGAATCCAAGGGCAAGCGCAAGATCATAATAGGCCCCGAGGTTGGGGAGCCCAAGGAGTACCTTATACCTAAGGGCAAGCATATCACTGTACAGGAAGGCGATTTTGTCGAATCAGGGGAGCTTATAACCGAAGGCAATCCAGACCTGCACGATATGCTTAAGATCAAGGGTGAAAAATATCTGGCCAACTATCTGGTGGAAGAGGTGCAGGACGTTTACCGCTTTCAGGGTGTGCAGATAAATGACAAGCATATTGAAGTTATTGTCCGCCAGATGCTCAAAAAGGTAAATATTATCGATCCCGGAGATACAGGCTTTCTGGTGGGACAACAGGTGGAAAAGACTGTTTTTATGAAGGAAAACGAAAAAAGCATGCGCAAGGGCAAAAATCCTGCCATGGCAGAGCCCGTTGTCCTGGGCATAACCCAGGCCTCCCTAACCACGGAATCTTTTATCTCCGCAGCTTCCTTTCAGGAAACCACCAAGGTCCTTACTGAAGCCGCCCTCATGGGCAAAGTGGATCAGCTGAGAGGGCTTAAGGAAAATGTTATCGTGGGCAGGCTCATCCCGGCCGGAACCGGTTACAGGCCATACGTAAACTGCGATATCACAGTGCCGGATCAACCCGAGGATCCTGAGGAGTTTCTGGAAGATCTGGATGAGCAGGTGTACATAGGAAGGCAGAGACGCTGATTCATACCCGGACATAATACAGATGTGCCTGTAAAAACTCATACTGCAGGCACAAGGGGACAGAAGCAGGATGTCAGAGTGCAGGAAAATAAATGAGTCAAAAAGACAGCTTAAAGGGCTGGTAACCGCATTAGGATTTTTGCAGGCGAATAATATACACGAGATTGAAGAAGAATCGGCTGTATATTTCCCTTGACACAGGCTGTAAGTTCAATTAACTTCACTAGGTTTGAGCCAGCAGAATAATTCGGAGGAAATATGCCTACCATAAATCAATTGGTAAGAAAATCCAGGGATCAGGTTGTAAAGCGCAAAAAAAGGGCCGCGCTTCAGGAGTGTCCGCAGAAGCGGGGTGTATGCGTCCGTGTATATACCACTACACCCAAGAAGCCCAACTCTGCCTTGCGCAAAGTGGCCAGGGTCCGCCTCACAAACGGAATAGAGGTTACTTCTTATATACCAGGAGAGGGACATAACCTGCAGGAACACTCGGTGGTCATGATCCGGGGTGGTCGTGTCAAGGACCTTCCTGGTGTCAGGTACTCCATTATCAGGGGGACTCTGGATACATCAGGGGTTCGGGACCGCAGGAAAAGCAGGTCCAAGTACGGTACCAAAAGACCAAAATAGCTTTTGCGCAAGGGAGAGAAAATAATGCCACGCAAAGGTCCCATACCTAAGAGAGCAGTGTTGCCTGATCCGGTTTACAATAGCCGGATGGTAAGTAAATTCGTAAATCGGCTCATGCTGGACGGTAAAAAAAGCATAGCTGAAAGCTTGTTGTACAAAGCCATTGAAGAGCTGGGTGAAAAAACCAGCGAGGATCCCATTAAGGCATTCAATCAGGTTGTAGAAAACGTCAAGCCTCACATGGAGGTCAAGTCCAGACGTGTAGGGGGGGCAACTTATCAGGTTCCCATGGAAGTAAGGCCCAGCAGGCAGGAAGCCCTGGCCATCCGCTGGCTGGTTCTCTATGCCCGCAATCGGGGGGAAAAAGGAATGGGTCGCAAGTTGTCTTCTGAACTTCTGGATGCGTACAATAATCGCGGAGGCGCAATAAAGAAGAAGGAAGATACACACCGCATGGCTGAAGCAAACAAGGCCTTTGCTCACTACAGGTGGTAGCCGGAGTCAGAGGTCAAAAGTCAGGGCTCAGAGGGCAACTGACTTCTGACTTCTGAAAAACATGAAGCAGGCAAAATGCTTGGCAGCATGATCAATAATCCTGAACCCTTCTTGATTTGCTGATCTCTGATCTCTGATTTTTGACCTGGGTTTGACGACACCCAGGTTTTTTGCATCTGACATAACATTAAAGAGAGTACATAAGTGTCACGGCTCGTACCCATAGACAAGCAGCGAAACATAGGAATCATGGCCCACATAGACGCGGGCAAGACAACCACCACTGAGCGCATACTCTACTATACCGGAGTCTCGCATCGGCTGGGGGAAGTGCATGATGGACAGGCGGTAATGGACTGGATGGAACAGGAGCAGGAGCGCGGCATCACCATTACTTCGGCTTCCACTACCTGTTTCTGGAAAGACCACAGAATCAATATAATCGACACTCCCGGTCATGTGGACTTCACTGTCGAGGTGGAACGTTCACTCAGGGTTCTGGACGGCTGTGTGGCTGTATTTTGCGCTGTTGGAGGCGTGGAACCCCAGAGCGAGACTGTCTGGAGGCAGGCGGACAAGTATCATGTACCCAGAATGGCTTTTGTCAACAAGATGGACCGGACAGGAGCAGATTTTTTCCGGGTTGTAGACATGATCCGCGACCGGCTCAAGGCCAAGCCGGTGCCCCTTCAGATACCCATCGGGGCTGAGGAAAATTTCAAGGGTCTGATTGATCTGGTATACAGCAAGGCATATATTTTTGACGATCACTCTCTGGGCAAAAAATTCGATTATATAGACATTCCCGAGGAATACCAGGAGGAAGCGCAGAAGTGGCGTCATCATCTGGTGGAGGCCATCGCCGAGGAGGAAGAAGCTCTTCTGGACAAGTATCTTTCAGGCGAGGAACTGACTCCCCAGGAGATTATGAACGGAGTGCGCAAGGCCTCCATCGCTTTGAACATCTGCCCGGTTCTGTGCGGATCGGCATTCAAGAACAAGGGTGTGCAGCCTCTTCTGGATGCAATAGTTCAATTTATGCCTTCACCCGTGGATGTGCCTCCCATTCAGGGTGTTGACCCGAATACTGAAGAGGCCATAGACTGCCCGCCAAAGGACGATGATCCTTTCAGTGCCCTGGCTTTCAAACTTACATCAGATCCATATGTCGGTCATCTTTCCTTTTTGAGGATTTACTCCGGCAAAATAGAAAGCGGCATGAGTGTAATCAATGCCGCCACAGGCAAAAAGGAGCGCATCGGCCGCCTTTTGAAGATGCATTCCAACAAGCGCGAAGAGATCAAGTCAGCTTATGCCGGGGACATCGTAGCTGCTGTGGGTCTAAAATACACAGCTACAGGCGAGACCCTGTGCACACCCGAGCGCCCTGTGCTCCTGGAGTCCATAGAATTTCCTGATCCTGTCATAGAAATTGCCATAGAGCCCAAGACCAAGAACGACCAGCACTCTTTAAGCAATGCTTTACAGAAGTTGTCAAAGGAAGACCCTTCTTTCAGGGTGAACACAGACGAGGAAAGCGGTCAGACATTGATTGCCGGCATGGGCGAGCTTCATCTGGACATTATCGTGGACAGGCTTACCCGGGAATTCGGAGTAGACGCCAATGTGGGCAAGCCACGGGTATCTTACCGGGAAACCATAACCAGGAAGATCAAACAGGACACCAAGTACGTCAAGCAGACCGGTGGACGGGGACAGTACGGCCATGTTGTCCTGGAGGTTGAACCTGCAGAAACCGGTCAGGGCTACGAATTCGTTAACTCCATTGTAGGCGGAGTGATTCCCAAGGAATATATTCCCGCCGTGGACAGGGGGATCCAGGACGCCATGAAAAGTGGAGTGGCTGCCGGATATCCCATGGTGGATATTAAGGTTAAACTGGTTTTCGGCTCCTATCATGATGTGGACTCATCAGAGCAGGCATTTTATATTGCAGGTTCCATGGCTTTCAAGGAGGCCTGCAACAAAGCCGAACCGATAATCCTTGAACCTATCATGTATGTGGAAGTGCTTACCCCCGAAGAGTACATGGGTGATGTAATGAGTGATCTCAACGGCAGGAGGGGAAAGGTTCTGGGAATGGAGCCCAGGATGGGCACCCAGATAATCAAGGCCTATGTGCCCCTTAACAATATGTTCGGATATGCCACGGACCTGCGCTCCAATTCGCAGGGCAGGGCTACTTATACCATGCAGTTCGACCACTACGAAAAAGTTCCTTCCAGCCTGGCAGACGAAATATTAAAAATCAAGTAAGGGGAGTTAAGAGATGGGAAAGTCTAAGTTTGACCGCAAGAAGCCGCATGTTAATATTGGTACTATAGGTCATATTGACCATGGCAAGACCACGTTGACTG
>PWFB01000200.1 GCA_003553695.1 Desulfonatronospira sp.
ACCTTTTACTCGGGACGGTTTACCAACGAGCCGGACACGGACTGGTCTTTGAAAGCCAACCGTCAGTGGGCGGAGGCCATCCGGGACAAATGGATGAAAAGCCCGGATGATCCGCCTGTACAGATACCAGTGGTGGTGAATGGAAAAGAGATGTCTGGTTTGGACGGATCGCGGGATGTTATCGACGTATCCCGGTACAGCCCGTCTGCAGAAAGGGGCATAGTCACCGCTGTGTATTCCAGGGCGGATAACGAAACCTTGCGCCAAGCTGTTAGAGTGGCCAGAGCCGACCAGGACGGATGGCGGAGCAAAACTCTAGCTGAGCGCCACAGGATCCTCGACAGGGTATGCCACGAACTCAGGCGTGCGCGGGGAGACCTGATCGGTGCGGCGGCGGCCGACTGGGGCAAGCTCTTAACTGAAAGCGACCCGGAAGTGTCCGAGGCCATAGATTTCACCGAGTTCTATCCCCATAGCGCCCGTATCTATGAAAACCTGCAATCCGTATCCTGCACGCCCAAAGGGGTGGGGCTGGTCATCACCCCCTGGAATTTCCCCATAGCTATACCCTGCGGCGGAATCGCGGCATCCCTGGCCGCCGGAAACACAGTGCTGTTCAAGCCGGCATCCGCTGCAGTGCTTACCGCATGGGAGCTGGTGCAGTGCTTTTACCGCGGCGGTGTGCCCAGAAGGGCTCTGCAGTTCATCCCCTGCTCAGGCGCCGCGGCAGGCGACGTACTCACCGGGCATTCGGACGTGGATTATATCATCCTGACCGGCGGCACGGATACGGGCATGCGGATTCTCAGGAACAGGCCGGACGTGCAGCTTGCCGCTGAAACCGGCGGCAAGAACGCCACCATAGTCACCGCCATGTCCGATCGCGACCAGGCCATCAAGAACATCATTCATTCAGCCTTCAGCAACAGCGGCCAGAAATGCTCCGCCACGTCCCTGGTTATTTTGGTAAAGGAAGTTTATGAAGACGAACTGTTTCGCCGCCAGCTGGTGGATGCAGCTCGAAGCTGCAAAGTCGGCGGGGCCTGGGAATTTCAAAATAAGATTGGCCCCCTCATTTCCCCACCTGAGGGTGATCTGCTCCGGGGACTCACTGAGCTGGAGGAAGGCGAATCCTGGGCTCTTGAGCCCAAAGCCTCAGAAACCAACCCCTACATCTGGTCACCCGGCATCAAGTGGGGGGTCCATCCGGGCAGCTATACGCATATGACAGAGTTTTTCGGTCCGGTTATCGGCGTCATGCAAGCGGAAGACCTGGACCATGCCATGGAGCTGGTGAACATGACCGGGTACGGCCTGACCTCGGGGCTTGAAAGCCTGGACAGCCGGGAGCAGGAAAAGTGGAAGTCCAGAATCCGGGCCGGCAATCTGTATATCAACAAGGGGACCACCGGGGCCATTGTTTTGCGCCAGCCGTTCGGAGGAATGGGCAAATCCGCCCTGGGTACTGGGATCAAGGCGGGCAGCCCTAACTATGTATACCAGTTCATGAACTGCTCCGAAGACAGTTATCCGCAGTTCGGATCAATTTATTCAGAATCGCACCTGCTGCAGCTGGCCAACCAGTGGGAAATCGACCTGCGCTGGGACCGGTTTGACCTTTCTGTTGCAAAAGACATCCGCAAGGCAGTTTACGCGGTAAAAAGCTATCTGTACTGGTGGGAGCATGAATTTTCCAGGGAGCACGACTATTTTCGTCTGCGTGGACAGGACAACTCTCTTGGCTACCTGCCCATCGGCCGGATCGCCGTCCGGGGGCATGAAAAAGACAGCCTTTTTGATCTGCTGGCCCGCACGGCCGCATGCCTGATTACCGGGTGCAAGACCATAGTCAGTCTGCCGGAGGGTTTGTCCAGCGGCTTGACGCGCTTTATCGCGGAACACCCTGGAAAGGATTTTTTCCGGGACGTATTGATCATCGAGAACACTGATGAACAGCTTTGTCGCATGATTTCAAACGTCGACCGCATCCGTTATGCAGGCCCGGATCGGGTGCCGCAGATGTTGCATGAAAAAGCGGCGCAAACCGGGTTCTATATTTCCCGGCTTCCGGTGTTCATGGAAGGCCGCATCGAACTGCTTCAGTATCTCCAGGAGCGGGCCGTCTGCGACAATTACCACCGCTATGGCAACCTGGGAGAGCGGGGACTGCTATAGCGTTTAACCGGAAATTTTACGGCCTGGTCATATCCTGCACCCCGCCTGCCATGGGCGTATCTTCCTGCACCGGCAGCTCCATGGGAGAAGTCAGCACCTGAATGGCCACCCTGGGCTCGGTTTCCGGGGCCTGCTCCTGGATTTTTTTGGGGGAGACTGCCGGAATGGTCAGGTCCTGATACTGAAATCTGATCATTTCCCGGCATTTTCTGAATTTTTCCAGAAGATCCTTCTGACTGTCAGCACCCAGATAGATAAAGGAAGAGGCATAGCTGTAGCTGTCCTGTTCCGGAATGTCCGAGAGCTTCATGCCCACTTTGCCCTGTACGTCCACCAGAGTCCCGGGAATCCTGTTGCTTAGATCTTCAAGATCTTCTCTGGTGGGGATGCCGGTAATCAGTTTGTCCTGGTACTCCCTCAAAAAAAACTTGCCAGCCACCCGGAATTTCCCCTGCCGTCTGGGAAAGGCAGGATCCAGGTTCATGGCCACATCCAACATTACCTGGTGATTGGACATCCCATCCACCTTGGCAAAGAGATCACTGTGGGACTGGGGGATCCGGGTATTGATCTCCAGAAACCAGATTTTGTCCTTTTTTTCATTCCAGAAGAACTCCAGGTTGAAGGCAGAGTGATCCAGACCCACCTGTTTCATGACCCTCTCGCTGATCCTGGACATTTCCTCCTGCACTTTTCTGGGCAGACGGGAGGGATACTGGTAACGGGCAAAGGTAGTCCGGTTGGGCTCACGGATGGAGTCGATAATCCCGTAGGTGCTCACTTCTTTGTTGTGCACGTATCCTTCCAGGGTGCACTGGTGCCCGGAAATGATCTGTTCGGCAACACAGTGCGAGCTCTTGACCCTGACTACCTCAGGTGGGAGCTTGACCATATCCAGGAGGTAGTCAAAGGGCTTGAACAGCCCGATTTTTTCCCGGATGATTGCCACGGCCCGTTTAAAGTCCTTGCGGCTGTTGATGCGGAAGCCTAGCTGAGAAGCAGTGGATTTTATGGGCTTGATCCAGAAAGGGTATTCAAGGGAAATTCTGTCCAGGGCCTGGTCATCAAAGGGGTCGAACTCGGTGAAGGCCGGTATGTGCTCCGGGATGGCCTTTTTCTGTTCCAGACGGCTCCAGTACTTGTGCTCGCACTTGAGGACGCTTTCCAGGGAGGGTCCGGGCACATTGAACTTCTCACAGAGAATGGGCACCATGGTGCTGACCGGAAAATCAGTATATCCCACAATGGCATCAATGCTCCCCTTGAATTCCCTGAGCTGTTTTTCGGCCAGTTGCAGCATATCGCTCAACCGGTACTGCCCGCTGTCGATAAGGGCATGAATGTCCAAGAGACCGATGAAGTTATAGTTTTCTGCATTTTTCACCGAGCGGATCATGCCCAGATTGAAATCGTCCAGACCGACAACGAAAATGTTTTTTTTCATGGCTCTATGCCTTTGTTGAGGAATTGGTTGCAAGCAATATCACTGGATCTTTGCAGGGGTGAATTTTTTCCGGGACAAAAGCAGGCTGTCGCCCTGGACCATTACATGAACGCTTAGATTCTCTATGGATATAAGCTCCCCTTCACTTATCAAGGCCATGTTGGTATACCTGATGGTGGAGCCGTCCACCACGATGATCAGCCCCGAACCTATGGCCTCCAAGATGTCCCCCTGGGTGATGAGCAGGCCTGTATCCTCACCCAGACCGATGCCCAGGCAGCCGGGATTGCTGGCCACAGCCTGAAACAAACGGCCTATTCGTCCCCGTTTGACAAAGTGGGTGTCGATGATCACTTTGGGCAACAATCCGAATCCGCTGCAGAACTTGACTTCTCCCTTTTTCAGCGCCTCCTGGCTGCTTCCCTGGTAGATCATGGTATCGGACATGGCCATAGCCCCTGCGCTGGTGCCTGCTATGACCACTGGTTCCCAAAGGTAACGCTCAGCAAGAATATCCAAAAAATCCGTTCCCCCCAGGATGGTGGTCAGACGCAGCTGATCTCCGCCGGTGAACAGAAATCCTTCTGCCTCGCGTACTCGCTGGACCATGTCCGGAGTTTGAGCCTGCTCGCGGGTTCTTATGTCCATAACTGCAGCATTGTTGAAACCCAGGCTGCTGAAGGCCTCTGTGTATCTGCTGCCTGCTTTTTCAGGAATGCTTGAGGCGGTGGGAATGATCTCGATACGTGATCCTGTATCCGATAATAACCGGCAGAACCTGGTCAGGATTTCTCCTTCGGATCCGGCCAGTTCAGCATTGCTGGTGTTTTCTCCGTTGTCCATTCCTGGTGGCATGGACATGTCCCCCCCTATAATTATCAAAATTCCTTTTGTTTTTTTCATGATATTATTTTATTCTTTATGCATGAATAGTGCAAGGAATTAAGTCAATGAATCAAGAAACAGGCGCAGCAGCATGCTATCTTGCCTGGAGAGTTACTTATTGATTTTTTTAAATTTGACAGGAAAAGCCGCAACATATGAAGATTCTGGAAAAAAGGGCCCTGAGGGGTCCCAACTACTGGTCCAACCTGAGACATCAACTCATTGTCATGCGGGTGGATCTGGAGGAAATGGAAAAATATCCTTCTAACACCATACCAGGATTTCCGGAAAGAATGGAAAAACTGATACCCTCTCTGCATGAACACCGGTGTTCAAGAGGTTATGAAGGAGGATTCCTGGAAAGGCTCAGAGAGGGGACATGGATGGGGCATGTTATGGAACATGTTGCATTGGAACTGCAGATACTTTCAGGCATGCAGTGTGGATTCGGGCGATGTACCTGGGATGGAGAAGAAGGCATCTACAGTGTTGTCTTTTCTTATGAGGAGGAAAGGGCTGGCTTTTATGCGGCTGAGGCTGCCTTTGAAATTGTCCGGGCCATGCTTGCAGGTAAATCCTATGACCTGGAAAAGGATATCCAGACGCTTAGAGAGATCAGGGAGGAAGAGCGGTTTGGACCCAGCACCGCCTCCATCGTTCAAGAGGCCCGGAAAAGACATATTCCTGTGCTTCGGCTCAACAGATATTCCCTGGTCCAGCTTGGATGGGGAAAATATCAGCAGAGGATTCAGGCTACGGTCACGGGCAGAACCAGCAGCATCGGCCTGGAAATCGCCTTTGACAAGGAAGAGACCAAGAACATGCTCCACAACAACGGCTGCCCCGTGCCTTACGGCCTTGTTGTCCATTCTGCTGAAGAAGTTGAGTCGGCGGCAATCCGGGTTGGTTTCCCGGTGGTGGTCAAACCTGTGGACGGCCATCATGGCCAGGGCGCAACAATAAATGTTCAAAATCCAGAGAATGCCCTGGCAGCCTTTGAGGCGGCCAGGGAATATTCCAGCCGGGTCATTGTGGAGAAATGCATCAAGGGCAGCGATTTCCGGCTGCTGGTGATCAACTATAAACTTGCAGCGGCAGCAAAGAGAGTTCCTGCTCATGTTACCGGCAACGGCAGCTCCAGTATTCAGGAACTGATCAAGGAAGTGAACCAGGATCCCCGCCGGGGATACGGACATGAAAAGATGCTTACCGAGATCACAGTGGACGACATGACCAGGCGTCTTCTGGAGCTTGAAGGTCTGAGCCTGGATTCGGTTCTTCCGCAGGGCAGAGTATTGTACCTCAAGACCACAGCCAATCTGAGCACCGGCGGGGTGTCTGAGGATGTCACAGATACGGTTCATTCCTACAACGTTTTCCTGGCTGAACGGGTGGCCAGGATCATTGACCTGGATGTCTGCGGCATAGACGTCATAGCTCCAAGCCTGACCGAACCTTTAAGCGAAACCGGAGGAGCTATCATTGAAGTAAACGGGGCACCGGGATTCCGCATGCATCTGTCTCCTGTCGCGGGTCAGCCCAGGAATGTGGCAGAGCCCGTGCTTGACATGCTCTTTCCCCTGGATCATCCGGGCCGTATACCCATTATCTCCGTGACCGGGACCAACGGCAAGACTACAACCACCAGGCTCATCGCCCACATAATGCACATGAGCGGCAAAAAGGTCGGCTATACCCCCACTGACGGAATATATA
>PWFB01000156.1 GCA_003553695.1 Desulfonatronospira sp.
CTGCACAATTATTCGTCAACGTATTAAGATACGCCTCCTCATAATTGCTTGATTTCCTTGCCAAAAGAAAAAACTCCTCGTTTCCGGAAAGAAAACCATCAGTTTCAGCATCCGGAAATAAGGAATTTCCGGATGGAAACTATTTATCTTCTTATCAAAAAGAGTGCAGCTTTGTATCAGCAAAAATAATCAAGAGAAACAAATATATTTTATTTTGGAGTGGTTATGCCCAGGATAGTGGCTGTATGCATCAGCCCCAAAAAAGGACAGAGAAAGAAAAACGTCGGGGCGGGTATTCTGCTCAAAGAACACGGTCTGAAAGACGATGCCCATGCAGGGGACTGGCACAGGCAGGTCAGTCTTCTGGCCATGGAAAGCATTCATAAGATGCAGGCTGCAGGCCTTGACGTGGGGCCGGGAGATTTTGCCGAAAATCTCACCACTCAGGGAATCGATCTGCCCGGTCTGCCTCTGGGAACAAAGCTCAGGATAGGCCCCAGGGCCCTGGGGGAAGTTACCCAGATCGGTAAAGAATGTCATAACCGCTGCGCCATTTTTCACCAGGCCGGCGATTGCGTCATGCCCAGAGAAGGCATATTCATCCGGGTACTTGAGGAAGGCCCTGTGCAGGTGGGAGACAGCATTGAAACAGTGGACCAGATTAGCTAAACGTGAAACCTGTGAATACGACTGTAATCGGAGTTGATACCGGGGGGACGTTTACGGATTTTATATATCATTCCGGAGGTCGCTGGGTGGTGCACAAGACCCTGTCCACCCCGGATGATCCTTCAAGGGCGGTACTTGAGGGGCTGGAGAGTATCGCCCCAGAGTTCCTGACCCACCGGGTTGAATCCCGCTTTGCGGGGCCGCCTGGAGAGGCATTCAACCGGGTAAAGGTGGTACACGGCTCCACAGTGGCCACCAATGCAGTCCTGGAGCGAAAAGGGGTCAAAACAGCCATAATCACCAATGCCGGTTTTGAGGACGTAATAGAAATCGGCCGCCAGAACAGGGACCAGCTCTACAATCTCTTTTACCGAAGACCACAGACTGTGGTTCCAGCCCATCTCAGGTTCGGTGTTCCCGCCCGCATGGATGCCTCGGGCAAAGAGGTCAGGCCCCTGGACCTGGAGGCCCTGTCCAGCATCAAGATACGCCTCAAGGAATTGCAGGTACAGTCCGTGGCTGTCTGTTTTCTTTTTTCCTACCTCAACCCGGAGCATGAGCAGGCGGTTTACCGGGAACTGGCCGATCTGCAGATACCTTTTTCCCTTTCTCACTGTATTCTGCCGGAATTCAGGGAGTTTGAGCGCCTGTCCACCACTGTTGTCAATGCCTATGTGGCACCGAAGATGTCCGGGTACCTGCAGCGCATACAGGACAGGCTGCACCCGGGCCCGCTGCGCATTATGCAGTCCAATGGCGGCAGTATCTCGGCAGCTCAGGCCATGCAGGAACCCGTGCGCACCATCCTCTCCGGACCGGCCGGGGGAGTGGTGGGAGCCTTGGAAACAGCTAAAAGGGCCGGCTTTGAGAAGATCATCACCCTGGACATGGGCGGCACCTCCACGGATGTATGCCTAATAAACAAGGGCCTGCCTCTGTCCACGGAAACCTGCCTCTCAGGCTTTCCCCTGAAGGTGCCCATGCTGGATATTCATACCGTGGGGGCAGGGGGCGGTTCCATATCCCGGCTGGATGCTGGCGGAGCCCTGAAGGTGGGGCCTGAAAGCGCCGGATCCGGCCCGGGGCCCATATGCTACGGCCGTGGAAAAGAGATCACGGTTACTGATGCACATCTTTTTCTGGGGCGGCTGCAGTCGGACAGGTTCCTGGGCGGGGGGATGCTCCTGGACAGAAAAAGGCTGGACGCGGCCTTTGAAGAACTTTCCGGCCGGGCCGGGATTGGACCCATGGACCTGGCCCAGGGCATTCTTGCCGTGGCCGATACCAATATGGAACGGGCCATAAGGGTCATTTCCGTGGAAAAGGGCTTTGATCCCAGGGAATTCACCCTGGTATCCTTTGGCGGAGCAGGGGGGCTGCACTGTGCAGAACTGGCCCGCATGCTGTCCATACCCAGGGTGCTTGTACCGGCCAACCCCGGGGTTCTCTCGGCCATGGGCATGGTCCTGGCAGACGTCATCAAGGACTATTCCCGGACAGTGATGCTGGAACACGGGAAAAATTCCGGCGGCCGTCTGCAGGAACTGTTCGTCCCCCTGGAAGAGCAGGCCCGGGCCGATATGCTTAAGGAGGGTTTTGAACAGACTGCTGTCAGCCTGCAGAAATCTCTGGACATGCGTTATCTGGGACAGTCTTTTGAAATAATGGTTCCCTGGCGCCCCGGGGAAGACCCGGGAGCTGGGTTTGAAGAGCTGCACCGGCAGAAGTATGGCTATATCCATCAGGGAAGGGATATGGAGGTTGTCAGTTTGAGACTCAGGGCCGCCGGGACTCCTGCAAAGCCAGCCCTGCAGACTCCCGCCCCGGGGGATGAGCAGATTTCGGACAAGGCTTTTTATGCACAGACACAGGTCTATTTTGAAGGTGGTTTTGTCTCCGCCCCTGTTCTGGACCGGAATGAACTATTGCCGGGCAATGGATTTGCAGGTCCGGCAGTGATCACCGAGTACACTTCCACAGTGTTTGTCCCGCCCTTTGCCCGGGCAAGGGTGGATAGCTGGGGCAATATAGTTCTTGATATCCTGGATGCAACTGATAAGGCTGCCTGATTTCTTTGTTTTTACTTTGTAACTATTCACCATCTGCGGGCGATTAGGCAGGGTCCGGGGGTTCGGCAAACTGGGCGTAAACTGTTTGAGCGAGGTAGTCACGCCTTTGGCGTGATTAATCAAAACCGTTAATCACCAAACTTCCTTCAAAGCATAATATAGGAAATTTTCTTGTTGAGAAAAACCTGTAGAGGTTTTGATTTACGCTGCCTTGGAGCGAGTTTTTACTTCCAGTTTGCCGAAACCCCGGACCACTGGAGCATATATCATCATGGTGAACAGTTACTTTACTTTTAACTCTCAACCTTTAGCTTTCAATTCATCATGACCATAAACCCCATACTGCTGGAGGTCTTCAAGAACCGCTTTTCCTCCATCTGCGAGGAGATGGGCATGGTTTTGACCCGGACGGCCTTTTCCTCCAATATCAAGGAACGCCGGGACCTGTCCTGTGCAGTGTTTTCCCCGCAGGCGGAGATGATAGCCCAGGCCGCGCACATACCCGTGCATCTGGGGTCCATGCCCCTGTCCGTGCAGGCGGCAGTCCAGGATACAGAGCTGGATGAAATCCAGGAAGGGGATATGGTCATGCTCAACGACCCCTTTCAGGGTGGAACCCATCTGCCGGATATAACACTGGTGGCCCCTGTATTCTCCGGGGGAGACAGGCCTCTTTTCTTTGTGGCCAGCAGGGCGCATCACAGTGATATAGGCGGCATGTCCCCGGGCTCCATGCCCCTTTCAACCTCCCTTTACCAGGAAGGCGTGATTATACCTCCGGTGAAGATCATGCGCCGGGGCAGGATTGAAAGGCAGATTCTCAGGCTGCTGTTGAAAAACGTGCGCACTCCAGGGGAACGGGAGGGAGACCTTTCCGCCCAGATCATGGCCAACCTGGCGGGCATCACCAGACTGAGGGAGCTCACAGACAAGTACGGCCCGGAACTGGTGCAGAGCTATGGAAACACGCTTGTTGATTACTCTGAAAGGATGATGCAGGAGACCATAGCCTCCATTCCTGACGGTATTTACCGGTTTGAGGACTTTCTGGACGATGACGGGCAGGGCGTTGCCGGGATTCCTTTAAGACTGGAACTCAAGGTTCAGGGCAGCACCGCCGGACTTGATTTTACCGCCAGTGCGGACCAGGTCAAAGGCTCGGTGAATGCGGTCAGGGCCATCACCATGTCCTGTGTTCTGTATGTGTTCCGCTGTCTTGTCAAACAGGACATTCCGGCCAACAGCGGGTGCTTGAGGCCGATAAGGGTGCATACCAGGCCGGGATCAGTCCTGGATGCACTTCATCCGGCGGCGGTGGCAGGAGGGAATGTGGAAACCTCCCAGCGGATAGTGGATGTTATCCTGGGAGCCCTGTCCAGGGCGATTCCCGACAGGATCCCTGCCGCTTCCCAGGGCACCATGAACAACGTGACCATAGGCGGAGTGGATCCCCGCCGGGGCAAAACCTTTACCTATTACGAGACCCTGGCCGGCGGAATGGGGGCTTCCTGCAAGCATCACGGGGAAAGCGGGGTGCATTCGCACATGACCAACACCCTGAATACCCCGGTAGAGGCCCTGGAGCATATTTATCCGTTCCGGGTGCTTGCTTACGGGCTGCGCGCCGGCTCCGGCGGCAGGGGCAGATTCTGCGGAGGCCAGGGGATTTACAGACATACAAAGGTGCTTGTCCCCTGCGAGGTCACGGTGCTTTCGGATAGAAGAAGGACTGGTCCTTACGGACTCAAGGATGGGGAGCAGGGAATGCCCGGAGAGAACCTGGTCCGGCTGGATGGCCGGTGGCACACCCGCCCGGGCAAGTTCAGGGAAGTGTTGAACCCTGGAGATGAGCTGATCATCAGCACTCCCGGCGGCGGGGGTTATGGCAGTGCAGGAGACTGAGTTTCAAGATTTTTTGCCGCATCTTTACTTTAAATAATCGTGCAGATAGCATGAGCAGCATGTCAATAGATATCTCATCTCTTCAAAATCAGGTACAACTCAACTGTCATATATCGGATGCCAATTACAGCGGTACTTTTTCCCTGTGCATGCTCCTTTTGCGCCTGCGTAACCTGTATAAATGGGAGGTGGATATGCCTCCCTGGCAGGAGCCGCCTCAGGGAGAGCTTCTGCAGTGGGTGGAGAACCGCGAAAACATGTGGCTGGACCTGGAAGGCAGATCCCCTGAGCCCCTTGAGGTCGGGGGCGAGAGCCTGGACAGCCTGGAAGCCTCGCAGGTCAACGCCCTTCTTGCAGGTTCTGACCTGCACTATGGCGCGGGCCTGGTGACCGGGATGAAGCCCAGCTATTTTCTGGGACGGGTGGTGGAAAAACGCCTTCAGGAAGGCATGCATGTCTGTATTGTGGACCAGGAGCTGGCCAGGGATATTTTCAGCGTGCCCCTCATGCGCCAGGGGGATCTTATAATGGGAAGGCGGCGGTCCATGGCCACTCTTCTCTGGGACGAAATCCTGGAGCTTCGGGCATCTTCCGCCAGGGCCCTTGCCTTTGCCTTTGACTGCCACGGACTCAACCTTCACAGGCTGCTCAGGCAGCCGGGGAGTTGCCGGGACGGTTTTTTAAGGGCCTGCGATGCAGAGCTGGATACCTGGGTCTATCACGAGATAGGTGAATCCCTGGTGGATGTGTTTCCCGGGGATTTATGGCAGCGTATTGTCTCGGAGCAGGCCGGTACCCTGGTGGAGTTTTTTGCTCGTACAGTGCGGGATATACTTGCTGATACCTGCCGGGGAGGTCTGCTGGATCATGTCATTAAAGAGCGCAGGAGTTCCTCGCTGGGATTTTACGCGGCTTTGACCAGACCACTGTCCAGAATTATCTATCCCCAGATTGTCCCAGCAGTGCAGGATTTTATGCAGAATCCGGACTGGAAAAGGATTGAAGAGGCGCGAAGGACCGGCTACCAGCAAGGCCGGGAGCTGGCCCTGCACCTTTTGGATATTTATCAGGGCTTCAGGGAGGAAGGTCCGGAGAAGGCCCGAGATCAGGTAATAGAGAGAGTTGTCCGTCCCCTGGGAATCCTGGATTCTCTGGAAAGCGAGAACTTATCAGAATAAGCCCCGGGCTGTTCTGATGGGTGGTTATTCTGCAGGCAGGCCGGATTTACAAGGGGCACTTCTTCAGCTGTACAAGGACAGAATCTTCATCAGGACCGTTCTGCCGGTGTAATATTCTTCAACTGCTGCAAGCATATATCCCCCAAAAAGGTCAAAATTCAACCATTGGCCGATTAATTTTTGCTTATTCAATGGAAAGGATGAGACTGGCTGATCCTGGATATGCCGGATTCCAGAGGACAGAGGACTGAGGTCAGAGGACAGAAAAACAAATAAGCTTTGTAACTGTTCAGCACATTTTGTGTGTACTCTTGTTCTGGCCATCGGTGTCGGGGTCGGTATCGGTATCGGGGTCGATAGAAAACCGAAAGCCAAAGTTGCGTGGGGCCTTCCCCAACA
>PWFB01000172.1 GCA_003553695.1 Desulfonatronospira sp.
CGTTTTACTATGTCTTCCAGCAGGGTGTACAGGGCGTTGAAGTCCCGGCTTTCCCCGATGGATTCGATTTTGTCCCGCATTTCCTGCAGGGCATCTTCCATGAAGGCATCTGTTTCCCCGGGGACTTTTTCATAGGGTCTGACCCGCCAGACAACCCGGTCCAGGACGTCGGAGATGATGGTGGCCACGTAGGCCAGGCGGCGGAAGAGCTTGGATTTTTCCTCGGGCATGATCATGGACGAGGAATAGGTATCTGTAGAGGACAGGTAAGTAATATTCACGTCTTCAAATTCAGGGAATTTGTCCAGGACCAGCCTGTGCATCTTGTTGTACATGCCGAAACGGCAGGGTCCGTCCGCCTCGGGCATGAAGTATACGTAATCCTCGGGGGAAAATTCTGATCCCAGGCGTTCTTTTTCCTGTCTCAGGTAATAAAGAACGTCTCCAAGGGTTACCTGGCAGGGGAAACATTCCTTGCCCGAGGTGTACTCTTTGCCCAGCTCCAGACCGTCGTAGGTGGGCATGACCTGGGCAGGAACCCCGTAGGCCCTGAAGCATGAGGTCAGAAGTCTGGAGCCGAAGGGGGACATGTCCGGCATGAGCAGGGTCTTGCCCGTGATGTCAAACTGACCGACACTCTTAGTCAGTCTTTCTTCAAAGAATTGTTGTTCTTGCATGATATTCTAAGGGGTTATTGGTTAAGTACGTCCGAGCCTACTGACCCACGGCCTGGTCCAGAGAGGTACTTTTTTCCTTTTTAATCAGGTTTTCCTTGAGCATATTCTGGACCACGTTTTTATAGGCCTCGATGCGGGTGAGCACGCCGGCCACGGCGCTGTGTTCATCGAGTTCAAGGACCAGAGGCGGCTTTTTCTGCAAAATGTGCCCGTAAAAATGTTCCAGAAAGGAGTCCGGTCCGCAGGAGAAATTGGTCAGGTGCACCCCGAACCAGTTGGGCTTCTGGGCGATGAGCTTGGCTGTGCGCAGGATGCGTCCACCCAGGCCCCAGTACATGCGGGGAAAGTCCTTGAGGTTCACCTGCTCAAAGTCCAAAAAGTCCATGGGCAGGGCGGTTATGTCCAGCTTGGCCAGCTGGCGTCCCAGGCGCAGGTTGAGCCTTTCGTCGTAGAGGTTGTAGGGTCTGCCTGTGACCACCCAGACCGGGATGGTCTGGTCCATGCCGGAGATAATTTCCCGGCCTTTCTGCTGTATGGTTTTCTTGAACTCCATCTGCCTGACCCAGGCCAGGGAAACGGCTCTCTGCAATTCCTTTTCCCGGAATTTCAGCCCGGAAGGCAGGGCCTTGTGCAGGTTCTGGGCTATGCTTTCAATTCCCTCCTTGAGGAAAAGCGTGGGGCGAATAAGCCTGTTTTCGTCCAGCTGCAGGGCTGCAGTAGCCATGTACTGGGAGCTTTCCACCATGGGGCAGAGCACCCCTCTCTCCCCGTCTGCATCCGGAGTAGGCACGTTTATGGGGTTGGGCAGAAAGAGGTAATCCGCCGGGGTGCGCTGCAGGTGGTTGACATGGCCGTGAAAGACCTTCACTGGAAAACAGGTCTCCGCGGTCATGGACTCCACCCCGGAGGAAGCGATTTCGTGGTTGGTGGCTGGACTGAACAGGACGTTTAGTCCCAGCTCTGAGAAAATATTGGCCCAGAGTATGCCCCATTCCAGGGAGTGCAGGGCCATGGGGATGCCGATGGAAGGCTGGTCCGGCCGGGGCTTTTCCATGCTCTTCCAGTCCATCAGGGCATCTTGGGGCAGATGCTGGTTGAAAAGCTCCCCGCGCAGCAGGAAGAAATTGTCTTTGGTCCGGCCCTGAACGGTAGAGGCCTCGTAGCGTCCGCAGTCACCGCCCCAGATACTCTTGCGTCCGCTGAAATTATAGATTTTCAGCTTGCATTCGTTGTGGCATTTCTTGTCCGCCCGGCAGATGGATTCCTTGAAATTGACCTCTATGGCGGCCAGGTCTTCCAGGTCGCGCTCTTTGACTTTGATTTCCCCGGAATTGAATTTTTCCTGCACAGCCAGGGCGGTGCCGTAAGCGCCCATGACCTCACGGTTTTTGGGAACGATCAACGGCTTTTGCAGGACCTGCTCAAAAGCGGCGACTATGCCCTTGTTCAGAGAAGGGCCTCCAAGAAACATTATCTTGCTGCCGATGTGCCTGCCCTCCACCACCCGGTGCAGGTAGTTGCGCACAATGGCGAAGCACAGTCCGGCAATGAGGTCGTCTCTCTTGGCTCCTTTCTGGGAATAGCCCACCAGGTCGGATTCCATGAAAACCGTGCATCTTTCCGCCAGGTTCACCGGGGCCGGAGCCGACAGGGCTATATCCTGGAACTGACCCACAATATTTATGTTCATCTTGTTGGCCAGTTCGTGCAGAAAGCTTCCTGTACCCGCAGCACAGATCTTGTTCATGACAAAGTCCACCGGATGGGAGTCCTGGATGGATATGTATTTGGAATCCTGGCCCCCTATCTCGAATATGGTGTCTATGCCGCTGTCCACCTCCACCGCGCCCCTGGCATGGGCGGTGATTTCATCAATAATCAGGTCTGCATCCAGAAAATCCCCCACCACGTTGCGCCCGGATCCGGTGGTGCCCACGGCCTGCAGGTCGATCTTGTCCCCCACTTCCTGATCCAGGTACTGCAGCAGTTCCTGGGCCACCTCGATGGGTTTGCCCTTGGTGGCCACGTATCTTTTGTGGATGATCCTGCCCTGTTCGTCCACCAGGCTGTATTTGGTGGACGTGGAGCCGATGTCTATGCCCAGAAATGCCTTGATCTTTCCTTTGGCCGTTGATTTTACTGGCTTAAGACTGTTGTCCGGATCAAAGTGGGAGAGGTTCAGCTCCAGGGTTTCGGCCCGGGGAAAGCTGTAAGCGGAAGTGGCCATGCTTTCGTCCAGGCTTTCAGGGTTCACCCTGTTTTTGCGCCCCTGTCTGCGGGACTGCAGGGCTGTGCCCAGGGCACCCAGGGAAGTGTGATATTCTGGAACCTGGAGATCAGGAAAATGCTTTCTAAAGGCCTGGACCAGGAGTTCGTTCTCGGCCATGCCGCCAATGAAGGTAATGGGTTCGTGCAGTTCACGGTTGGAAACTATGGTGCTCAGGTAATTGGCGGCTGTACCGTGGTGCAGTCCGGCTATTATATTACTTAAGGATTCCCCCTTGTTCTGGAGGTGGATCATGTCCGACTTGGTAAAGACAGTGCAGCGGCAGGCCACAGGGGCCGGGTAGCTGCTTTGCAGTCCCAGGGATATAAAGTCGCGCAGGACCTTTTGCAGCTGGTTCTGGTCCATTTCAAAGTCGCCGCCGTACATGGCGTAGGCCAGGCGTTCAGCCTGCTGGTCAATAAATGACCCGGTGCCAGAGGCGCAGGGGGAATTGAGGTTAAAGGCTTCCAGGTACCAGTTGTTTTCCTGGTCGTACTCCAGCTGGAAAAGGGCGGCATCCTGTCCGCCTATGGCGATGATGGAACGTACACCGGGCAGTATTCTGGTGGTGCCCAGAACCTGCGCTATGGTCTCCACCTCGAAGGGAGCATCCAGAAACTGGCTGACGATTTGGCCCTGGCTGCCGGTAAAGGAGACTGAATCAATCTGAGCCGGGTCAAAGCGGCTGTAAATATCTTGCAGGATCTGCCTGGTTTCTTCCAGGATCAGTCCGAAATGACGTTTATAAGGGGATTCGAATGCTATTTGCCCATGGGAGTCCACCACGCAGCAGTTTATGCTTACAGAGCCCACATCCAGGCCCACATCGTATGTCATCAAGTTCCTCCATGAAGTTCTGAAACAGGTGAGTGTTGAGAAATTGATCTCGCTGAAAACAGGCATTGCAGCCCTGAAAAAAATTTATTGTATTAAATCAAGTGTAAGTTATGAAGCCTTATACAGTCAAATTGTTCGACTCCCTAACCGGATTTATGGTTTTTGACAAGTCTTTTAGAAATAAGACTCAAGAGTAAAGGAATCAAGTTGCTTATTGCCAGCAGGATATTGCCCTGGAAAATTCCCTGGAGTGATCGGGGTTTTTCAGGGCGTGCAGATAAAAGAGCTCCTCTTCACTGTTGCCCGGTTTTTCCAGTGCAGACCCCAGGGAAATGACAGGGCTCTGCTCCAGGGTGCACTCGCTGCGGTAAATTATATCCAGTTCCTTTAACCGGCGATTCTGTTTTATTTCCCGGGGCAGGCAGGACAGGGACCATTCTCCTAAAAAGGAGTGGTTGACATGGGTGTTAAGATCAAGGTCGTTATCCCTTAAAAAGATTTCTTCTGAATAATCGCTTTGCTGCAGGGGGGTGATTTTTGTCCTGGAAAATTTTAGGCACGGCGGCCCCGGAGCTGCAAAATCCCGGATAAAGTCTGCCGGGGTCCTGATTATCCTTCTTTTTTCCAGATCGAATACCGCCCAGGAGGTGGTGGCCAGGACCAGAGGGTTGCCTTCCCCGTCCTGGAGCTTAAAGTCTCTGAAGGCGAAGTACCGGTTGAGTGCTGAAGGAAAGGTGGTCAGGTGGACCGTTTGCCCCAGAAAGGGCAGGCTTTGGATACGGATGCACTTGCGCATGAGCACCCAGCTCATGTTGCGGGCAAGGAGCCTGTCCGTGGAAAAAATCTCCAGCAGGTTGCTGTGGGTGTAAGCAGAGTCTTGCATCCAGTCCAGAAGAGCGGTAAGTTTGATCCTGCGGCTTCTGTCCACCTGACTGACCCTGATGGTACCTGTCTCAGTATGGGTGGGATGTTGCATGCATCTCCTTTTTAATGTTTTGGGAGGCAGTAGTTTTATGATTGAAGCGTATTCCTTCGGCAAAATGCGGATCCAGGGAAAGGATTATACTCAGGATTTAAAAATTATCAAAGGCGGGGTTGTGCCCCGGTGGTGGCGCAAATCCGGGCACAGTGTGGAACCGGATGATGTCCGGGATATGCTTGAGGCAGCCCCGGACACACTTATTCTGGGCAAGGGGCGTCCCGGTGTGATGCAGAGCACCCCGGAACTCAAAAGCCTCTTGCAGCAAAAGGGCATCGAGCTGGTGGAAGCGGGCACGGACAAGGCCTGGGAAGAGTTCAACCGGCGTTTTGCCAGGGGGGAAAACATTGCAGCCGGGTTCCATCTCACCTGCTGAGCTGTTCAGGCCTGGCTTTTCATGGGTGCTGCTAAAAATAAACTTTGAGAAATACAGTTGAACAGCGAAAAATAATGCTGTATTTAAAACCCTGAACAAGACCTGACAGCTCGCCTGTCCAGTGAGGCTTCGGCGGCTGAAGGGTTTTTTATTTTAACCGATGCCCGGCTGCAGATTGTTTATGCATGCCGGCGTAAAAGAAGGTAATATGAACTGGGACTGGGAAAAACTGCAACAGCGAAACAGACAGAGAAAGTCCGGCTGGGAGCCGGGATCCGGCGGCGGAAGCGGAGGCGGAGGACCTACACCTCCCGACTTGACCAAGATCAAGGAAGCTTTGAACAAGTGGGGCGACAGCAGGCTTGTCTTGCTTTTGCTGCTGATTATTGTGGTTGGCTGGCTTGCCACCGGTTTTTTCCGGGTGGAGCCGGGCCAGGTGGGCGTAGTTCAGCGCTTCGGGGCCGTGGTGCAAGTAACCGAGATGGGCGCAGGTCTTACCTGGCACTGGCCCAGGCCCGTGGGCCAGGCCACCAAGGTGGATACCCAGCAGATCAGAAGCTTCGAGATAGGGTTCACCCGGGTGGAAGGCAGAAAGCGCGTCAACCGGGATGAGGCCCTGATGCTCACCAAGGACAAGAACATCGTTCATTTCGAGATAATAGTCCACTACCAGGTGCAGAATCCTGAGGAATACCTCTTCGAGATTGAAAATCCCGAGGAAGTCATAAAGACCACCACGGAAAGCGCTCTTCGCAGTGCCGTGGGTACCCTGGAGATAGACAGGGCCATTGTGGCCGAGGGGCTCAGCCGGATAGCCACCAATACCCAGGAGCTGCTGCAGGAACTGCTGGACGACTACAATTCCGGCCTGCGGGTGGTAAACGTCAGGACCGAACGGGGCGACGCCCCCCAGGAAGTCCGTCAGGCATTTCATGACGTGGTCCGGGCCATGGAGGACAAGGAAAGGCTTATCCACAGGGCAGAGGAATACAGAGAAGATATTATACCCAGGGCCAGGGGTGCAAGAGCCCAGAGAATCCTGGAGGCC
>PWFB01000178.1 GCA_003553695.1 Desulfonatronospira sp.
TCAGAGACTGGAGGCTGCCCAACAGAAGAGAGCTTCGCTCCATAATATCCCACGGACAGAGTAAGCCGGCACTTCCGGCAGGCCATCCTTTTACTGATGTATTCCTGGGGTGGTACTGGACTTCTACTACATCGGCCCTGGCCCCGGCATATGCCTGGTATGTGCATCTGGAAGGGGCAAGAATGTTTTACGGCGGCAAAGAGCAGCGCTACCTGGCCTGGCCGGTGCGGGGCAGTTCCAGGCACATCCCCCGCACCGGGCAGACAGAGTGCTTTAATATCAGGGGAGAGGTGATAGAATGCGCCGGGACCGGGCAGGACCCGGATATATCTGCCGGTCAACCCTGGCCTGTGCCGCGCTTCAGCAGGCAGGGCCGGGAGATAACGGATCACCTGACTGGATTGATCTGGCTTGATCCGGGAGAATCTGCAGGCCGGGCCGTAACCTGGCAACAGGCCCTGGATACGGTACAACAATTAAAAGTGGACAGTGAGTGGCGGCTGCCCAATATCAACGAACTGGAATCCCTGGTTGATGCCTCCTCCCATTCACCGGCCCTGCCTGAGGGACATCCGTTTACCGGACTTATGGATGGCTACTGGTCATCTACAACCAGTTTTTTTGAGCCGGACTGGGCTTACGTTTTATACCTGAAGAAAGGGGCTGTGGGGGTGGGATACAAACCGGGCCTGGAGTTTTACACCTGGCCGGTTCGCAGTCTGAACAGCAGGTAAGTGGGGCAGCCAATCCCCCCGGCAATTACCAGGCCTGCTTCCTGTTGGGCCAGCCATCCGGGCAGAACCCCGGGTTCGTGGGGCGGCGGGGTGAGCTGCTCCTGGTGCAGGATGGTTTTATCTTCGGTAGTTACGCTAAACAGGGCGAAAAGTTCGCAATGACCGAAGTGCTGGCACAGTCTGCCCTGGGCCGGGGGGATGGCAATTTTACGGCCCCGTTGTCGTACTCTTGCCTGTCATGAGCCTGTACCGCTGTTTCCGGGTCTGCACTGCAGACTGTCCGGGTCCAGTGGATTTGTTGTCAGTCTCAAGACTGTGTACCGGGTCAAGCAGGTTCTTCAGTGCATTAAGGGCAATGAAGAGGTAAGCCATGCCGGACCTCAGGCTGAAGATACATCAACAATCATGTTTTCCCCTTTTTTCAGCTTTGTGCAAATATGGAAGGGGGCACATAGTCGTGGGTGCCTTCCACCACTTCCACCCCGGCCTTTTGCCTGATGGCTTCAATAAGATCGTCCTTTCTCTTGCAGAATTTCATTATGCAGGTACTGACGTGGATGGCGTCGACTTTTTCATTCAGGGCCTTGAGGTGCATGTTCAAAAGGGCCATGCTGCAGACCACACGGTTTTTGTTGCCTTCGCAGCCACCGCAGTCAACGATGCCCACCAGGGAAACGTCCTGGTTTTCATATCTTTTGAATTCGCCGTCTTTTCTGCCCAGGGCCACAAAACATTTGGCATCTCCAGGGCACAGGTTGCTGCCTCTAATCATACTGCAGGCGATGAGAGCTATTTTTTTCATACAGGCTTCCTCCGGGCTGTTTGTGTTTCAGCCAAGCAATCCAGCGCCGGGCAGTGTAGCAGGTTTTGCCCTGAAAATAGCCGGCGCCGGCGCTTTGCTGTGTTATCTTTCAAAACTCCTCGGGCATCTGCCCTGTCCACGGCCCCGGCATCTTCCGGTGCCCTGTCCGCCTCTCAGGCGAACCCTTTGCCCGCCATGAGATAATGTGCTCACAGCTGGTTTTTCAGGGGCAGTGGCTTCTCCGGCAGCTTCTGCTCTTATTCTGCCACGGCAACACCCAAGTCCTTTTCCTGTCCCCGGACCATGTCCCATGGGGCCTGTTCCATTAAGTCCCGGCATACTTCACACCTCCTTTTCTATGGACCAAAAATTATCCCCTGCTCATGGCGGCCCCGCAAACGGGGCATTTCTGTTCAAAGCAGGGGCTTCCCTTTACGTGTTCCACCTTGTGTCCGCAATGAGGGCAGGCACAAAGCCCGCTGGTGTTCATGCCTCCGCCCTGTCCACGACCTGGACCGGTTTTTTCGGCACACCCGCCTGGTTGTCCTGCTCCTTGACCTGATTTTCCTCTGCCCGGCATATGGGCCTCCTTTTTTTTGAAAGAACATTTTTCAGGGTTGAAAAAGCATTTGCGCCGCCCGGGCATGTCAAAGCGTTCTTCGTTCAGTCTGTCATCCATCAGTGCCTGGATGACCTCATTGACCCGCCCGGATACAAAGGGCACAACAAGAATGCCGCTGGCGGCGATAAGATCGCACAAGGACCTGGAAACGGCTCCGCAAATAAGCAAGTCTATCTCCAGCCTGACCATCTTGAGTATTTTGGCTGAAGAGTCGTTTGCGTCCAGACATTCAAGTTGTTTGTCATTGACCGTGTTCTTTTTTATCTCCACCGTCACAATAGTGTCGGAGACATCAAAAACCGGGGCTATCCGGTCCCGCCATTTGCTTACAGCCACTTTCATGGCTTAAGGAATTGCATTTACTATGCCGCTGAGCCTCAGGAGGGTTTATGCAGGGTATGTTATTGAAACTGTGTTATTTTTTAATTAAGGCGCCCTGCTGAACAGAGTGTTTAGTTGCATTAATGCGACCTTTTAGCAGGATTTGGGTCGCATTCCTGCGACTGGAGATGTGGTACTGGTGGAACGTAAGGGTGTGATTCAGGGAGTGTTAATATTGAGTCGTTTCAGTTTGCGGTGCAGGGTGCTCTTGTGCATGCCCAGAAGCCTGGCGGCTCTGGTTTTGTTGTTGCCGGTCTGTTCCAGGGCCTTTTCAATGTTCCTGGCCTCCAGGATGTTTCTGGCAGTCTGAAAATCAGCCGGCATGTCGGTGACCTTCAGTGTCAGTTCCGCGGGCAGGTGTTCAATGCCGATTTTGCCCCGGGAACACAGCACAAAGGCCCTTTCGATGATGTTTTCCAATTCACGGATATTTCCCGGCCAGTCGTATGCCATGCAAAGAGAAACTGCCTCGGGTGTAAGGCCCTGGACCTCTTTTCTCTGGAGGCGGTTGAACCTGTCCACAAAATGCTGGGCCAGGTGGGGGATGTCTTCTTTTCTGTGTCTCAAGGGCGGCATTTCTATGCGCACGATATTTATGCGATAGTAGAGGTCCTGGCGGAAGAGCTTCTGCTGAACCAGTTCTTCCAGGTCCTGGTTGGTGGCGGTGATGATTCTGGCACTGGATTTTTCCGGCTTTGAAGATCCAAGAGGGTCATAGGTCTTTTCCTGGAGTACTCGCAGCAGACGGATCTGGAGAGCCTGGCTGACTTCTCCGATTTCGTCCAGAAACAGGGTCCCGCCGCCGGCCTGGGCGAAACGGCCGGGCTTGTCCCTGTCCGCCCCGGTAAAAGCTCCGGCCTTGTAGCCGAACAGTTCGGATTCCAGAAGAGTGTCAGGCAGAGCACCGCAGTTTACTGGCACAAAAGGAGCGTCCTTGTTAGGGCCCAGGGAATGAATGGTTTTGGCTGCCAGCTCTTTTCCCGTTCCGGTCTCCCCCAGGATTAGCACCGTGCTGGAACTGGCGGCCACAGCCGGGATGATCTGCAGCACCTTCTGCATGGCCGGGCTGTGGCTGACGATATTGCCGGTGGAGAGGCCGCCTTTTAGTTCCAGGCGCAGTCCCTCCACTTCGCTTAAGTCCCTGAAAGTCTCAGCTCCCCCCACAAGTTCGCCCCTGGAGTTGCGCAGCATGGCAGTGGAAACGCTGATGGGGATTCGTCCGCCCTGGGAATCGATGATATAGCAGGCCTTGCCGATGACGGGTTTTCCAGATTCAAGGGTGTAGCCCAGGGCGCAACGGGACTGGCACATGCTGGACCTGAGCACTTCCCAGCAGGGCCGGCCCAGGGCCTGATCTCTGGAAATGCCGGTAATCTGCTCAGCGGCCCGGTTGAAGGAGGTGATCAACCACTCCCGGCTCACTGTAAAGACGCCGTCGGATATGCTTTCCAGGATGGCCTCGGTAAAACCTTCCCAGTGTTCATCATTTTTTGTTTTGCCGGTCATATGTTCTGATATAACGATTTCAGGTGATTGGGCAAGTCTTTGCAGACAGGTTTCAAGTCAGCAGCCTTTATTGCTTTGCTGATTTTTTATTGTTGAACTCGAGTTGGACTGGTGCTATTATATAAACTCTTATTTGATAATATTCTGAGATTCTTTACAGTCTGCTTCAGGCGGCCGTCAGGCCTTAAAAGGGAACTCCGGTGCAAGTCCGGGGCGGTCCCGCCGCTGTAAGCCCTGTAAATCTTTTTGTCATATCCGGGTCACTATCCCCGCACTTACTTTTTTTAAAAAAGTAAGCGAAACTTATTTTTTGACCTCCGTGAGGCAGGATAAAAATTTTATAAGTTTCGCTGTAGTGTAACTTTTTGAAAAAAGTAAGTGCGGGGTTGGGAAGGCCGACAAAGGGAGGGGCAAGCCAGAAGACCTGCCTGAAGTCTTATCCATCAATTTTTCCCGCTGCGAGGACACGCGGGATAAGCATCAAGGACTCCACAGCCTTTGTCTGGGAAGCATCGAGCCATGCACGTTATTGACCCCAATCCCTGGCGGATGCTCAAGGGATATGAACCTTTCAGCCTCTGCGACTGGCCGGGACGGATAAGTGCCGCTCTTTTTTTCGGAGGCTGCAACCTGCGTTGCCCCACCTGCCACAATGCCTCTTTTGCCTGGCACCCGGAAATTTTTCCGGTCCTGGAGTATCACGGCGTGCTTGAACAGGTGCAGCGCAACCGCAACTGGCTGGAAGGGCTGGTGGTAACCGGAGGTGAAGTCACCTTTCTGCCCGGGTTTGATTCTTTGCTGCATGATCTGTCCAGGCTGAACATTCCAGTTAAGCTGGACACCAACGGACTCAGACCGGATTGCGTGAAACTTGCTCTTGAGCATGGATCAATAAAAATGATAGCAGTGGACATCAAGGGGCCGTGGCATATGTATCCGGGGCTTACAGGTAATCGGGCCGGTTCCGCACAGGCACGGGAGTGCCTGGGGCAGATCCTGGCCCTTGCTGCAGACCATCCGGGCAGGTTCATGTTCAGGACCACCCGGGTGCCTGGTTTAAGCAAGTCGGACATTGAAGATGTCAAAGCCTGTCTGCCGCCCGGGTTTGAACTCAAAGTTCAGCACTACCGTCCTGCCAAAATAACATCAAACCAGTAACAAGGACTCCCGTCATGCCCAAACACATCAAGAAAAGAGACGGCTGCATGGAATCCTGGTCCACGGACCGCATTGCCCATGCCATTTTAAAGGCCCTTAAGGCCAGCGGAATCAAGGATCCTTTGCTGGCCTCCAGGCTGGCCCGCAAGGTGGAGGGTAAACTGCACGAGGATGTCCCGGAACAGGAAACAGTCCAGGATATGGTGGAAATGGTGCTCATGGAGTCCAGGCTTTATGACGCGGCCAAGAAGTATATCATCTACCGCGAGAAGAGAAGGGAACTGCGCTGCCAGCACCAGGCCTATCTCAATATCGGGGAGATCATTGACTCCTACGTGTACAAGTCCGACTGGAGGGTCAGTGAAAACGCCAACATGACCCATTCCTTCCAGGGGCTGATGCTGCACCTGTCCGGCTCGGTTCAGGCCCGCTACGCCCTGGAAAAGTATCCCGAGGAGGTGCGCCAGGCTCACGAGCATGCCTATTTTCATATCCATGACCTGTCCTTCGGTCTGGCCGGGTACTGCGCCGGATGGAGCCTGCGCGATCTATTGCTGGAAGGATTCAACCTGGAGGGAAAGTGCTCCTCGGGGCCGGCCAGGCACTTTGATTCCGCCCTGGGGCAGATGGTCAATTTTCTGGGGACGCTGCAGAACGAATGGGCCGGAGCCCAGGCCTTCAATAACGTGGATACCTATCTGGCTCCCTTTATCCGCCATGACGGCCTGAATTACCACGAGGTGAAACAGGCCATGCAGAAATTCATATTCAACCTGAACACCACTTCCAGGTGGGGCGGACAGAGCCCGTTTACCAACCTGACCTTTGACCTGGTTCCGCCGAAGCATATTGCCGAAGAAGGAGCCATTATTGCAGGCAGGATAACCGATGATGCCTACGGGGACTTTGAACCGGAAATGGAAATGATCAACCGGGCCTTTCTGGAAGTCATGCTTGAAGGTGATTATCATGACCGCATCTTTTCCTTTCCCATACCCACTTACAACGTCACCAGGGATTTTCCCTGGGACAGCAGGGTGGGCAGACTGCTTCTGGAACTTACAGCCAAGTACGGGGCCCCATATTTTCAGAATTTTATCAATTCCGATCTGAGCCCGGAAGACGTGCGTTCCATGTGCTGCCGTCTGCAGATGGACCTGCGCGAGCTAAAAAAACGCACCGGCGGGCTTTTCGGAGCCGGAGATCTTACCGGGTCCATAGGGGTGGTCACTCTGAACCTGCCTAAACTTGCCTTTCTGGCCCAGGGTGAAGAGGACTTCCTGGACATTATCACCGAATATGCCGGGCTGGCCCGGGATTCCCTGGAATTTAAAAGAAAGCTCATCCAGGACAACATGGAGCGCGGACTTTTTCCCTTTTCCAGAAGGTATCTTAAAAACGGCCTTACCAACCATTTCAGCACCATCGGGCTTATAGGCGGGCACGAGGCCTGCATGAATCTTTTGGGCAAGGGTATAGAAAGCCATGCCGGGACCAGGCTGATGCAAAGGGTGCTCAATCATCTGCGGGATCTGACCAGGGATTATCAGGAAACAACCGGCAATCTGTACAACCTGGAGGCCACCCCGGCCGAGGGTACCAGTTATCGCCTGGCCAAGACCGACAAGACCTTGTATGGTCAGATTTATGCTTCCGGCAACGGTGTACCTTATTACACCAACTCCACAACCCTGCCGGTGGATGCCACCCGGGACGTATTCAGGGCCCTGGAGCACCAGGACGGGCTGCAGCCCCTTTATACCGGCGGCACAGTGTTTCATACCTTTCTGGGGGAGGCGGTCTCAGACCTGGATGCCCTGAAAAATTTCATTGTCAAGGCCATGACCATGACCAGAGTTCCATACATATCCATCACCCCGACCTTTTCAGTATGCAGGGAGCACGGATACCTCTCTGGCGAGCACGAGCTTTGCCCGCACTGCAGCCGGGAGGCAGAGGTCTATACCCGGGTGGTGGGCTATTACCGTCCGGTAAAACTGTGGAACAAGGGCAAACAGTCAGAATACCAGGAAAGGGAAGTTTTTCAGATAGAGGCGGTTTAGTCTTGCCCCTGAAATTCAGCTGGCTGAAAATACTGAACCTCTGCTTACCCCAAAGGAGCAACTTTTATGGTACATACTCATGACGAATTGGCCCGGATGCTGGGAGATGATGCGGAATTTCTGCTGAACCATCAATGCCGGACCATTGCCCGGGAACAGCTCTGCCTGCCAGGGGCTGACTTTGTGGACAAAGTTTATGCGCACTCCGACAGGAACAACCGGGTACTGGTAAACCTGCAGCGCCTTTTCAGCCATGGGCGTCTGGGAGGCACAGGATATATGTCCATCCTGCCCGTGGATCAGGGGGTGGAACATTCCGGCGGGGCGTCCTTTGCCAAGAACCCGGAATATTTTGATCCGGAAAATATAGTAAAACTGGCCATTCAAGGCGGATGCAGCGCCGTGGTTTCCACCTTCGGGGTGCTGGGGGCGGTGGCGCGCAAGTATGCCCACAGGATACCCTTTGTGGTCAAGATCAACCACAACGAACTGCTTACCTTCCCCAATACCTTTGACCAGATCATGTTCGGAACCATTGACCAGGCAAGCGACATGGGGGCGGCCGCGGTGGGGGCCACCATATATTTCGGAGCTGACAACTCGGACCGCCAGATTGTGGAGGTTGCCCGGGCCTTTGCCTACGCCCATGAACTGGGAATGGCCACCATTCTTTGGTGCTATATGCGAAACAGTGCTTTCAAGGCAGGGGGCGTGGACTATCACGTGGCAGCGGATCTTACCGGGCAGGCCAATCACCTGGGGGTCACTCTGCAGGCGGACATCATCAAGCAGAAGCTGCCTGAGGTAAATGGCGGCTACAAGGCTCTGAATACCGGGGATTCTTCTTACGGCAAGCTGGATGAACGAATTTACAGCGACCTGACCACGGATCACCCCATAGATTTAACCCGCTACCAGGTGGCCAACTGCTACATGGGCCGGGCCGGGCTGATCAATTCCGGAGGAGCCTCCGGAAAAAACGACTTTGCCGAAGCTGTACGCACGGCGGTTATTAACAAGCGGGCCGGAGGGATGGGGCTCATCAGCGGTCGAAAAGCCTTTCAGAGGCCCATGGATGAAGGGGCAAAACTTCTGCATCTCATCCAGGACGTCTACCTGGACCATGAAATCACTGTAGCCTGATAAGCCTGCTAAACGACGTCGTTACAGACCATCAGGCTACACTAAGACGCAAAAAAAAAGGGCGAATATCCTTCGCCCTTTTTAGTCAATATGTTCCAGCCAGCTGGCAAGTCTGGTGTTCCAGCAACCGGATACACCCTGTTTTCAGCTTTCAGCCTTCAATTGCCCGCGTATCTGTTCGGGCTGGGTGACTATCATTCTGCATTCTCCCTTGAATACGTTTTTCTTGAGGAGCATGTCTTTGCACGGGGATAGGTTTTCTTCATCCAGCAGAGCATAGAAATCTTTTTCATAAGTGACCTTGCCGAAATCAACCGTGGTGAGAAATTTGAGCCTGGGTTTGACGAATTCCATGAACTTGGACCTGTTTTTGAACATGGTCTGAAAGAAAATGACCTCTCCGTGGGGCTTGACCCACTTTTTGGCCCTTTCCAGGACTGCTTTCTGATCATCCATAAGCATAAAACTCATCCCGAAAAAAACATAGTCAAAGTAGCCTTCATGGGGAGGATTGTACGTAATCACTGACTGGTGCAGAACCTGGACCTGGTCCTGAAGGTTGTAGCCGTCAATGAGTTTTTTGCAGTGTTCCAGGTAGTATTTGTTTATATCCAGGCCGGTTATGCGCAGGTTTTTCTTTTTAATGAGTCCATGATTTTTCTTGAGCATGACTCCATTTCCGATGCCCACATCCAGAATGACCGAGTTGTCAGGATAGTAATCCATGCAGTTTTTGTAGCATAGTCTGGTGACATCGCTGATTATAAGGTTGTAGAGGTTGTTTACCATATTTTGCTCCGTAATGGTTTGGGAAAGACATCTTTTGTTTATATCCCCAGTTGGGAAGGTCGCTTATCACATACATTATAGCAAAAAAAATCAGTCTATGCAAACAGGTCTCACTGTGGCTTTTACTTTCCTGCCCTTGCCGGAATCTGTTCAAGGCTATTAAATCTTTACATCTCGAGTCTGATGAGGCAAAGTTAGTCTTTTACCCCGTTTCTGCCTGCCTTTTTTTACGTGATGAAGGATGCGTTTAAGGCAACGATTCGGGATTTTTTGGTTTTTCAAGGCTTTGCTTATAATTCCCCAGGAACAAAAGATATGAAAAAGGACTTTTTGAGCATTAGGGACCTGTCCCGGGAAGAGGCGCATGAACTGCTAACAAGAGCCCACAGGATGAAGAAGGAAGATTTTCGTTCCAACCTCCTGGAAGGCAAGACAATAATTTTGATTTTTGAAAAGGCCTCCACCCGGACCAAGGTGTCCTTTGAGGTAAGCATCAATCACATGGGGGGGCACCATATATTCATGACCCCGGCGGAGTCTCAGCTTGGCCGGAGTGAGCCCCTGCGGGATACGGCCAGGGTGCTTTCCAGGTATGCCCAGGGCATGGTTGTGCGTACCTTTGGTCAGGACAAACTGGTGGAACTGGCCAGACACGGCAGTATACCGGTGATAAATGCCTTATCCGACGATTTTCACCCCTGTCAGGTAATGAGCGATCTGTTGACCATTTATGAACGTACACCGGAATTTGAGACCTTGAATATTGCCTGGGTGGGAGACGGCAACAACATGTCCCATTCATGGATAAATGCCGCCATCCATTTTCCTTTCAGGCTGAATATTGGAGTGCCCCGTGGGTTTGAGCCCAGGACTGATATCTTGCATGAGGCAATGGACCTGGGGGCGAATATTCATCTCACACATGATCCCCTCAAGGCTGTTCTGGGGGCGCACTATATTAATACCGACGTATGGGCCTCCATGGGTCAGGAAGAAGAAAAGAAATCACGGGCCGAGGCCTTTTCAGGATTTTGCGTGGACGAAACAATCCTGGAAGAAGCCCATCCCGAGGCCAGGGTGCTTCACTGTCTGCCGGCTCACAGGGGCGAAGAGATCACGGACTCGGTCATGGAGGGGCAGCGCTCCATTGTCTGGGACCAGGCGGAAAACAGGCTGCATATGCAAAAGGCTATTCTGGAGTGGATTTTTAGGTAGGGGCTGGGATTATGGATTCAGGTATTACGGGATTGGGTGATAAATCACACTCTTAAAATACAAAGCAACGGGGAATTGTATGAGCGGGATTGACAGGGTGGTCCTGGCCTATTCCGGTGGGCTGGACACCTCGGTGATACTCAAATGGATACAGAAGACATATGACTGCGAAGTCATAGCTTTTACCGCCGACCTGGGCCAGGAGGAGGAACTGGACGGGCTGGAGGAAAAGGCTCTGGCCACCGGGGCATCCAGGGCCTATATCGAGGACCTGCAGCAGGAGTTTGTAATAGATTTTATATGGCCCATGTTCAGGGCGGCTGCTGTTTACGAGGGCAGGTATCTGCTTGGTACTTCCATTGCAAGACCCCTCATTGCCAAGCGCATGGCGGAAATCGCCCTGCAGGAAGGGGCTCAGGCCGTAGCCCATGGAGCCACCGGCAAGGGCAACGACCAGGTGCGTTTCGAGCTCTCCACCATGGCCCTGGCACCGTCTCTGCGTATCATCGCTCCCTGGAGGGAGTGGGACCTGCATTCCAGGACCGAGCTTCTGGAATTCGCCAGACAGAACAGCATTCCTGTTCCTGTAAGCCAGGAGAAAATGTACAGTTGCGACCGCAATCTTCTGCACCTTTCCTTTGAGGGCTCGGAGCTGGAAGACCCCTGGCTGGAGCCGGAAAGGGGAAGTTATCATCTGGCGGTGCCGCCTGAACAGGCACCGGATGATCCGGAGATTATCACTCTGGGATTTGAAAGAGGGAACCCGGTGAGCATCAACGGCCAGGATATGCACCCGGTGCAGCTGTTCAAGAGGCTCAACATGCTGGGGGGCAGACACGGCATCGGCCGGCTGGACATGGTGGAGAACCGTTTTATCGGCATGAAGTCCAGAGGGGTTTACGAGACTCCGGGGGGAACGATTCTCTACGCGGCCCACCGGGATCTGGAAGGTCTGTGCCTGGACCGGGAAAGCCTGCACTTACGCAATGAAATGGTCCCGGGATATGCCCGTTTGGTATATAATGGTTTCTGGTTTTCACCCGAGAGGGAGGCCATGCAGGCCATGATGGACAAAATCCAGGAAAACGTCACCGGCGAAGTTCGCCTCAAGCTCTACAAGGGTGGAGTGTACCCCCTGGGCAGGCGCTCGCCTTTTTCCCTGTACAACCCTGAGCTGGCTACCTTTGAGGCGGATCAGGTGTACAACCAGCAGGACGCGGCCGGTTTTATCCGCCTGCAGGGACTAAGGCTTATGTCTGTGAATAAAGTCAGGAAATGAAAATCCTCCCTTATTACGCAATACCCATAATAAATCATCAGAAAAATGAAAGGTAAAGAAACTGATAAGCTTTGGGGAGGCAGGTTTGCCTCCGAAACCTCTTCAGTGGTGGAGGAGTTTACCCAGTCTCTGGATTATGATCGTTTCCTGGCCCTGCATGACCTGGAAGGCTCCAGGGCCCATGCCCGTATGCTGGCCAATACCGGGATAATCACAAAAGATGAGCTTGAGCAGATCCTTTCCGGTCTGGACAGGATTCAAGATGAACTTGAGCAGGATAAATTTTTCTGGGATCCCGGCCTGGAAGACGTGCACATGAATATTGAAAGGCGCCTGACTGATCTCGCAGGCGCTCCGGGACAGAAGCTGCATACCGGACGCAGCCGCAATGACCAGGTAGCCCTGGATTTCAGACTTTATACTGCAGCGGCCCTGCAGGAATGGCAGCAGGCTTTAAAAGAACTTATTCAGGCCCTGCTTGAGCAGGCTGAAACCCACAGGGACGCCCTGCTTCCGGGGTATACTCACCTGCAGCCGGCCCAGCCGGTATGCCTGGCTCAGCATCTGCTGGCCTATGCCCGGATGTTTATGAGAGACCATGAGCGAATAGAAGACGCTCTGCCCCGGGTAAAGGTTTCTCCACTGGGGGCTGCAGCCCTAGCCGGGACAACCTATCCCCTTGAGCCGGAGCAGGTTGCCGGTTATGTGGGTTTTGAGAAGGTGTTCAAGAACAGCATGGATGCAGTCAGCGACAGGGATTTTGTCCTTGAAGGGCTTTTTATCGCTTCCATGACCATGATGCATCTAAGCCGGCTCGGAGAAGAATTTATCCTCTGGTCAAACCCGGGTTTCGGATTTATAATACTTCCTGACGCATTCTCCACTGGTTCATCCATAATGCCCCAAAAGAAGAATCCGGATGTGGCCGAGCTTGTCCGGGGCAAGACCGGCGGTGTTTATGGCCGTCTTATGGCCCTTCTGACCACCATGAAGGCCCTTCCCCTTACTTACAATCGAGACATGCAGGAGGACAAGGAGCCTTTTATCGAGGCCCACAGGTGTGTGAGCTCATCTGTGCAGGTCATGGCCGGGATGGTTGCACAAATGGAATTTAACCGCGAGAGGATGCTCGGGGCTCTTAAAGAGGGCTACCTCAATGCCACCGAACTGGCGGACTACCTAGTAGCCAGGGGAATGCCCTTCAGGCAGGCGCATCATATTACCGGACGTCTGGTGGCCTATGCAGAAGACAAGGGCCTGGGGCTTGAAGATGTTGATCTGGAAACTTTCCGTGCTTTTTCCGAGCTTATCCACAGCGATGTTTACCATGTCCTGGATTATGAGCAGGCTGTGAAGCGCAGGGTGACTTCCGGAGGCACCGGGCCGGCATCGGTGGAAGAGCAGATAAAGGATATTCATAGCTGGATGGACAAAAAAAATGGCGGAAGCGTATAGGAGTCGAACCTACCGAACGGGGCTAACCGTTCCACTGGATTTGAAGTCCAGGCGCCACACCGGTGACGTAACGCTTCCGCAGACTAATAAGTAACAATCATTACAGGATTAGGCAAGGTTTAAAAATAGGTACTTTTTCGGGGGGAAGATATTGAACACTTTTTCTAAGAATCTTTTGCTCTGGGCAACCATCTCAGTGGTATTGATCATGCTTTTCAACATGTTCAACCAGCCCCAGGAGCAGCAGGAAAGATTAACATATACCGAGCTTCTGGACAGAATTGAGCAGGGCGAGGTCATGGCGGTCAAGATAAAGGGGCAGGAGGTCACCGGGGTCACTTTCGACGAGCAGAGATTTATATCCTTTCATCCAGAGGATCCAAATTTCGTGGATAAGCTTCTTAGAAATAACGTCCAGGTGGAGGCCGAGCCTGAGCAAGAGAGATCCATGCTCATGACCGTTTTTATCTCCTGGTTTCCCATACTGTTGCTTATAGCGGTCTGGATTTTCTTCATGCGCCAGATGCAGGGAGGGGGAGGCAAGGCCATGTCCTTTGGCAAATCCAAGGCCAAACTGGTAGCCCAGGAAGACAGCAAGGTGACTTTTTCCGATGTGGCCGGGGTAGACGAGGCCAAGGACGAACTAACCGAAGTGGTGGACTTTCTGAGCGATCCCAAGAAATTTACCCGCCTGGGGGGACGCATTCCCAAGGGAGTGCTCCTGGTGGGTTCTCCGGGAACGGGCAAAACCCTTCTGGCCAGAGCGGTGGCAGGTGAGGCCGGAGTTCCTTTTTTCTCCATTTCCGGTTCCGACTTCGTGGAAATGTTTGTTGGTGTGGGGGCCTCCAGGGTAAGGGACCTTTTTGTACAGGGCAAGAAAAATGCTCCCTGTCTGATTTTTATCGACGAAATTGATGCAGTGGGCCGCCAGAGAGGAGCCGGTCTGGGCGGTGGACACGACGAGCGCGAACAGACCCTGAACCAGCTTCTGGTGGAGATGGACGGCTTTGAGTCCAACGAAGGGGTTATACTCATTGCCGCCACCAACCGTCCGGACGTGCTGGATCCGGCCCTTCTCAGACCCGGGCGCTTTGACAGGCAGGTGGTGGTTCCAAATCCTGATCTGGCTGGCCGCAAGCATATTCTGGAAGTGCATAGCCGCAGAACCCCCCTGGCTCCAGGGGTGGATATGGAAGTCATTGCCCGGGGCACCCCGGGATTTTCCGGGGCGGACCTGGAAAACCTGGTCAATGAGGCGGCTCTGCAGGCGGCAAAAAAGAACAAGGAGCAGTTGGGCATGGAGGATTTTGAGGAGGCCAAGGACAAGGTTCTTATGGGCAAGGAAAGAAGAAGCATAATCTTAAGCGATGAAGAAAAGAAGACCACAGCCTATCATGAGGCCGGTCATACCCTGGTGGCCAAGCTTCTGCCCGGGACCGATCCCATTCACAAGGTTTCCATAATCCCCAGGGGACGTGCCCTGGGTGTGACCATGCAGCTTCCCGAGGATGAGCGGCACAACTATTCCAAGACTTACCTGGAAAACAACCTCTCGGTCCTGCTGGGAGGACGCGTGGCTGAGGAACTGGTGTTCAACCAGATGACCACCGGTGCGGGCAATGATATAGAGAGGGCCTCCAAAATGGCCAGAAAGATGGTCTGCGAGTGGGGCATGAGCGAAACCCTGGGCCCGCTGTCCTTCGGGGGCAAGGGAGAAGAGGTTTTTCTGGGCCGGGAGTTTGTCCAGCATAAGGAATACAGCGAGGATACGGCCAAGCTCATTGATGCCGAGGTGAAAAGGATAGTCCAGGACGGCTACGACCGGGCCAAGATGCTTCTCAAGGAAAATATGGACACCCTGCATCGTATTTCAGAAGCCCTTCTGGACAGGGAAACCATTTCAGGCAAGGAAGTGGAAAAGCTTATGAAGGGAGAGGATCTGCCTCCCATAGAAGAGGAGTTGAAGAAGGACAAAAGCAAGCCCGGGGACAGGAAAGAGCCGGAAGATGGAGACAGTAAAGCTGACAGCGACAGCGCTGAAGACCGGGATGAAGATTCAGGTTTCAAGATAGAGACTTAAGTGGTCTGCATCCGGTAAGTCTCTATTTCCGGATGATGAAGACTGATGCTCAACCATATTACATTCAGCCGGGGTGCTAAAACATGGTGAGATGGTCTGTAAGAGGGGGCGGGGTGATTGGCCCCGCCCCTTTTCTGATTGCCGGGGTGGTGAATATTACTCCGGACTCCTTTTATGACGGAGGAAGCCATTATTCACCGGAGGCCGCCGCGCTGCATGGACTTGAACTTTTAAACCAGGGGGCGCACATACTGGACCTGGGCGGAGAAAGCACCAGGCCTTTTTCCCAGCGGGTTGATGCTGATACTGAACTGGACAGGGTAATGCCGGTTTTGCAGAAGTTGCTCAAGACCCTTCCGGAAGCCGGCATTTCGGTTGATACTTATAAGTCCAGGGTAGCGGCCAGATGCCTTGAAGCCGGGGCGCTTATCATTAACGATATTTCTGCGTGCCGTTTTGATCCTGAACTGCTGGACGTCCTGGCACAGTACAAGCCGGGCTACGTTTTGATGCACACCCTGGACCGTCCCGAAAATATGCAGGCGGACCCGCAGTATAGTGATGTGACCCGGGAGATTCTGTCCTTTTTCGAAACCCACCTCAGCAGGCTGGTACAGGCCGGCATTCCTGAAAACCGCATAGTTCTGGATCCCGGCATCGGCTTTGGAAAGACCCTGGAGCACAACCTGGAAATAATGAGAAATATTGAGCGCTTTCATGTCCTGGGGCGTCCTCTCTATATGGGCCTGTCCCAAAAGTCCCTTTGGAGCGGCCTGCTTAAAGTGGATCTCAAGGACAGGGGGATGCCCACCCAGGTGGGAACGGCACTCATGGCCGCCAGAAAGGTTGGCATACACAGGGTGCATGATGTTGCTGACACAGTAAAAACCTTGAAAATTGTAGAAAATACATGTTCTTAGACTTGGGTATTGTTCAGATAGGCTGGCGAGACCTGGTGGATATAGCGGTGGTTGCCTACATCGCTTACAGAGTCATACTGTTTCTCAAAGGCACCAGGGCCGTCTCAGTTGTGTACGGCCTTCTTATACTCATGCTAGTTTATTATGTGGCGGATGAGTTCGGTCTGTATACTCTGCACGGTCTGCTGACCAATTTTCTGGGTTCGTTGTTTCTGGTGGTGATCATCCTTTTTCAGAGCGATATCCGCAAGGCCCTGGCTGAAATGGGGGCCGGCAGGCTGTGGTTCAATCCAAGACCCACGAATAAAATGCTGGACGAGTTGATTCTGGCGGCGGTGCACATGGCTAAGAAAAAAATCGGGGCCCTCATTGTCCTGGAAAAAAGAACTCCTCTGGGGGATGTGGTCGAATCCGGGGTGGAACTCAACGCCGATTTTTCAAGGGAACTGCTGGAGACCATATTTTATCCCAGTACCAGGCTGCATGACGGGGCTGTTGTGGTCAGGGCCAACAAGATCGCCTATGCCGGCTGTATCCTCCCCCTGGCCGTGGGGGTGCCTTCCAGGTGGAACTTCGGCACCAGGCACAGGGCGGCCCTGGGCATTACCGAAGAAAGTGATGCTCTGGCAGTGGTTGTCTCAGAAGAGAAGGGAATGATTTCAGTGGCCATGTCAGGCAGGCTGATACCCGGGCTTGATGAGGTACGCCTGAGAAGAGTACTTACAGCAGCCCTGGAGAAATAGAGTTGGGATGACTGAGGACAGGCACATGGATTTTACAATTGATTTGATGCAGTTAATATAAAAACATGTTTAAAGCTAACTGGCAGTACAGGATACTGGCCCTGGTTATGGCCGTATTTTTCTGGTACCTTATAAGCGGACAGGAAAAGGTGGATATGTGGGTGGAAGTCCCGGTGGAGGTTTCCCACATGCCGGGGGAGTACACTGTCACTTCAGGCATGGTCAGCAAGGTCACGGTCAGGTGCAGGGCGACAAAGACCATGCTGGGGCGGATGGATATAAGCCGCCTGGCTTACAACCTCGACCTGTCCGGTTTGGAGCAGGGAGAAAACACCATTGTCCTGGATCCCAAAAGAATAAACCTTCCCCGGGCGGTGCAGGCGGTGGAGATCACGCCCTCCAGGCTGGAACTGGAGGTGGACAGGTTTGTCATCCGTGATTTTCCTGTCCAGGTAAGCTGGACTGGGGCTGTAAGTCCCCATTATCAGTTGCGGGAGAAGGTGGTCCAGCCTGATTCAGTACGGGTTCGCGGACCGCAAAGGATACTCAATGACATGGATGGGGTGGAAACCAAGCCTCTGGCTGTTGACGAATACAGGCCGGGAACGGTTCAGCGCAGGGTAAGGCTGAATATTCCCCCGGAACTGGAGAGTACCCCCGCTGATGTGCGCGTTGAACTTGTTTTCGGTCCTGTACTGGAGGACATCTGGGTGCGAAAACCCATTGAGGTCAGAGGTGCTCAGGGTGTAAACTACAGTCTGGATCAGGACCATGCCAGGGCTTACCTTAGTCTTCCCCGGGAATTGCTCCAGGAGGATGGCTGGCGGGAAAGGCTTCATTATTATGTACAGATACAGCCGGGGACAGGCCCAGGAGTATATGAATTACCTGTGGATGCGCAGTTGCCCGAGTATGGACAACTCCTGGAGATGCGGCCTGAAAAAGTTGAATTAACCATAGAATAAACCTACAGGAGAATCCTGGATGCGCAAGAAGTTGTTCGGTACCGACGGTCTGAGAGGGCAGGCCAATATTTTTCCCATGCTGCCGGAAATAGCACTCAGACTCGGTCTGGCAGCAGGCCAGTATTTCCGCAACGGACACAGGCGGCACAGGGTGCTTATCGGCAAGGATACCCGGCTTTCGGGGTATGTATTTGAAAACGCACTTACCTCGGGTTTTTGTGCCTCGGGCATGGATGTCTATCTGGTGGGGCCCATGCCCACACCGGCCATTTCCTTTCTGACCAAGAACATGCGCGCTGATCTGGGGGTAGTCATTTCCGCTTCGCACAACCCGTTCATGGACAATGGGATCAAGTTTTTCGATCGTATGGGCTTTAAACTCTCGGACCAGGTTGAAGAGGATATTTCCGAACTGGTTCTGTCCCCGGATGTAAACTGGAAACATCCCCAGCCGGAAGCCATAGGCCGTGCCCGAAAGATTGTGGACAGTCCCGGAAGATATGTGGTCCATCTCAAGAACAGCCTGCCCAACACCATGTCTTTGCAGGGGATGAAAGTGGTCATCGACTGTGCCCACGGGGCCACTTACAGGGTGGCGCCCCTCATTTTTGAAGAGCTGGGGGCCAAGGTCATTATGGCCGGCACCGAGCCCGACGGGTTGAATATCAATAAGAAATGCGGCTCTCTATACCCGGAAGTGGCAGCCGCAATGGTCATGGAGCACGGGGCGGACCTGGGGCTGACCCTGGACGGAGACGGGGACCGGCTTATCGCCATTGATGAAAACGGGGTGATCCTGGACGGAGATCAGATAATGGCCATATGCGCCATGGATCTTATGGAGCGCGATGAATTGCCGGGCAACCTCCTGGTGAGCACGGTCATGAGCAACATGGCCCTGGAAGTCTTTATGCAGGAGCATGGAGGAAGACTGTTGCGCACAAAGGTCGGGGACCGCTATGTGGTGGAGGCTATGCGCAAGGAAGGAGCGGTCCTGGGCGGAGAACAATCCGGACACCTGATCTTTCTGGACTACGCAACCACAGGGGACGGCATCCTGGCCGGCATCAAGCTTTTAAAGATCATGCTGCAGAAGAACAGGCCGCTGTCCGAGCTTTCCAGGTTTTTGACCCCGTTTCCGCAACGGCTCATTAATGTGCACGTGGAAAGGAAAAGACCCTTTGATGAGGTGCAGCTGATCCAGGAAGCGGTCAAGGATGCCGAAGCACAGCTGGGGAGCAAGGGCCGGGTCCTGCTCAGGTATTCCGGTACCGAATCTGTGGCCAGAGTAATGGTGGAAGGCCAGGACGATACCCTGGTTGAAGATTTGGCCATAAAGCTTTCCCGGGCTGTGGAAGAAGGCCTGCGGGTTTAGTTGGATGTAATTGCCCGGGGTTGCTGCAGGTGATTTTTTGATTTTTGCTTCTGGACCTACTTCAAATCCTATGCAATCCGCGTATGCTAGAACAAGAGATTAGTGCCTCTGTCTGGTCCGTTGCCATACTGTGCCAGCCTTATGCCAGTCTTAGCTATGTTTTGCCCTCCTACCTGCCCAGGCAGGCCTGGCATCCCGGCATGCGGGTGCTGGTACCCATGGGCAAAAGCAACAGGCTCTGCTGCGCCGTAATGGAGCGCAGTGTCGCCGCTACCCTCACAGAAAAAAAACTGAAAAGCATCTTCTGGCCTGTGGAGAAAGAGGCGCTGCTTAGTACCGACTACATGGAAATGCTGGAAAAAGTGGCCGCACGGCAGTTGGCCAGCCTGGGCCGGGTGCTGGCCTCTGTTTTGCCTGCTTCCCTGCGCATGGTTCCAGACGGCTGGCGGGATAGAAACAACAAAAGGATTCCCTTTTCCAGCGGCTGGGGAAACCCGGAGTTTCTTTCCAGACTGGCTGAGTCCTGGATGCAGGGGGAACTGGGTATAAAAAAAGCAGGCGGCAAAGAACCTGGACTCACCCTTTCCTGTGAGCCCCCATGGCCCATAAGACCGCAGGCCAGGGTGCAGTGGGCTGTAATGGATCTTCTTTACGCCCATGGTCCAAAGACCGCTTCCAGTATAAGGGCGGAACTGGGCCGGGGCAGTGGAAAGGCACTGCAGGCCCTCAAGGACAAGGGGCTTGTGTGTCCTCATGCCCATGGGGATGAGCCCGAATCTAAAAGCCTGGAGGCTAGACAGGACTTTTTTTTCAGCCCGCAGCAGGAGGAAGCCCTGGAACGCCTCTCTTCCATGCTGCAGCAAGGCTTTCAGAGCTGTCTTCTGCACGGTATAACCGGCAGCGGCAAGACTTTTGTCTACCTTGATCTGGCCCGCCAAAGTCTGGAATCGGGGCGATCGGCAGTCATACTCGCCCCGGAAATCGCCATAGCCAGGCAGCTTTATCAGCATGCAGGGCAATATCTGCCCGGTGCGGACATTTATCTGCACCATGGAAGCAAAGGACCGCGCAGCAGGGAAAATACCTTTCTGGAACTTGGCCTGGGGAAAAAGCCGGTGCTGCTTATTGGAACCAGGTCCGCGCTGTTTATGCCGTTGCAGAATACTGGACTTATAGTCCTGGATGAGGAGCACGATGAGTCTTTCAAGCAGGACCAGAAGCTTATTTATCAGGCCAAGGAGATAGCCTGGTACCTGGCAGCCAGGGAAAACGCTCTGCTGGTTCTTGGTTCGGCCACCCCGGATGTCAAGACTTTTCACGCGGCTGAGAAAGGAGATGTGAATCTGGTGGAGATGCACAGCCGTATCGGCCAAAGCATCCTGCCGCAGGTGGATTTTGTGGATCTTAAACAGGACCCGCCTGTTTTCGGAGCACTGGCAAAGACCTGTGCCGAAGCCCTGAAGGAGACTGTCAGGTGTGGTGAGCAGGCCGTGATTATGCATAATCGCAGGGGGTACTCTCCGGTGCTTATTTGTGAGTCATGCTCCGAGACGGTCAAGTGCACCGCTTGCCAGGTGGGACTTACCTACCACAAAAAACGAAACCGCATGGTCTGCCATTACTGCGGTATATCGGTATCCTTCCCACCCACATGCGGGCATTGCCGGGGGTCGGAGTTTATTCCCGTGGGCCAGGGCACGGAGAAGGTGGAGGAATTTCTGGCCAGGCATCTTCCTGATACTGCGGTGCTGCGCCTGGACCGAGACAGTACCAGGAGCCAGGGCAGGGCGGAGAAGATACTCCAGGATTTTGCAGCAGGCCAGGCCCAGGTTCTTGTGGGTACGCAGATGCTCAGCAAAGGCCATTCTTTTCCGGAAGTGACCCTGGCCATAGTCCTGGATGGGGATTTGGGGCTGGGTCTGCCGGATTATCGCTCCAGCGAACGCATATTTCAGCTGCTGGTACAGCTTTCAGGGCGTTCCGGGCGTGGTGAAAAGCCCGGCAGGGTGTTTATCCAGACCCGGAACCCGGGACATTTTTGCTGGCAGTATATCCGGGACTGCGACTACAAAAGTTTTTATGAGCAGGAGATAAGCCGCAGGCAGAAGTTCGGCTACCCGCCATTTGTCCGGCTGGGTCTGATCCGCTTTTCTTTTCCGGATGCCTGGCAGGGCAAGTCCGAATTCCTGGCTGGTCTTCGCAGGAGGGCAAAGCAGGCGGCAGCAGGCAGCGGGGTGACCATGCTTGGGCCTGCCCCGGCAGTGCTTTCCAGGCTGAAAAACAGGGAACGGCATCAGTTTCTGGTGAAGTCCAGGGACTGGTCCGGGATCAAACAGGCCTACCTGGAGCTTCGCCCCCTGTTTGACCGGTACAGTCAGGTCCGGGCAAGCCTGGATCTGGACCCGGTGAATATGCTTTAAGTCCCGGGGAAATAAGCCGAAATTTTCTTAAGACCAGTACATGGCTTTCCATTTATTAATCAGGCCGTTGGTGGAAGGGTCGTGGCTGGTTGATTCTGAGTCGTCTTCCAGTTCCGGCTCAATTTTTCTGGCCAGTTGTTTGCCCAGTTCCACTCCCCACTGGTCGAAGGAGTTGATGTCCCACAGGGCTCCCTGTACGAAGACCTTGTGCTCGTAGAGAGCAATGAGCGCTCCCAGAGAACCGGGGGTAAGCTCCGGCAGCATAATAGAGTTGGAGGGTTTGTTGCCCGGGAATACCTTATGGGGCAGGATCTCTTCAATCTCCTGGCTGGATTTGCCATGGGACTCAAGCTCCTGCCTGACCTGGTCGCTGGTTTTACCCCGCATCAGGGCCTCGGTCTGGGCCAGGTAATTGGCCATCAACAGCCGGTGCTGCACAGGATCATGCCCGGGTTGCCGGGCGAAAATGATAAAGTCGCAAGGGATCATCCTGGTGCCCTGGTGCAGCAGTTGGTAAAAGGCGTGCTGGCCGTTGGTCCCTGGCGCGCCCCAGATGACAGGGCCAGTTGCATAATCCACCTGCTTCCCCTGCAGGGTGATCCTTTTGCCGTTACTTTCCATTTCCCCCTGCTGCATATATGCCGGGAATTCTTCCAGGTACTGGCTGTATGGCAGGAGGGCATGGCTTTCGGTCTTGAAGAAATTGGTGTACCAGATGCTTAAAAGGCCCAGGATAACCGGCAGGTTGTTTTCCAGGGGCGTGTTCAGGAAATGCTGGTCCATTTCGTGGGCGCCTTCCAGGAGCTGTTCAAAACGCTCCATGCCGATGGACAGGGCTATGGGCAGCCCGATGGCGGACCATAGAGAGAAACGCCCTCCTACCCAGTCCCAGAAACCGAACATGTTTTGGGGATCGATGCCAAACTCGCGCACCTTGGGTTTGTTTGTGGATACGGCCACAAAATGCCTGGCAATGTGCTCCTGGTTTTTTGCGCTCTCCAGAAGCCAGTTTTTGGCCCTGGCGGCGTTGAACATTGTTTCCTGGGTGGTGAAGGTCTTGGAGGCGACTATGAACAGGGTCGACCTGGGGTCCAGCCGGGCCAGGGTGTTTTCCAGGTGGGACGGGTCCACGTTGGATACGAAATGTACCCGGAGGTCAGGTCCGCTGAAGCCCTCCAGGGCCTTGACCGCCATTCTGGGGCCCAGGTCGGATCCGCCGATGCCGATATTGACCACGTCCTTTACAGTTTCACCGGTCCAGCCCAGCCAACGCCCTTCCCGGACATCATGGACAAAGTCTTTCATCCGGTCCAGGACATGGTTTACTTGTGGCATGACGTCTTCTCCGTCCACCTGAATGGACCTGTTGGACCTGTTGCGAAGAGCAACATGCAGAACGCTTCTTTGTTCCGTGGTGTTGATCTTCTGGCCGGAAAACATGGCCCTGGTTTTATCTTCCAGGCCCATGTCCCTGGCCAGGCCAAACAACAGGGTCATGGTTTCCCGGTCTATCCTGTTTTTGGAATAATCCAGAAAAACCTGGCCGGCCTGCAGGGAGAAATCTGAAAAGCGTCCGGGATCAGCGGCAAACATGTCCTTCATATGCATGTCTTTTATTCTGGAAAAATGAGTTTTGAGTTTTGTCCAGTGAGGGCTTAGAGTAAGAGCAGACATTCGAGCCTCCTTAGGTTTGTAGGTGCAGGAACAACCGGGCGTATGTCCCGGATGCCTGAATAAAGAAAAATCGTAACTGTTCAGCACCTCCGGACCCTGGCTTTACGCCGCAGGTGCTGAGTAGTTACGAAAAATGTAACTGTTCACCATAATGATAATTAGTTCCAGTGGTCCGGAAATTCGGCAAACAGGACGTAAAAACTCGCTCCAAGGCAGCGTAAATCAAAACCTCTTCAACTTTTTTCAGCCAGAAAATCTTCAATTATATTATGTTTTGAA
>PWFB01000201.1 GCA_003553695.1 Desulfonatronospira sp.
GGATGTGCGCGGAGCAGTGATACAGGACGGGCGCATCATGCTGGTAAAAGAGATAAAGGACGGCCTGTGGTGCCTGCCCGGGGGCTGGGCCGACGTAGGGGAAACACCCTCGGAGATGGTGACCAGGGAAGTCTGGGAGGAAAGCGGGTTCAACGTGGTTCCGGAGCGGCTGGTGGGAGTGTACGACGCCAACCGGGGAGGGCAGCCCATCTCTTTTTTCCATGCCTACAAGATTGTCTTCATGTGCCGCATAACCGGGGGCCATGCCCGCACCAGTGCCGAGACTTCGGCGGTGGATTTTTTTGATTTCGACGATCTGCCTGTTCTTTCCTCCAACCGCACCAATGAGCGCCACCTTGAACATGTAAGAGCCTGCCTTATGGATCCGCAACGTCCGGCAGCATTTGATTAGCCGGAGTTGTCATGAATCTTGATCCCAGACAGGTGCGCCTGTACATAGCCCCGCTTCTGTCTTTGACGATTTTTTTGTCGGTCCTGAACGGGGTGACCTTCAACCTGGCCGTGCCGGACATTGCTGCGGACTACGCTGTATCTCCGGCAATGGTAAGCTGGGTGGTAACAGCCTACATTGTGATCTTTGCCTTTGGTTCCGTAATGTATGCCAGGCTGGGGCAGAGATTTCACCTTCGCGATCTCATTACTGCAGGCCTTTTGATATTCTGCCTGGGGTCCCTTCTGGGTTTTTTTACAGATTCATACAATATGCTGGTGGCCGCGCGCATGATCCAGGCGGCCGGGGCTTCGGGGATTCCGGCCCTGTCCATGGTGCTGGCCACTGTATATGTCCCGGTGCAGATCCGGGGGCGTCTGCTGGGTCTCATTGCCTCTACCGTGGCTTTGGGACTGGGAATAGGACCCATAATTGGGGGGCTTGTCGCCGGATACCTGCACTGGAATTATCTTTTTCTCATGCCCCTGCTTCTTTTCCCCAACATTTACCTGCTTAGAAGGGCCCTTCCCAGGCAGAGCGATCTTGTCCGCAACCCTCCGGACCTGCCGGGGGCACTTTTACTGGCGGGTACCGTGGGCTGTCTGCTGTTCATGGTCAATATGCTTATGTGGTGGCTGCTCCTGCCGGCCCTGGCTCTGGGGATCCTTTTTTCAAGGCGTATCTTGTCCGCGGCTTATCCTTTCGTATCTCCGGAACTGTTTCGAAGCCCCGGCTATCTGCACGGCCTGCTCACAGCTCTTCTGGCCATGGGCACCATATTCGCCACTTTCTTCCTTATGCCTCTTATGTTCAGGCATATCTATGGCATGCCCACTCTGCATATCGGGCTGTATCTATTTCCCGGAGCCATGAGCGCAGCCATGGCCGGCCTGGTTGCCGGCAGGTTCGTGGATCGCTGCGGAGCTTCTCCAGTGGTGAAGTCGGGTTTTCTGATCCTGATGACAGGATTCGGCCTTATTATTTTAACCGCCGGCCAGAGCCCGGTAGTAAGCGCTTTGTGTCTCATTGTGGCCAACTCGGGCTTTACCATTATTCACTCTTCCCTGGCAGGGGCTGTATCCGGGACACTTCCCGAGGGACGAGTAGGTCTTGGAATGGGGGTTTTCAACCTGGTGTTCTTTGTGTCCGGAGCCCTGGGCACGGCATCGGCGGGTATGTTTCTTGAGGTGCTGGGCCAGGACCAGGCCGGGTCATACAGCTTTATTTTCGCCGGCTGCCTGGCGCTGGCCCTGGCTGCGCTGGTTATTTTCAGACGCAGCTTTACGCAGACCTGCAAATAGCATTCTGTAAGTAAGTACTTAGCGGCGGACAGTCCCCAGGATATGCCTGGGGACAGGTTTTTTGCCGTCGCGGAAATAGATTGGTATCAGGTGCAATAGTTGCATCATGTCAAAGGTGATGGGCGCAGGAATGCCGTTCAACCTGCATCCATTGGACTTTTTAGGCCTTGACATTTAAATTCATTGGTATATATTTATCTATATATACCTTTGATTTGGAGGATAAAAATGGATACAGCAAAACTGTTTATTAACGGGCGGAGTCAGGCAGTGCGTTTGCCCAAGACTTATCGATTCGAAGGAAGTGAAGTGTATATTAAAAAAGTTTCTCAAGGAGTTTTGATAATGCCTAAAGATGAATCGGTATGGAGTATTTGGGAAGAAAATTTAAAAAAACATGACGAACCATTTATGACTGACAGGGATCAGCCTGGTTTTCAACAGGAAAGGGATGGTTTGAATGATCTATTTGATTGATACCAATATCTGTATTTATTTAATGAACCAAAAACCCTCTCAAGTAATTCAAAAATTTAAAAATACAGAAGTTGGACAAATCGGCATATCGACTATTACAGTATCCGAATTAAATTATGGTGTAGCAAAAAGCAATTGTAAAAAACAGAATGCACAACGACTTGAAGAATTTCTCACCCCATTTGAAATCCTGCCATATGATGAGGCTGCATCAAGATATTATGGAATGATTCGCGCTGATCTTGAATCGCAGGGCAAGGTAATTGGCCCACTTGATATGCTTATATCTGCTCATGCTCTAAGTAAGGATCTGGTATTAGTCACAAATAATGAAAAAGAATTTCTAAGAATTAAATCATTAAAAGTTGAAAACTGGGCTGAGTAGAGGAATCGACACAGAACGTGCGTCTTCACAGATACGCCTGCAAAATTTTTTTTGCAGGTGCGTCCAGTAGAGCTGTGTTGCTGGAAAGTTACTTTTTGACAATATCTGCCAGGGCCTTTTCTATCTCCGGGAATCTGTACTCGAATCCCGCCTTCTGCAATACTGCCGGGACGCAGCGCTGACCGGTGAGAAGCATGTCCCCCACTTCGCCGTAAATTATCTTTAAGGCCAGGCCGGGCACTTTGAAAAAGGCGGGCCTTTTGAGCACCCTGGACATGGACCTGGTAAAATCTTCATTGGTTATTTCCTGGGGAGCGCATACGTTGACCGGACCGGATATGTCTTCTTTTTGGCTCATGAAGTGCAGGGCCCGGACCAGGTCCAGGATATGCACCCAGGGAAACCACTGCCTGCCGCTGCCCAGCCTGCCCCCAAGTCCCAGCCTGAATACGGGGAGCATCTGGGCCATGGCTCCTCCGCCGGGTCCCAGCACTGCCGGAAACCTGGACACAACCACCCGGTGACCGAGTTTTTCCGCTGCCTGGGCTGCTTCCTGCCATTTCACGGCTACGTGGGACAAAAAATCATTTCCCGGTCCGGTATTTTCATCAACCTTTTCCTCGCCTCTTGGTCCATAGTAGCCTGTTGCATTGGCGCAGATAAAAGTCCTGGGTTCCAGGTCCTGCATGGCCGCCACCACGTTGTTGGTGGAATCCACACGGCTGGACTCGATAAGTTTTTTGGATTTGTCGGTCCACCTGGTCATTACCGGCGAGCCCACCAGGTTGATGACCGTGTCCGCCTCGCTGATCAGCCTTTGCCAGCCCCCCTTTTTCAGGGGATCTCCCTGGACCAGTTTGAGCTTTGGCGATGTGGCCTTTATCTTGGATTCATCCCGAACCAGGGCGGTAACTTCTTCTCCCTGCTCCAGGAGAAAATCCAGCAACTGCTTGCCCACAAAGCCGGTTCCGCCGAGTATAAAATACTTCATGTCCTGCTCCCTGTCTTTTTATATCCATTTCTGGATGTATGCATCCACGTTGAATTTGCGTTGACAGCCATTGTAACTCATATATCTCACTGTCCCAAAGATTTTCCTATCTTTCCAGGGACGGTCATGCACCCCTCCCATGGACCACATTATGCCTGTATAACCATTGGGGTCTCTTCCATCAAGCTCATATTTGTCATTCAGAAAGATGGCCTTGTCTATGGCCTGTTCCGGGCTTTTGCTCCACTCCAGGATTTTTTTGGCCCAGTACATGCGCATGTAGCCATGCATCTTGCCGCTTTTGACCATCTCCATCTGAGCTGCGTTCCACAGGGGATCATGGGTCAGACCCTGTTCCAGCGCTCGGGGTTCATAGAGGTAATCCCTGCTGTCGCTGCGGTGCTTGTCCAGTGTCTTTTGCGCCCAGGCGGGCAGACCCTGGAAATTGTCGTAGTTTTGATTGTAGTGGCAGAAGTTGTCCGATAGTTCCTTGCGCACAATCAGCTCTTCCAGGAATGCTTCCCGTGACTGTAATGGAGTTTCAAGCTGCTTCTTGACCTGCAGAGCTACTTTCTGGGCACTTGTATGACCAAAGTGCAGGTAAGGGGAAAGGTTGGACAGGGCTTGCATATTGGGGTCGTTTCTTTTCTCCTGGTACAGGGCAAGCCTGTTGGCCATGAAGTCATCCAGGACGTCGCCGGCACCGGCAGGGCCGGGGGTCAGCCACTGGACAGGTTTTATGGTTCTGTCCAGATCCATTTCCTGCAAAAGCCCGTCCGGATCTAAGCCGCTCCCGGCCAGGGCTGGATATGGATGGGGCTCCAATTTGGGGTAGTCTTCAAGAAATTCTTCCAGCTGTCTGTGGATTTTGGGCCGGAAGGTCCTGGCGGCATATTCCTGCTTTTGGGACGTTCTCCAGCAGGGGACGATATTGTGGGCATCCACCAGGTGCGCCGGCATGCCTGTTTTGTCCAGGACTTTTTTTTGCCAGGATTTTTTAATACGCAGGGGATCAAAATCCATGATCAGAAAAGAAGCCTGGTGTTTTTCAAGGTATGCAGGCAACATAAGCCCTGCTTCCCCCCGTACCAGGTCCAGGGGGATATTCAGACTGCCTGCCAGGGCGGCGCATTCATGCAGGCCTCTGAGCATAAAGTCGAACTGACGCAGGCCTGCCTGCAGAAACTCGTCCGCCAGGCAGAAGACAATCCTCAGGGGGCGCGAGAGGTGCAGGGCCAGGTCCTGGGCGTGTACCAGGGCCCAGTTGTCCCCTATTCTCTGGTCCCGGCTCATCCAGTAAATGACCGGGCCCTTGCCCCGGGTGCCTGTTCTTATTTGCTGTATTCTGTCTGGGTGTACACGCATGGGCTGGACCTTTCTGCTTGCAGGTGTCTTGTTTTGTGAATAAAAGCAAGAAGCATGCTGACCATCAAGTGTTCCGGCTGTAAAAGCAAGCTTTTTAAGTATAAAAAGGTGGGCTCTGGAGAAGTTCTGCGTTGCCACAAGTCCCGGATAACCAAATGGTTTGAATGTCTGGAGCAGGAGGCAAAGATCTCCTGTCCCTGCGGACAGGTGGTGGGCATTGACCAGGGCAGGTTTTACAAGATGAACTCCAGCGCCTTTACCTATACCGGCACCAAGGACAACAAATAGGCTCTACAGCCGCAAAACCCCAGCGGCCAGTTCTTCCAGGCCCGGCACATCCAGCAGCTTTACCTCTTTGCCGTTTATTTCGATGAACCCTTCTTCCTTCATTTTGCGGATCACCCGGGACAGGGTCTCGGGGATGGTGCCCAGAAAGCCGGCCAGCTGGGACTTGTTCAGGTCCAGATGGAATTGATCCCGCCCCAGGTTTTCCCTGATGAGCAACAGGTGGGTGGCCATTCTGGCCGGCACCTCCTTGAGGCTCAACTCCTCCACCTTGGCCACCATGCTTCTAAGGCGCATGGATAATAAGCCCAGCAGATTCAGGCCCAGGTCAGGGTTTTGGGCAATAAGACGTCTGAACTGCTTGCGGGGGAAAAACAGAAGTTTTGTATCCTCGAGACACAGGGCGGTGGCGGGAAAGTTCCTGCCTGCAAAAACAGCCACCTCGGCAAAGATCTCCCCGGGACCAAAGATATGCAGGATATGCTCCTTGCCCAGGGGGGAGGACTTGAAAATTTTCACCTTGCCCTGAACTATCCCGTAAAATCCCTCTCCGGGATCGTTTTCCTGGAAAACAAGCTGGTTGGCCTTAAAGTGCCTGCTGCCGGCAATGGCGGAAAGGGCCTTTTGATGGTCCGGTTCCAGGGAAGCAAAGACCGGGAATAGTTGCAGGTCTTGGGACATTTACTGTTTCCTCTGAACGGTTCATGTTAGCGTATCGACATATTTTGAGACTAGAGATTCTTGTCTGTTTTGACTTAAGTCAAGGCATAACAAATATAAAACATTATCTTAGCTTTCAAGTCAACAGGCGGTAAAGGGAGTGTGCCAGGCTGGCTGTGCAAGATAGCAGTAAGTCGCAGGAAAAACGATTGATTCAGAACGGCA
>PWFB01000129.1 GCA_003553695.1 Desulfonatronospira sp.
AACAGGACCCACAAGCTTCTGGAAAGAGCCATAGCAAAAAACGCTGCGGAATAGTTTTGGTTTTTTGTATAATGTCTAATCTTTAAAAGAGGTTGCAGCACATGAAAGCGATTTACTCACTTATTCTGGTTGTAGCCCTGATCCTCATTGCCATGGTTGGCGCCGGAGCCCTTGGTATGGGTGCTCTTTTCGGAGTAATCATACCTTATCTTGCGGTGCTGGTTTTCATCGTGGGTTTTGTGGTCAGGGTGGTCCAATGGGGAAAGACCCCGGTGCCGTTTCGCATACCTACAACCTGCGGGCAGGCCAGGAAATCACTGCCCATGTTCAGGGACAAGTGGAACAGACTGGACAATCCCGGCACCAAGCTGGGGGTTGTCGGCCGCATGTTCTTCGAGGTGTTTCTTTTCCGCTCACTGTTTCGCAATACCAGGGTGGAACTGCATCAGGGTCAGCACATTGCCTACTCTTCCAGCAAGTGGCTGTGGATCTTCGCACTGTTATTTCATTATACCTTCCTGTTGATCTTTCTTCGTCACATGCGCTTTTTCACTGAACCAGTACCTGAGTTGTTCGTGACCATGGATCGCATGGACAGCATGTTCCAGATCTTAAGCCCGGCTCTTTACCTTTCCAGCGCACTCATACTGGTGGCCCTGGGCTACCTGCTACTTAGAAGGCTGCTGGTACCTACTGTGCGCTATATCTCCCAGCCTGCGGATTACTTTCCCCTCTTTCTTATTCTGGGGATTGTGATTTCGGGTATGCTCATGCGTTACATAGGCCCCTTTAAAACAGATCTCATGGCCGTTAAAGAGTTGACCATGGGCCTGGTTCAGTTCAGCCCCACCGTGCCTGAGGGTATAGGGGCCACGTTCTTTGTTCACCTGTTCCTGGTCTCTGCGCTGCTTATCTATTTTCCCTTCAGCAAGCTCATGCATCTGGGCGGGGTTTTCCTGAGTCCCACCAGGAATCTTCCCAATGACAGCCGCGAAAAACATCATGAAAATCCCTGGAATTATCCGGTGAAGTTCCATACTTATCAGGCTTATGAAGACGAAAACAGGGAAGCGATGGTCGAGGCCGGACTGCCGGTGGAAAAGCCTCTGGAAGAAAAGACTGAGGAAGCTTCCGGAGACGAAACCCCAGATGATAATGCTGAAAAGAAGGAGTAAACAATAATGGCTACACCAAAACCGGATGTACTGTACAGAAATATCAGTCACCATCCGCCCGAGCTGGACTGGATGGATGTACCTCTGGAGATAAAGCCGGGCAGGTACTGTTATTCTGCTGATGTCGCCTCCCTGGAAGCGGTGGGCATGCCCAATGCCAGGATCTGGAATCCCACGGACGAAGACTGGAAGCTGCCTGAAAACTGGAAAGAAACATTTCTGGATGGAATGAGGGACAGGCTGCAAAGGTTTCGCTCCTTCAAGGTATTCATGGATATTTGTGTTCGCTGCGGAGCCTGTGCTGATAAATGTCATTATTTTATTGGCTCCGGAGACCCCAAGAACATGCCTGTGCTGCGCGCAGAGCTTTTGCGCTCTGTTTACCGGGGGGAAATTACCCAAGCCGGCAAGATACTGGGAAGAATGGCCGGGGGACGGGAGCTCAATGAAAAGGTCTTAAAGGAGATCTGGTACTACTACTACCAGTGTACCGAGTGCAGGCGCTGTTCAGTCTACTGCCCCTACGGCATTGACCAGGCCGAGATTACCATTATCGGCCGTGAGCTTCTCAATCTGCTGGGACTGCAGACGGAATGGATCGGCAAGCCCGTGGCCAACTGCAACCGCCTGGGCAACCACCTGGGGCTGCCGCCGCACACCTTCAAGGACAATATCGACTTTTTGTGCGACGACATCGAGGAAGCCACCGGGATTAAGCCCGAGCCCACCTTCAACAAGAAGGGCGCGGATATACTCTTTATCACTCCTTCCGGAGACGTGTTCGCAGAACCCGGCATCTTCACCTGCATGGGCTATCTGGTACTTTTTCATTACCTGCAGGAGGAATACGGCCTGGATATCACCTGGAGCACTTATGCCTCTGAAGGCGGCAACTTCGGCTTTTTCACCTCCCACGAAATGATGAAAAAGCTGAACGCCAAGATGTATCACGAGGCCGAGCGCCTTGGGGTGAAATGGATCCTGGGCGGCGAGTGTGGACATATGTGGAGGGTACTGCATCAGTACATGGACACCATGAACGGTCCCCCGGAGTTTCTGGAGGTGCCTGTTTCCCCCATTACCGGGACCAGATTTGATCATGCCGCCTCCACCAAGATGATCCATATCGTGGAATTCGTGGCGGACCTTATCAAGCACAAGAAGCTTCCTCTGGACAAGTCCCGCAACGATCATCTCAAGGTCACCTTTCACGACTCCTGCAACCCCTCCCGGGGCATGGGTTTCCTGGAAGAACCCAGGTATGTCCTGAACAATGTCTGCAACAATTTCTACGAAATGCCCGAGGGTACAATAAAGGAACAGACATTCTGCTGCGGTGCCGGATCGGGACTCAACCCCGGGGAAAACGAAGAGTTAAGGATGATGGGCGGCCTGCCCAGGGCCAATGCTGTCAAGTTTGTGCGTGACAGGAAAGGAGTCAATACCCTGGCCAATATATGCGCCATTGACAGGGCTACACTGAGCGCCTCCATGGATTACTGGGTTCCTGACGTAACCGTGTCCGGGGTGCATGAGCTGCTGGCCAACGCCCTGATTCTGCCCGGGGAGGATCGTCAGACCGACCTGCGGGGTGAACCTTTGCCTGGTAAGGAGGATGAATAATGTACGATGCCAACAAGATCATTCCGGGGCTGATCATCTTCGCCCTGTTCATGACCTTTCCTTTCTGGTACAATCTCGGGGCTGATGCTTACACCACCCCTGAGCTGGAACTTCCGGAAGATTATGAAAGGTGCATCGAGAGCACGGAGTTCATGCGCGCCGAGCACATGAACATGCTCGATGAATGGCGCGACCTCTACGTGCGTGAGGGGTATCAGGAGTACTGGAGCGAGCTCAAGCAGGAAAGCTATCCCATGAGCCTGACCAAAACCTGTATGTATTGTCACAGCGACAAGGAAAAGTTTTGCGACCGCTGCCACAACGCCACAGCGGTGGATCCTTACTGCTGGACCTGCCACATCGAGCCTTAGGGGGGAAACATAATGAAAAACAGCAGAAGAAAATTCATCAAGTTTGCGGGTATGGCTGCCCTGGGCTGGAGCATCTGCCCTTCCCTGGCCGGTGCCCGGTCCGGGCCCAGGCAGAGTGCAGACAGGCTAAGGGCTGAGCGTTGGGCTATGGTAATAGACTCAGAAAAACTCAATGATGAGCTCATGGACAAGTGCATAGAGGCCTGCCACAAGTTGCACAATGTGCCTGACATTCCCAATGATCAGAATATCAAGTGGATCTGGAAGGAGCCTTTCTACAATCTGTTCCATGATCAGTCTCATGGTTACCTCAAGGACAAGAAAAGCATCCCTTTCCTTTCCCTCTGCAACCACTGCGACAATCCCCCGTGCGTGCGGGTATGTCCCACTCAGGCTACTTTCTCCCGTGATGACGGGATTGTCCTTATGGACTTTCACCGCTGCATAGGCTGCCGTTTCTGCATGGCGGGCTGCCCCTACGGCTCCAGGAGCTTCAATTATTACAACCCCAGAAATTTTCTGGATGATGACGATCTGGTCCACGATTACCCCACCAGGGAGATGGGAGTCGTGGAGAAGTGTGAATTCTGTGCCCATCTTCTGGATCAGGGGGAAATGCCTGCCTGTGTCGAGGCCTCCGAGGGAGCCATCCTTTTCGGAGATTTGAACGACCCCAATTCAGACGTGCGTAAGGTTTTGCAGGAAAGATATTCTCTGGTGCGCAAACCCAAACTGGGCACTGACCCACAAGTCTATTATCTAATTTAAGGGGTGTACAATGCTCGAGAAAGCAATAAAAGGAAGCGCTTTATACTGGATATGGCTGCTGGTTTTGCTGGCGGTCATTGGAGTGGGTTTCGGGGCCTACCTGCAACAGCTGGATCAGGGGCTTTCAGTGACCGCCCTGAACCGGGACATCTCCTGGGGACTGTACATTGCCCAGTTGACCTTCCTGGTGGGAGTCGCCGCCTCGGCGGTCATGATGGTCATCCCCATGTATCTGCATAACCACAAGGCTTTCGCCAGGATGCTCATTCTGGGTGAATTCATGGCCGTGGCCACCATTATCATGTGCCTGCTTTTTGTCGTGGTGGACCTGGGCCAGCCACAGAGGCTGTGGAACGTTGTTCTTTATCCCACGCCCAGTTCGGTTCTTTTCTGGGATATGGTAGTCTTAAACGGTTACCTGTTCCTGAACATCCTCATCGGGTGGGTGACACTGCAGGCTGAACGCAAGCGGGTGGGACCTCCCAGATGGATCAAGCCCTTTATTTATATCTCCATTCCGTGGGCCATAAGCATCCATACAGTAACGGCCTTTCTGTATGCCGGTCTGCCCGGCCGCGACTTCTGGCTGACAGCTTCAATGGCTCCCTCCTTTCTGGCCTCGGCTTTTGCCGCCGGGCCGGCCCTGCTTATTTTGCTGGCCTTTGCAGTAAAGATCTTCGCCAAATGGGATCCCGGCCGGGAAGCCATCCAGTCCCTGGCCAAGATTGTTACCTATGCCCTGGCCGCATATCTGTTTCTCATCGGATGTAAGATATTCACCGCCGCATACAGCATGGTGCCGGACAAGCTGGCCCACTGGGAATATCTCTACTTCGGCCTGGAAGGGCACACCATGCTGTCTGTCTTCATGTGGGTGTCCACAGCAGCCGGGGTCTCAGCCCTGCTGATTCTGCTCTTTCCCAAAAATCGGCAGGCGGACAACATCCTGGCCTTTGCCTGCGTCCTGGTTCTTATCAGCACCTGGATCGAAAAGGGTATGGGCCTTATTACTGCAGGCTTTGTCCCCACTCCCATGAAGGAAGTCCTTACCTACGCACCCACAGGGCCTGAGATACTCATTACCCTGGGCATATACGGTATTGGATTTTTGATAATTACTGTTCTCTGGAAGGTGGGCATAGGAGTGCGCCGGGAAATTGAGGCCACCTGATCTTGACCTGGCCTACAGACTGATTATTGAACCAAATGAGCCGGCACCAGTGCCGGCTCATTTGTATTGCAGTGGGCAAAGTCCCTTGTGCAGCAATGATTTCCGTCACGCCGGGCGGGCGACAGATGAAGGATTAGTCCACTGGTTAGAGGATGATCTTTGACAGTTGAAATTCATTCCTGTAGCTACTGTTGCTGAACTCTGGAAGGGACATCTGCTCACCAATTGTTTTTTTTACTGCGCAGTTCGCTTCCTTCTCCGGGGTAAATCTTTCGCTCCTGTGAAGAGGTGGGCTCGTTGACTTCAGGCCAGACACCGGACACACGTTCGGGCCCTTTCAGGGCTTCGGATACAGGATGGCTGTCCTGCATCCTGGGGTTCCGGCGCAGGTCGAATTCCGGGTTGGCCCAGGAGAATTCAATGGGAATATTATTAGGATCAAAGGAATACAGGGAATAAATAAAGCCGTGGTCCAGAATTTCCGAGACCCAGATCTCGGCGGCCTTGAAGCGGTCATAGATCTGCCACATATCATCCAGGGTTTCTACCTCCAGGGCCAGGTGGTCGAAACCGAAAGAACCTTTAACCGGGACTCCGTGGTCTTTTTCAGGAAGGGGCCGGACCTTGTTCCACTCAAAAAAAAGCAGCATGTCCCTGGGGCCGATTTCAAAGAAATACTGGCGGTAACCGGGCCTGCCCAGTCCGGCAATGAGGCGCAGGCCCACAAGGTCGCGCCAGAACCTGATGGTGGAGTCTAAATCGTTGGTAGCCAGCGCCACGTGATTGATTCCTTTATATCTCATTGGCGATCCTTGAAAAAATAATATTTAAAATCCAGCTTGACATCGCTTTGTTATTTTGACTAACTCCCAAATTACTTTGTTTCAAGGTTCAATTTAATCACTATTGTTAAACTAATTAAATCGGAGGTTTATTATGGCTTGGCT
>PWFB01000001.1 GCA_003553695.1 Desulfonatronospira sp.
ATGATCCACACCCATATGGGTGCGATGCATGCCCTCGCATACCTCCCGGTCCACTCCCCTGGGAACGACCCCCCACTTTTTCCATCGTTCCCGGGTCTTCTGGGGGGCCCTCTTAAGATAATTGATCTCTCCCCTCTGGCGGCCGAAATCATCAATGAGGGTGGTGGCCACGTCCTTTGCCACTTCCATTACATCACGGTCCTGGTGCTTAATTTCCAGAATATCGGCCATTTTAAAGAGCTTGTCCTCGTCAGCGATTCTGAAGTCTTTGGCCTCGCCAGTGGCCACGGCCAGCAGGGTAAAGGCCATGTCCCGGGCATGATCCGAATGGGCCGCAGTACCTGAAACCACTTTTCTAAGAAAGTTCCTGGCCACAATGCTGGGCAGGCTTGCCCCGCATACTCCGGTGGCTTCTTCTTCGGCATTTGAGCCGATTAACCTGCAGGGCCCTACATGGCAGTTGGAACAGCATGCCCCTGATGACCCTATGGGGCAGGATTTCATTTTGCTAGCCTTATCAAAACAAATACTTATATTCTGTTCATCGCTCCATCTGACGATCTGATCGGCAGCCTCGTTGGCGCTTCTAATGGGCTTATCCATCTTTAATTCCTCCGGATTTATTTATCAAACTTCAGCTGATGCTTTCTACATCATGGGGTCCATGCCAAGAGCCGGGTGTCCCACCTTTTCCATGTGTTCCAGCACTTCCATCTCGGTGGTGGCCACTGTCTCGTCAGCGATCTTGTCCAGCATGTCAGGCTCACCCACTTTCTCGGCCTGGGCCTGCAGCATGTTGCGCAGACGTTCCTTCAGGTGCGAAGGCATCCATACCAGGCGCTTGAATCCTCCTTCGGCAGAGATGAACTTGTCGCTGCCCAGGTAAAACTTGCCCACCCCCAGAAATCCCGGGGTCTGGATGCCGCCGCCCACCATCCCGGCCAGGGTGGAAAAGGTCATACCGCTGGGGGTCATGCCGGAAAAGTCCCGGTCCACCACCATGACCCCGTTGGCTGCGGGCAGCAGGGCCACAATACACTCAAAACAACCGCAGGAAGTCATGGGGTCTTCCAGGATGCTGTAGGCCTTGAGCCTTTCCAGATTGCCCTTGGAGGCCTGAGATATAAATTCGTTGACCCCCTGCCATTCGCCCTTGTGCTGGTCTATAACCTCGCCCTTGGCCACCGGCTTGTTGGGTCCGGATGGGTCGATTTCATAGGAGGCCTGGCCGTCCAGCCAGTTGTAAGCGCCGCACAGGCCCAGACGCTCCGGGGTAATGACGCAGACATGGTTGGGTGCAAAGGACTGACAAAGGCTGCAGGAGTAAAAGGTATCCACTGATTCGTCCTTGAGACCGGCCAGGCGCTCGTCGCGCTCGTTATACATGATCCTGGCCTCCTGCAGGATTTCGTTGACCTTGTCCTCTTCAGTATAAAGGGTTACCTGCACCTTGTCCGCAATGGATGGAAAGTCGGACAATAGCTTGGCATGCAGAATATCGCCTATATGCCTGAGCTTGAATCCCTTTTCTATGGCCTGCCTGCTGATGCGGATCCAGGCAATGTCTCTCTGGCCGATGTGCATGATGCCTTCGGCGCTGTTAATCAGATGGTGAAACTGTCTTTCCAGAATAGGTTCAAAATCCTTCTGCATCTTGCGTCCAGCAACGTCCACCACTATTGCCAAAGGAAGAACCGCCACCGGCTCCTGTTCATCGATTTCCGGGCCTACAACCTCTATGCGGCCGTCCTCCACCTCTTCCATTTCCCGCATGCGCAGCAGCTCACAGCAGGTGGATTTACGGCCTCCGCATTCGCCGAAAAGATCATCCTTGCGCACCCGCTCGCCCTCGAAAGCCGGGCCGTAGGACAGAGGAATGGGGATCTCGGTGACAGTCACCTTGAGCCCGCGCACCTCGATGGCCTTCTGAACGATCTTGTCATGGGGTATGGACGACACCACGTGCTCGTAAGTGCAGACCCCGGTGGGCAGAATTTCCGGAATATCGGTATCCGCAATGGTGGGGAATCCGTAGCTGATGGCCCCGGCGGCAGTGGCGTATTTCTCGTCGTCCACCTCGCCCAGGGCGATGACAAAGGCGAATATTCGCTGCTTGTTGTATCTTAAGATATTCTTGAAGTCTCCGGGCTTTACCCCGCCGAAGGACATGGCCGCCCTGGCTGCAAAGCCAAGGGAGTAAACCTGGCCGTGCACTTCATTGTCAAAGGGGACCAGGCGGGTGTCCCAGCCCAGCTGCACCCCTTCCTCGGCCAGCTGGTCAGCGAAACATACCCCGTTGGTGCTCCCGGCCATGAACACATACAGGCTTTTCTGCTGCAGCTCTCTGGCGATCTTCACCGCGGTCTCGCTGTCCGGCGCCGCCCCCACCACAGCAGCAAATCCGGGAGCGCTGCCGTCGACGAATTCCACCCCGCGCTGACGCATGATGGCGTCGTCAGCAGCCCCCAGGTAAATACCGTGTACCGGGGAAGGTCCAATTACATAACGTATACCCTGCATTATCTCCTGAGCAAACAGAGTGGCTATGCCGCTGTCCAGGGTCTGACCCAGGTAGGGCAGCCACAGGGCATCCGTGGGGATCTCTCCCAGCATGTCCCTGGCCAGGGCCAGAGGTTTTTCCATATCTGAGAGCTTTTCCACCTTGTGCCCGCTCAGGGCATAGATAACAGGCAGATAGTAGCCGGTATTGGGAAAGGCCACCGGCTCATCCGGGCCTTTGGCGTCAATGGCCTCTTTAAGGCGCTCCTCGGCACGTGAGACTATGGCATGCGCTCCGCGTATAGCTGCAGACGCTATTATCTTTGACATGTGAAATCCTCCTGGTATGCTTTAATATCTCTTGACCAATGCGGGCTGTGACCGCAACCAATTTATAGATTAACTGTTACCCGTAATTACTTCCCGGCTCAGCCTGTCCACCGCTACCACTGCTTTCGAATCCCCGGGGAGTTCCAGCATGGATTGTCCCCGGGCTGTAAAATCCAGAATCAGCTCATCGGCCGGCAGCAGTACGGCCGGTTCCAGACCCTGTTCCTGGACGGTTTTTTTCAAGCTGTCAGGAATATCTGAACTGCAGCGGTTTATTACCAGCCTGCTTTTCTTCACGTTCAACTGCAACTCCCTGCTCAGATTCCTGATACGCCCCGCAGTTATAACTCCCACCGGGGTGGGTTCGGACACTATGAGCATTATATCGATTTTCTGCGTGGTGCGCCGGCTCAGGTGTTCCATGCCCGCTTCGTTGTCCACGATCACATAAGGATAATTTCCGGCCAGACTGTCAATATGCCGCCGCAGCAGATTGTTGGCATAACAGTAACACCCCTGCCCCTCGGGACGGCCCATGACCAGCAGGTCAAAACCGCTGGACTCCACCAGGGCCTGCTGCATCTGGTACTCCACATAGGCCTCTTTGGACATTCCAGCCGGAATTTCTCCATCCCTTATTTCCCGGGTCATATCTTCACGCATGCCGCCGATGGTCTTATCCACTTCCACACCCAGGGCCAGGTTCAGAGTGGAATTGGAATCAGCATCAACTGCCAGCACCGGGCCGCGGCCTTCCTGGATCAGGAATCTGATAATCAATGAGGCCAGAGTGGTTTTTCCTGTACCCCCCTTGCCCACCAGGGCAATGGTCTTACTCACTTCAACTTTCTCCTTGCTTAATAAAACCAGACAGCTTAAAAATTCAAGTAAAACATTAACTGTTTATTCAGCACTGACTTTTGAAATTTATTCCTGCTCTTGAGATTGAAAATAACCAGCAAAAGTAAATGCGGAACTGATTCCTGGCATCACAACTCTCTGACTTTTCTGACATCTGACCCCTGATCTCTGACTTCTGCCCCATGCCCCATGCCCCATGCTCCATGCCCTCTGCCCCATGCTCTCCCAGGCTTATCCCCTGAGGCCAACCTGAACTGATGGAAACAGGGACATATCTGTATGGGGCATAAAAAGAGCGGATACGTATTGATCCATGAATGAAGGATCCTGGCTGAGCTCAAGATAAGTCATTTTTTTGCAGACCTGCAGGGCCTCCTGGCGCATCCGCCTGGACAGAAGCATGACCCTGGATCCCAGCAGAGAGCCGTTGCCTATGTACTTGACCCTGTCCGGGCTGATTTCCGGCAGAAGTCCTATGGTAACCGCCTTGTCCAGTTCAAGGTAGCGGCCGAACCCACCGGCTATGAGCAGTTCGTCCACATCCTGCAAAGTTATACCCACAGCATTCAGGAGGGTGGTGATACCGGCAAATACCGCAGCCTTGGCCCGCAGAAGATTGTCCAGGTCGCCCTCGGTGATAACAATATCCTGACCAATCCGGGCATCTTCAGCCCATACCAGGACATATTCCAGGGCATCTTCTCCGCGTATCCTGGGAGTGTCCAGTTCTGTATTAAAGCGTCCTTTGGAGGTAATCACTCCGGCCAGCAGCAGTTCAGCCATGGCGTCAATGAGCCCTGAACCGCAGATGCCCCTGGGTCTGGACTGGCCAACGGTCAAAAGCATGGGCTCAAAGGTATCTGGATCGATCCGGACCTGTTCCACAGCTCCTGTGGCGGCGCGCATCCCGTGCTGTATGGCTCCCCCTTCAAAGGCCGGGCCTGCAGAGCACGAACACCCGATGAGCCACTCGGAGCCGCCCAGGACTATTTCTCCGTTGGTGCCCACATCTATGTAAAGGGTCAGCTTTTCCGAACGAAAGAGGTTGGAGCCGATAAGCCCGGCAGTAATGTCTCCTCCCATATAGCTGGCCCTGGAAGGGGTCAGATATATGCGGGCAGAATCGCTCCACTCCAGGGAAAGCTCACCAGCCTGCAGAACAGGCGGAGCACTTGTCACCGGCACATAAGGTTCCTCCCTGATGCCGGGTTCCACGCCCATAAACAGGTGGGTCATGGTGGTATTGCCGGACATGACCACGTCGGCTATATCCTGGCTGTGCACCCCGGTCTCCTTGAGCATCTCCTGAACCAGGCCGTTTAGAGTGCTGTGGGCCAGGCCCTGAATATGGGCGAGGTTTTCCCGGTTTCTGGAGGCGTAGACTATGCGGGAGATGACGTCTTCTCCGCAGGAGTACTGGCTGTTGTAATCCGAGCGATGAGCCTGGACCTGGCCGTTTTCCAGGTTGACCAGTTCCGCGCAGATGGTGGTGGTGCCTATGTCCACGGCCAGGCCGTATACAGGCTCTGTCCTGTTGCCGGGAAAGACCTGGGTAACCTCGAAACCCTCATCAGTGGAAAAAATGGTATAGGTGGCCTTCCACCCGGAAGATCGAAGAATACTTGAAGCCTGCTTGATTACCGGCAGAGACAGGTGAATCCGACTGACATCCAGGTGTTTTTCCAGGGCCCTTGTCAGTCTGTCCACATCACTGACATTGTCTTCAAGGGACGGAGAAGGCAGTTCCAGATAGACCCTCTGCACCGAAGGGTTGATCTCAATATGGCCAAGCAGCTCGGAAGGCTCCACACTGGTGAGCATGGCCCTTTCAATGGCCTGGCGGTCGATTGCCCTGGCATCTTCAGGCAGGCGGACCTCTATATCCGAACTTATCCTGGTGGTGCAGGCCAGGACATACCCTTTTTCCCGGTCCCCAGCCTTCAGCCTGGCAGAAGGGTCGGTATCACACTCTCCTTTTTCCAGAAGAACTTTGCATTTGCCGCAGCTGCCGCTTCCGCCGCAGGAAGCGCTGAATTGAACTCCTGCCAGCATGGCGGCCCGCAGCAGATTCTCTCCCTGCTCCACCTGGACCTGTTTGCCTGCGGGATAAAAACTAACATTATACATAACGCAGCCAGATATCCTGTAAATGAAATCCTGCCTGAACTATGGCAGAAAAATTATTCCAGTCCCTAAGAATAATACTTATAAACTCATTGTCGATTTCTTGTAAAGCTTCAGACAAAAAACCGCTACATTCATTTAGGTGAGCGGCAGCATGGTTAAGTGGAA
>PWFB01000130.1 GCA_003553695.1 Desulfonatronospira sp.
TAAGATAAAGCCCCTCCCCGCTACATGAGTACGGATGCAGGGTCCCAGAAAGACCCTGCACCGTACTCACAAAAATTTCCCTCCACTAACTGCAGGTGTATGTGTATGGTGTATTTGAAAATCCTGCACCCAGCACCCATCAATCCTTTTTTAAAAGCACTTCAATATCTTTTTCACCCCTGCATCAATCAAAAATATCATACTCTATCAATATGGTGCCAACCAAAGTTTCCAACTGTCAATTAAAAGAGGCAGAAAAACACTAAATTTTTATCTAAACTCCCTTCTTCATCTGATATTTATAAAAGCTAACCCATCAAGATAACACGAATACAGATATTAATGACATTTTCTGGGTTTTTTTGGCTTATTTTTTGCTATACACTGCATACCCTCCCTTCGACCTTTTTTCTCTCTCACTTTTTTTGGATAGTTGCTGAAGCTAGCCGCTAATGAGATCTCCATTGATTTTCATAAGGCTTAATATGCGTCCCTGTATATGTATTTAACAACCAATTTTTAATTTCAAGGAGGTCAAAGTTTATGAATCTGTTAGTGCCGCATGACGGTTCCGAATTCTCGAACAAAACCCTGGACAGGGCAGTGGAACTGGCCCAGAAAATGGGAGGGGCAAGCATCTCTTCGGTCATTGTGGTGCCTGACCTGTGCATCTCCTTTGTGGGCCAGGACGAATGCAACCTGCTGGAAAGCACCCTGCAGAAAGAGGGTCAGGGCGTCAAGAAGATGGTTGAGGACAAGCTGGCTGAAATAGGCGTCAAGGGCGAGGTCTTTGTCAAGGCCGGGTCGCCTGAGCAGGTGATCATGGAAACCGCTGACCAGGTCAATGCCGACTACATTGTCATGGGCGCCTCTGGCAAACACGGCGCCGCGGCCAGGGGTGCCCTGGGTGGAGTGACCTGCAAAGTGATCAACATGGGAAGGCGCAGCGTGATCGTTATCAGATAATCACATGAAATTACTTGCTTTAACTTACTTCAATTAAAGGAGTTTAATATGGCCGAACATGAAAAAAAAGAAGCTCATGAGGAAGCCATTCAAGAGGAAATGGCTCATCTTGCCAAAAGCAAGAGCAGATGGGAAGAACTCTGGAAAAAGGAAGACTGGATGGTCTGCTGGATCGGAGGTTTTTTGCTTCTCCTGGGCCTGATCCTGGCCTGGGGATTCAGCAAGCCTCCTGAGATGAGAGAGATCATTGAGACCAATCGGGCGATTATTGCCCAGGAACAGGAGCGAGCCCCATTCAGGACCATTGAAAAAGTTGAGGCCGAGAATAAACTGGATGGTCTGCGGGCCAGAGGACACGGCGTACTGTCCTCCCTGCAGCCGTACTTCAGACGTCCGGCCGGCTGGGAGAGCAATCCCATAGACTCTTTTTACCGCAGCGAAGAAGAAGCCGCCCGGATGAGGGCGGAAGCCCAGCCAAGACATGAAGCGGCTCAGGAAAGAACAAAGGAAGCCAGGGCCAAAGCTGAGATAGCCCAGGCCAGGGCCGCGGCTGCCGATTTTGAGGACAGGGCCCTGAACCGGGAAGCTGAAGAGGCCATTGCTGAGTGGGTCAGGGCCAGAAGCGCTGAGAGCAGCGCCAGGTCAGCAGCCACGACCCAGGCCTTCAACCTGTTTCCCACCCTGCTGGCATTATTGATCGCAGTCGGTCTTCTTATGGCCGCCGGCACCAGCATCATGGGACGCAGCGCAGGGGCCTTCCTGGTGGGCTGGCCGGCGATTTTTATAATCGCCACCATAGGGTTCATGATCGGCAGCCACTCCATAGCCAGGGAATACGGTCTTGGCTATCCCCTGTGGTGCATTCTAATCGGACTGCTCATCAGCAACACCATAGGCGTACCCAAGTTTATCAAAGCCGCTGTCCAGACCGAGTACTTTATCAAAACCGGCCTGGTACTACTGGGAGGAAGTATCCTGTTCGGGCTTATTCTCATGATCGGGGCTCCGGGTATAGTAGTGGCCTGGGTGGTCACCCCGTCGGTATTGATCATCGGATACTGGGTGGGAAACAAATACATCAAGGTTCCTTCCAAACCGCTCAATATGTGCATTTGTGCTGCAGCCAGCGTGTGCGGGGTGTCCGCGGCCATTGCCGCCGCTGCAGCCTCCAAGGCCAAGGGTGAAGAGCTGACCATCGCTGTGGGCATGTCCCTGGTGTTCACCGCCGTATTCATGTTCCTCATCCCGGCCTTTGTTGTGGCTGTAGGAATGAACCCCATCCTGGGCGGCGCCTGGGTCGGCGGTACAGTGGACTCCACAGGAGCGGTGGTTGCAGCGGGCGAAATACTCGGCCCCGGGGCCATGTACACCGCAGCTACCTTGAAGATGATCCAGAATGTCTTGATCGGTGTCCTGGGCTTCGGCATAGCCGCCTACTGGACCATCAAGGTGGAGCGGGAAGGCAGCACTCAAGTGCTCAGTTTCTCCAAAGCCCTGCACGAAATCTGGACCCGTTTTCCCAAGTTCATCATCGGCTTTGCCGTTGCTTCCATTGCTTTCACCATTATCTACGAAGCCATGGGAAGGCACATGGGAGACGTCATAATCGACGAGGGTGCCCTGCGCGGCTTTGCCAACCCCTTGAGAGTATGGTTTTTTGCACTGGCCTTTACCAGCATCGGACTGGCCTCCAATTTCCGCGAACTGGCCCAGTACTTTGCCGGCGGAAAGATCGTGATCCATTACATCTTCACCCAGGGTTTCAACATCATCCTTACTCTCATCATTGCCTGGATCATGTTCATGCTGGTCTTCCCGGGCATCACTGAACACCTCATGGAAATCCGCTACTAAGGAAAACAGAGGTTAACTGGAGTGAAAAAAGACAAACTCCTGCAACAAACAACCACCCCGGCCGGAGCCTCCGGCCCGGCCGGGGGGAAAAAAAGGCGGATCAGGATCCTGGGGGTTGTTTTAGTTACGGCGTTGATCGGCCTGGGGGTAGTGCATGTGCACAGTCTGCCCCTGGTCCAGGAGGTCAAGGAATCCTTCAGACAAAGTGGAAGAAACCTTAGCGCCTATACTTACACCGACGTGGAAGATTTTCCGTACCTCCAATCCAGACCTGGCTCAGATCACACAAGATAACTATTTGCTGCATTATTAATCGGTGCAAAGGCGCAGGGAAAAATGAACCTTGCGCCCTGCACCCATTAGCCGATACCGGTATGACTTTCCCTGCTTTTTAGCTGTATTCAAGGCAGATATAACGACATTTCCATGTCTGCTCTTCACCCCTCTGACCTGAAAGAAATGCACAGTATCAATACCCGATTGGGAACAGTCCCCCTGCCAGATCCTGCCCGCTTATTTCCTTTAAGTCAGCCAGTACAGCACCAGCATGAACAGCACGACAAAAACAAGACATAAAAAGGAGAGGAAAGTTCCGAGAAGCATTATTCTCTGATCCGAGGCCTTCTTGGGGCAGCGCAGGCGATGACTGCATACAGGACAGATAAATTCCCGTGTCTTGACCAGGACATTGCATTTGGGACACCTCTTGGGGGCCATGATTTTCCATCTTTGTCTCCCGGAATCCGGGGCAATGCCCTGATGATAGACTTTCGGCTTCATACCTTTCTCTTCTCTCCAGGATTCTTGCTGCTTCCGCTAATGTGTTTTCATTCGGAAACGGTTCTTTTTCCCTTTGGCGGCGTCAATCTGCACAATTATTCGTCAACGTATTAAGATACGCCTCCTCATAATTGCTTGATTTCCTTGCCAAAAGAAAAAACTCCTCGTTGCCGGATAGAAAACCATCAGTTTTAGCATCCGGAAATAAAGAATTTCCGGATGGAAACTAATGTGCCCGGAGATCAATGAGGCAGACATAAGATGTGTCAGTAATAAACCTTGACATCTTAATAGTGTTTTTTTTCAGTTATATCTATATGAGTATACTTTGTGGTGGTGGATGCAATGTTTCAGTGCTGTACAGGCACTCGCGCAGGATTTAAGCAAAAAAGTCTCTGGCAGGCAAGACGGATATCGGGCTAGCTGTATTTTCGTCAGACATTAAAAATTCTTTCCGCCTCTTCTTTGCGCAGCACAGATGCATGTAACTCCATATCCGAGACCACTTTGCGACTTTCTTCTGTATCATGAAAGGCCTTCAAGGCGGCCTTGTTTACTTCCTTTTCCACCTCGCCAAGCTTTTTGAGAAATTTCTTGAACTCCTGCTTTGTCTTGTATGCAGATCTGACCAGTTCAGGGTAGTCTCTACCCGAGGCCTTTAGCAGATTTCGATAATGCTTGTGCAACAACTGAATTTCCTCAAGCTGTCTTTTGCGCACTTCTGCCACGTTGGGACCGTCTACATCATAGTCAGCAAATAGATCCATTTCTCTCTGCTGCTTGCGCTCCCCCCGGACCAGTTCCTCCCTGGCCAGGTTGAGGGCATGCATCTTGGTGCGCGTAAAGCCCTGCTGAAAATTGGCCAGATTATTCTTGTAGCGCTTGATATGATTGGCATGGTAGATAAAGAGAATTGGCACCAGAAACATCCAGACGGTAAGCTTGGGCTTCTGGATAACAGAAGTTGCCAGGGTGTGAGCAAACTGTTCCTCCCTTTTAAAAATTGCTGTGAACCTCTGCTCAAAATCCTGATCCATATTAGCCCCCCTTACAGACAACTACAATTTCAGTTCGATCATTTCAATGCATTTTTACTGCACAAATTTCTCATTTCATAACACTTACAGCGAAACTTTGCGTGCAGCACAGAAAAAACCCCGGGCATGTTTTTAATTTCAGACCGCCAGGGGCTGGTTTAGTGTTTCAGATAGACAGCTGTTATGCTAAAGTCAAGCCAAAATGGCAATACCCTGGTATGTTCATTATCGCGTTTAGAATGATTCTTGGCCAACCAGTTGGTGATATCACAGCCCCTTATCAGCCATGTAGGCCACCAGGTCGCCGATGCGGCAGGAATAGCCCCATTCGTTGTCGTACCATGCATATATCTTGGCTATGTTCCCGGACTGAACCATGGTGAAATCAGCTTCTACAACCGATGAACGGGGATCGCCGATAAAATCGGAGGAAACCAGCGGATCTTCTGAATAGCCCAGGATGCCCTGCAGCGGGCCTTGCGCTGCATTCTTGAGTACTGAACGCAAATCCTCGGTGCTAGCATCGCGTTCCAGCTCGCAGACGAAGTCCACCAGGGAAACAGTAGGTACAGGCACTCGCACAGAGAATCCCGAAAACTTGCCCTCCATCTCCGGCATAACCAGTGCCACGGCCTTGGCAGCGCCGGTAGAGGTGGGGATCATGTTGCAGGCCGCTGCCCTGGCGCGTCGCAAATCTGAATGGGGCAAGTCAAGGATGCGCTGGTCGTTGGTATAAGCGTGGATTGTGGTCATGACTCCCTTGCTTATGCCGAAATGCTCGTGAACGACTTTGACCACCGGAGCAAGGCAGTTGGTGGTGCAGGAGGCATTGGAGATGATGTGGTGTCTGTCCGGATCGTAATGGGACTCGTTCACCCCCAGGACGATGGTTATATCTTCTTCCTTGGCAGGAGCGGATATAATGACTTTTCTGGCACCGGCCTCCAGATGCATGGAAGCCTTTTCTTTAGTACGGAAAATGCCCGTGCATTCCAGCACCACGTCCACGCCGAGAGAACCCCAGGGAATAAGCCTCGGGTCGCGTTCAGCGCTGTTGTGCACAACAAAGTCATCCCCTACGTGAATGGCGTCACCCTGGACGCTGACACCGGGTTCAAAAGGACCATAGCTGGTATCCCGGGATAAAAGATGGGCATTGGTGTTGATGTCGAAAAGGTCGTTCACCGCCACGACATCAATGGTATCCCGGTGGTATTTCCATATGGCTTTTAGTACCTGCCGCCCGATGCGGCCAAAGCCGTTTATTCCTACTCTTACCTTTTTGCTCATGTCTTCCTCCAGACGCACCTTTAGTGCGATATTTTAAATTGGCA
>PWFB01000155.1 GCA_003553695.1 Desulfonatronospira sp.
ATGATTCCGTCCTTGGAGTAGGCCTGGCTGGCCTCTTTGTCCTTGTGGGCGGGAATACCGAAGAGAATGACGTTTTGAAGCCCCAGATCCACTGCCCGGGCCACTTCTTCCTCCAGGGCGGCCGGGGCCAGCTGGCTCTGCCCGGGCATGGAGGCAATGGGCCGGGATTCTTTCGGGTCCCTGGATTCCAGGACAAAAAAGGGCTGCACCAGGTTCCGGGGCAACAGGTCCGTTTCCCGGACCAGATCCCGGATGGACCTGGATGAGCGAAGCCTGCGGCCGCGGTAGAAATTTGAGCTGCTCATATGGCCTTTATTTCCTCATCTGTCAGGTAGCAGGCCGGGTCCTGGGCCCAGATGTCACCGTAGAAGGCTTCGGCCCTGGCCCGGAAGTTGCCGGCGCAGACATTCAGGAACCTGCACCCGGCACACCTGCCGCCGACATATTTTTTCTTTTCCTTCAGCTTTTGCAGAAGCTCAATGGACTCGTCCTCCCAGATCCGGGAAAAGGGGCGCTCAAGCACATTTCCCAGTACATGCTGCCGCCAGAACTGATCAGGATGGACACTGCCGTCCCAGGATATGCAGCCGATGCCCCGTCCGGAATTGTTGCCCTCGTTGAACTGCAGAAGCTCCAGGACTTCCCTGGCCCGCTGCGGGTCTTCCTTGAGCAGGCGAAGATAAATATAGGGGCCGTCTGCATGGTTGTCCACGGTCAGGACTTCCTTGGGCATGCCGGCATCAAAAAGGGCCCTGGTTTCATCCAGGATCAGGTCTACAAGTTCCCTGGTGCCCTGGTGGCCCAGGTCTTCCTTGATGAGTTCGGAACCGCGGCCGGAGTAGACCAGGTGATAGAAGCAGACCCTGGGAATGTCCTTGTCCTTGAGGAGCTGAAATATCTTGGGGACTTCAGCGACATTTCTCTTGTTTACAGTAAAGCGAAGCCCCACCTTGAGCCCCTGCTCCTGGCAGTTGTCCACGCCCTGCATGGCCTTGGCAAAGGATCCGGGCACTCCCCGGAACCGGTCATGTACTTCCGGGCCGCCGTCTATGGAGATGCCCACGTAGGAAAGGCCGACGTCTTTTAACTCCCTGGCCTTGTCCCTGGTAATGAGGGTGCCGTTGGTGGAGATTACCGCCCGCATGCCGCGGCCTACAGCATGGCTGGCCAGTTCCACCAGATCCCGGCGCACCAGGGGCTCGCCCCCGGAAAAAAGCATCACCGGCGCACCGTAGGCAGCCAGATCGTTGATAATTTCTTTGGCCGCAGGGGTGTCGATCTCATCGCTACCCTGCTCGTCCAGGGCCTGGGCATAGCAGTGCACGCATTTAAGGTTGCAGCGCCTGGTCATGTTCCAGACCACCACCGGTTTTTTGTCCTTGGAAAACTGCAGAAGATGCGAGGGCATTTTCCCGGCCTGGCGGCCGTAGCGCAAGGCGTCAGCTGCTTCCACCGCCCCGCAGTATAGTTTGGAGATTCCTATCATTTAATTCCCTTGGTTATCTATAGAGTTGAAATCATATTTATTATGGACCCATCATCATGGTGGCCAGAAGCACTATGATCAGGATGGGGGCGATGAGCGCCAGGATGACCCGGGCGTAGCTCGTGCCGTGGATGTATCTGTAGCCCATGACCGTGATCACCAGGGACCACAGGGCGCCTATGAACGGGCCGAGCAGGGGCAGAACCCCCAGGAGCAAGGGGGCGCTGCCGTAGGCCGTGGCCCTGAAAGTGCCTTCAAAGCCGGATCTTCCTGCCTGGAAAGCCATTAGAAACAAATGGACAACACCGGAGGTGATAAATATCCAGGCGGCCATGAAAAGGGGGTACACGAGCAGGATGAGAATGGAACCGGCTCCTGCCATTCCCATGCCCATGCCGGGTGCGCCGTGCTGTGCCGTTGCCGGGAACATGCCGGTCATGTTCCACAGGAAAGTGGCCAGCATCTGGATCACCGAAACCAGGAGGAAAAACCCCAGGGGCATGCCCAGTCCGCCGGGCTGCATCTTGCGGAAAAAAGGCCCGGGTGCGAGCATGACTCTCTTGACGGTTTCAAAAAAACCAGGGAAAAATCCGTATTGCTGCAGGTTCTCCCAGGGCGAGGCAGAGCTTTCCCCGGGAGAGGTCTGCTCTCTCTGCTCTTCTTCCGCAGGACCGCCCAGGTCTTCCAGCTTGCTCCACAGACTTTCTTCCTGGTTTTCCTCCTGTAAGGGCTTTTTTTCCGGGGAAGAGGCAAAATCATGCTTCGGAGAGCCTGTAGAAGCTGCATCTTCAGGTGCCGAATCATCCTCCAGGGTAAACTCCTCAGGTTCCTCCAGATCGCGGAACTGAAATTTTTCCTTGCACTTGGGGCAGGTGGCCTTCGAGGCATGGGCAGGGATTTTTTCGTCTGGCACGTCCTGCTGGAACATGCATTTGGGACAGGTTATGCGCATATATGGTCCTTAATGAGTTCGGTATATTTAATGATGCAGTGTATGGTTAATCATTTGAACCAAGCTGCACAAGGCTAAAAACTTGACCTTATCCATATAAGCGCCCTAAATCAAGTCTGGAGATTTGGACAAATTATGTCACTCTTTTAGACTGTTGAATGATAAACCATTTCAAAGGGTTTATATTTCTGGATAACCATATGATTGAAGCAGTGATTATACTGGTGCTGGCCTTCGCGCTGGATCTCTTCCTGGGAGACCCGGTGTACCGTCTGCATCCGGTACGGTGCATGGGTGCAGCAATCTCCCGCATGGAGGAGATGCTCTTTTTTTATGGGCTTAGTGGACGCGGTGGAGGGATAATTCTGGTTGCAGTCATGCTCACAGGGGTAAGCGCCCTGGTGCTGGCCGGACTGCTTTTGGCTTCCATGCTGCCGGGGCTTGAATTTTTGATCATGGTCTTTCTGGTGTATTCCTGCATGGGCCTGAAAGACCTGGTGGGTCATACCCGGCCCGTAGCCCTGGCCCTGGAAAAAGGTGATCTGGTTAAGGCCAGGCAGAAGCTGCAGATGATTGTGGGCCGTGACCCAAGCGTCCTGGATGCTTCCGGAGTGGCCAGATCCGCAGTGGAAAGTGTGGCCGAGAATTTTGTGGATGGCTTCCTGGCCCTGGCCTTCTGGTTTGTGGCCGGCTGCATCCTGGGGCAGCTTGTGGGAGTGGATCCTGCCTTTGCAGGTGTTCTTCTGGCTGTAAACTACCGCATGGTCAACACCCTGGATGCAATGGTGGGTTACCGCAGCAGCAGGTACATGCAGTTCGGGCGTTTTGCTGCCAGGCTGGACGACGTCTTGAATCATGTCCCGGCCAGGCTGAGCATGCTGGTCATCAGCCTGGCTGCGCTTGTCTGCGGCTATGACTGGCGAAATTCCCTGGTTACAGGACTAAGGGACCGCCGCAAACACGCCTCCCCCAATGCCGGGCACAGCGAGGCGGCCATGGCCGGTGCCCTGGACATCCGTCTGGGCGGGCCTGTGCAGTATGCTTTTGCCCTGGTGGAAAAGCCCTGGATGGGGGAAGAGGGACAGGATGCCGGATGGGAGCATATCCGCTCCGCCCTGCGAATCATCCAGGCCGCGGCCTGGATCAGCCTGGCCCTGGCTGCGGGGGGGCTGGCCGCAGGTGGATTGTAGATGATCCAACTGCAAAAAGTCTTTAAACTGGCTCAGCCTGATTAATAGTACTCCATGGCTTCTTTCAATTTCCTGGAACGTATCATCTGGTTGCATGCCCGGATTCAATCAGGCAGACATCCCAATGCGGATGATCTGGCCCGGGAATTCGATCTCTCCTCCCGCACCGCCCAGAGAACCATAGCCCATTTCCGGGACCGGCTGCGAGCCCCCATTGTTTACCATCGCAAGAGCAAGGGGTATTATTACTCCCGTCAGGATTACCAGTTCCCCCTGGGCCAGGTCAGCCAGGAAGAACTCCTGCTCATCCTGCTGGCTCAGAGCCTGCTGGACAAGAGTGCAGGAGGAAATATCAGCCGGTTTATCCTGCAGTTCAGCCGCAAGTTTCTGTCTCCGGACTCCCCGGTGGGTCTGAGCAGGGAGAAGCTGGAAGAGCGCTTCTCCGCGGCCTGGAACCTGTACGCCCCGGCCCGGGCGGATATTTTCCGCCTGGTGATCCGTGCCCTCCTGGAAAACAACATCCTCTCCCTGAACTACACTTCCCCTGCCACCGGTAAAACTACTCACCGCCGGGCTGAGCCCCACCACCTGCAGCACTACATGGGCTCCTGGGTGCTTCTTGCCTATTGCCTGGAAAAACAGGACTGGCGCAAGTTCTATCTCTCCCGGATGGATCAGGTAAAGATCCTTCCAGAGAGGTTTGAACCCAGGGCCAGCAGTCAGTGGAGCTACCAGGTGGAGTCCAGCTTCGGGATCTTTCAGGGCGAAACCAGCACAGCTGTGCTTTTGCGCTTCAGTCCCTTCCGGGCGCGGTGGGTCAGGGAGCAGATCTGGCACCCGGACCAGAAAGTGCGAGAACTTGCGGATGGCTCCCTGGAACTGGAAATTCCCGTGGCCGACTTCCGGGAGATCAAGCTCAAGATCCTCTCCTTTGGCGCGGATGTGGAAGTGATAAGGCCGGAATCCCTGCGCCGGGAGGTGGCTGCCGAGATCCAGAAGATGAAGAAAATTTATCCAAAATGATAATTTTTTATTCACAACGACACAAAATGAAGTTGCGGGTGTGCTACCCGTGATTCGCAACCAAAGGCAAAGGAGGTCCGGAAATGGGAGTGCGAAGCAGGTTGTATTTCCTTGTCCGCATCCTGGGGGATAAACGCGGTGCGCAAGAACCGCATCGGCCGCCGTATCGGCCGCAGAGCCGCAGGCAAGGCCACCAGAAGGACCTTTGTCGCCCCCTGCGCGGGGGCGTGGATTGAAACTTATCTCTTTATTCTTTAAGAGCAAAAAACATGCAGTCGCCCCCTGCTTGCGTGTTTATGCAGGCAAGGAGTTTCCGTGGTCGTCTGGTTGTTCTTCCAGTGGCAACCGCAGGCAACTGACTGACCTTGAGGCGTATTGGGAGGCATCAATAATATAAGCTTGCTAGCTGAGGCAAAAGCCTTTATATTTTCTTATATAAATTTTGAGGTAGTGTCATGCAGCAATCACAAATATTCCAGGAAATTAAAAAGATGGATCCGGTCCAGAGGTTGAATCTGGTTCAAGAAATTTGGGACTCCATCGCTCAGGACAAGGCCCAGGTTCCCTTTCCTGAGTGGCAGAAAAATGAGCTGAAATCCAGGTATGAACAGTATAAGAGCGGAATGCAGAGCCTTCATGACTGGACCGACATCCACCAGAAATTGAGGGATAAGGTTAAGTGATGTGACTGCAAAAAGTCATTTTCGCAGTCACAGACGTAAGAGATCAGACGTCAGATGTCAGTAAAAACAAAGGCTTATGTAGATTATAGATTCCTGAATTATTCATTTCCCGACTTTTTGCAGGTGCATCTTAAGTGAAACTTCGCTTTACAGACAGAGCTCTGGGTGACCTGGAAATGGCATTTGACTGGTACGAGAGCCAATTCCCTGGCCTGGGACTGGAGTTTCTTGACTGTATCGAAGAGAAAATCCGCAATATTCAGGATCTGCCACAAACCTATCCTGTCCATCACGGAAATTTCAGACGCGCCCTGGTGCGCAGATTCCCTTTTTCCATTTTTTATACAATAGAGGAACAAGTAATAGTCCTCCATGCTGTTTTTGATAATAGACAATCCCCAGATCGCTATCCTTAAGTTTTATCTTTTTATGGCATCTTGGCCTTGATTTTGAATTTAATCAGTCAAATAAATTGTATTAGTGCTTATAGCCTCATCACTTTTCATCCGTGGAGCAACGCTCAAGGTACTTTTTCCAGGTCTCCATGTCCTGCAGTGCGTGGTCTTTTTCGGGCCACTCCCCGAGGATTATCCATTCCCCCTTGGATTTCGAATAGCGGTATACCGCCC
>PWFB01000066.1 GCA_003553695.1 Desulfonatronospira sp.
CGTGACAGGCCGGCGTTATAACCAGCTTAACTACGGCCCCGCATATGGTGGGCGGAACAGGGCTCGAACCTGTGACCCCCGGCTTGTAAGGCCGATGCTCTCCCAACTGAGCTATCCGCCCTGTTAATTTAAAATATTTAAACCTTGTGATTACTTTTGTCAACATCTTTTTTAATTAATGCCCAGGGCCTGGTCCACTTTTTCTCTAACACTCTTGAACACTGTCTCCGGAGACTCCTGGGCATCCAGGATCACAATTCTCTCCTGCTCCTTAGAAGCCAGCTCAAGGTACCCCTTTCTGACTCTGATATGAAAATCCAGGGCCTCGGCCTCAAAGCGGCCCTCGGAACTGGCGATGCTTTTCTCCATATTTCTGCTCAGAGCACGCCGAAGCCCTGCCTGTGGAGACATGTCCAGCAGAAAAGTAAGATCAGGAAGAGTTCCGTCCACAGCCACGCTGTTCATCCGCTGCAGGACATCTACATCCATATCCCGCCCGTATCCCTGATAGGCCAGAGTAGAATGTATAAAGCGATCCGATATTACTACCCCGCCTGCCTCCAGGGCCGGACGAATTACCTGATGCACATGTTGCGCCCTGTCCGCCAGGTAAAGAAACAGCTCCGCCTCTCTGCTCAGGTCAGTGCTTTCCAGGGACAGCAGCAACCTGCGCAGCTCAGTCCCCAGCCTGCTTCCACCGGGTTCAAGGGTTAAGGTCACAGAATACCCCATGGCTTGCAGATAGTCTCGCAAAAGCTCTGCTTGAGTGGACTTGCCGCATCCCTCTATTCCTTCAAAGGTAATAAACACTGTCCTTCCTTTTTACCCCCCTGTACTCTGGGTGCTTCCGGCCTGGGGGTTCTGGCCGGCTGAAAAACAAACCTGCCCAGCGACTTCTGATAATCGGACCAGAATCCCTGGGAACCTTCGGACTCATCACCTTCTGTCAGGGCCTGATCCAGGGTCTTGATCTTAGCGTCAAGGTTATCCGCAAAATGCAGCACAAAAGCCTCTCTGGTCTTTGGTCTTTTGGGGGAACCAAACTCCAGCTCTCCGTGATGGCTGATGATAATATGCTTGAAATGCATGATCAGATCGTCATCCAGGTCTTTAGCCTTGTCCAGAAATGGTTCCATCATATCCAGCCCCAGAAAGATGTGTCCCAGAAGCTTTCCTTCATGAGAATATTCCCGGCTGGCTCCGGGCAGGATCTCCCTGGCCTTGCCCAGGTCATGCAGCGCAGCCGCGGATAGCAGGATATCCCGGTCCAGTTCCGGATAAAGATTGCAGATCTGGCTGCATATATGGCAGACGCTCAGGGTATGCTCCAGAAGGCCTCCCATGTAGGCATGATGAATGCTTTTGGCTGCCGGGGCCTTTAAAAGAGCCTCTTTTATTTCTTCCCGGGTCAGAATTTTTTTAACCAGCTTTTTCCAGGCCGGGTAAGAGATATTCTGGTGCAGAAATGCAAGCAGGTTCTGGTGCAGCTTTTCCGGAGGAATGCTGGAAACCGGGAGAAAAAGACCCGGATCTACTTCGCTTTGGTCAATGAACTGCATCTCATCGACATTAAGCTGCAGCTGCTCCCCGAAAACCTGGGAAGAGGCCCGTATGCGCACTAATTGTTCCGCCGGGATCTCCTGAAACTGCCTGCTCAGGGGATTCCAGACCCGGGCCTGGATCTCACCGGTTTTATCCTGAAGGGTAAGTTGCCAGTAAGGCCCGTTTTTAGCCTGGGCCTGCCTGGCCCTGATGACCATGAATACGTCCTCTACCTGCTGGCCGGGCCGGATATCCTGCACATATTTTTTTTTGCTCTGCATAGTGTTGTCAAATTATCAGCATTGGAGTAAGGATTGGAGCTTATTTTACCGGCCTTCCTGAACCGGCTTCTTCCGGCACCCGCCTGAACCGCAAACCCATGCTTTGCAGGCACAGAAGCACCCTCAAATCGATGCCGGACAAATTGAAACAGGCCGGTAAATTATCAACATCCCGCTGTAGCTTGGGAACGGGTGGATACAACATTACAAACATAGTACTTAATTCACAAGGATAAACTATGGCCAGCAAAAGAGGGGAAAGCAGGGTCAAGGTATTTCGGGACTGGTGCAAGGGTTGCGGCATATGCGCGGCCTTTTGTCCTGGCAAAGTCCTGAGCGTGGACAAACAGGGCAATGTCCGGGTGGACCACGAAGATGAATGCATCAATTGCGGCTTCTGCGAAATTCATTGCCCGGACTTTGCCATTATGGTTTATCCCCGGGAAGAGCGCCCCCCCTTCGAGGCCAACATTGAGGATGTGGCCCCGGCTACCCGGGAAGAACTGCATAAAACCAGGAACAGCAATTCCAAATAATTTTGGCAATTAAGCAGGCAGGTTTAACATGGCCGCAGGTTCGCGCAAAAGCAAGACTATTGAAATATTCGCCCTGGGCAACGAAGCGGTGGTTGAAGGGGCCCTGATAGCTGGATGCACCTTCTATGCAGGCTATCCCATCACCCCTTCCACGGAAATAGCCGAAGAGATGGCCTCCAGACTGCCGCATCTCCGCGGCGGGGTATTTATCCAGATGGAAGATGAAATAGCCGGACTGGGAGCTGTCATAGGAGCGTCTCTGGCCGGACGCAAGGCCATGACAGCCACTTCAGGCCCTGGATTCTCCCTTATGCAGGAGCACATAGGCTATGCCTGCCTAACCGAGGTACCCCTGGTCCTGGTCAATGTAATGCGCGCCGGACCCAGCACCGGAATGCCCACCAATCCAGCCCAGGGGGATGTGCAGCAGGCCAGATGGGGCACCCACGGCGACCATCCCATTATCGTCCTTTCCGCAAGCGATGTACAGGAATGCCTGCGCATGACAGTGACCGCCTTTAATTACGCTGAAAAATACCGCACCCCGGTTATTCTTCTTTTGGACGAGGTCACCGCCCACACCCGAGAAAAAATCAGCCTGCCGGACCCGGAGGACATAAACATCTACACCAGGCTCACCCCCAGCATGCCCCCGGAATGGTACATGCCCTACGAGGACAACATGCGCGGCGTTGCTTCCATGCCCCCTCTGGGATCTGGATACCGCTACCATGTCACCGGTCTTATTCACGACGATCACGGCTACCCCACTTCCAACCCTATGGAAGTGGAACAGATAATGTACCGGCTGTTTCGAAAAATTGACCAGTTCTTCTACGACATCCAGATGGTGGACGAAATCCTGTGCCAGGATGCAGAGATCTGCGTTATAGCCTACGGATGCGTGGCCAGATCTGCCGAGCTTGCAGTGCAGCAGGCCCGGGAACAGGGGGTCCGGGCCGGACTTCTGAAGCTCAAGACCCTGTTTCCCTTTCCCCGGCCGGCTGTGGAAAAAATGCTTCGCCAATGCAGCAGCATACTGGTCCCGGAAATGAACATGGGCCAGATGTCGCGGGAGATCAAACGCGTAAACAATGGCCAGAGCAAGATCCTTACCCTGAACAGGGTTGATGGACAGATCATCACCCCAGGACAAATCCTGATTAAAATACTCAAAGGTTGACACCATGGCCAAAGTTACCCAGCTGATTCACAAGTACCTCAGGCATTCCAAAAGATTTCCGCACGTATTCTGTCCAGGATGCGGGCACGGCATTGTTTTGGGCTCTCTGGTACGCAGCATTCACTATATGGGTCTGGCCAAGGACGATGTGGTCCTGGTGGCCGGAATAGGCTGTTCAGGCAGGATTCCCGTTTACGTTGATTTCAACACCATACATACCACCCACGGCCGGGCCCTGACCTTTGCCACCGGTATCAAGCTGGCCAATCCCAGGCTTAAGGTAATTGTGATCATGGGTGACGGAGATGCCCTGTCCATCGGGGGAAACCACCTCATCCACGCAGCCAGGCGCAACATCGGGGTAACCGCCCTGGTGCTCAACAACCATATCTACGGCATGACCGGAGGACAGAGCTCCTGCACCACCCCCACAGGCAGCTTCTCCACAACCAGCCCCTTTGGACAGCTTGAGGACGAATTCGACATCTCCCGGGTGACAAAGGTCTGCGGGGCCAGTTTCGTGGCCCGCACCACGGTAATGCAGGCCGCCGCCATGGATTCAATGATCTCGGAAGCGGTCATGCATCCCGGTTTTGGGATGGTGGAAATCCTGAGTCCCTGTCACACCCAGTACGGACGCAAAAACAATTTTAAAACCTGCGTGGACATGTATAAATGGCTGCAGAAAAGCTCCACCCCTATGGAAAAATACAGAGAACTCCCTCCGGAAAAACAGGAAAAGGCCATTGCCACCGGCATCTTTGAAAAAAAGGACTGTACGGGACTGGAAGAAAAATACGCCCGCATGCGCAAAAGCCTCAGGGGAGAGAACTGATGTCAAACGATCCGCATCTGGACAGATTCGAAGTCCGCTTGTCCGGGCTGGGCGGTCAGGGCATACTCACCCTGGGGCGCATCATGGGGCAGGCTCTGGCCCTGGATCATGGCTATGCAGTCACCCAGACCCAGAGCTATGGACCTGAAGCCCGTGGAGGAGCCAGCCGTTGCGACCTGGTCATAAGCACCGGCAGGATCAGCTATCCCAAGACCATCTCCCTGGATCTGCTGGTGGCACTGAGTCAGGAGGCCTGCAACAAATATTTCAGCGATCTGAAGCCCGATGGATTCCTGCTGGTGGACACCTCCCTGGTCTCCCAGACGCCTACCAACATCTACTGGGGGCTGCCCTTTACCACCATGGCTCAGAAAGTGGGCCTTGTGCAGACCACAAACATCGTTGCCCTGGGAGCGCTGACGCACTTCATATCTTTTATGCGGGCCACTTCCGTGCGTAAAAGCCTCAGGGAAATCCTGCCCCGGAAAATTGTGGACATTAACCTGAAAGCCTTCAATGCCGGTTTCAACCGGGCCAAAAAAGAGTATCCAGAGGCACCTGAAAAATGGAAATTCTCCTGACCAACGACGACGGCATTCATGCCCTGGGCCTGAAAGCGCTGTTTACGGCCCTGGCCGGGGCCGGTCACAAGGTGCATGTGGTTGCCCCCATGACCGAGCAAAGCGCGGTGGGCCACTCCCTGACCATATTCTCTCCCATAAAGGTCAAGAAAATCCGCGAAAACAATTTCAAGGGTCTGGGCCTCTCAGGCACTCCGGTGGACTGCGTCAAATGGGCCATGCACTTTCATTTGCAGAAAAAGCCGGATCTTATAGTTTCCGGAATAAACAACGGGGCCAATGTGGGCATAGATATCCTCTATTCCGGCACGGTATCTGCAGCCACCGAGGGGGCCCTGGCCGGTGTGCCCTCCCTGGCAGTATCCATAGACGAATTCCGGCCCATGGATCTTTCACACCAGGCCCGCTGGGTAGAGGCCTTTATCCAGAGATTTGACTGGGCCAGGCTGCCCTATCAAAATGTTTTGAATCTGAATTTCCCTGCCTGTGAAATGCACGAAGCCCGGGGAATCAAGCTATGCCCCCAGACAAACGTGATCTACCGTGATTTTTACCAGCTTCGCGAAGACCCCCGGGGCAATCCGTATTACTGGCTGGGAGGAGAAATCCCCATGCATCTGGTGGACCCGCAGGCTGACCGGGCCCTGCTGAGCGAAAACTATATCACCATGACCCCGCTTCAGTTTGAACTTACCAATCATGAAGTCATGGATGGGTTGCAAGAGGCTCTTACATCTGTTAATATGCAGCCCTGATTTTTAAATACCGCACTGGATGTTCTGCAGAGATCTCCCTGCTTTTTCCCGAGCCGGCTGAGATGCTCTGCATGCAGTACCATACCATCTTTCACCCATGACCCCAAGGAGGACATATGCCCCTGACATCACCCAAAGAAATGTTCGACAAGGCTTATCAGGGCGGTTACGCCATCGGCGCTTTCAACGTCAACAACATGGAGATCATCCAGGGAATAATGAAGGC
>PWFB01000060.1 GCA_003553695.1 Desulfonatronospira sp.
AACCAGTGCATGAAGATGGCGGCATGGTCATGCCTGTGAATATATCTATCCTGGGATTGTTCCTGCATATGCTCAATCCTCCTTTCCTTCGCCGTCCTCTGATTCCTCCCCCCGGACAGCGGTGGCAATCTCCTTGGCCAGCATTCCAGCCACGGTCACCCCGGAAAGTCCCAGGGCGATTACTATCAAGGGCTTGGCCAGATCAGACATGAATCTGTGGGCGGTATGATAATAGAATTTCTCCGGTGGATCGGCCATGCCCATTGCTTTGGTTTCCGCCGGAAGAATGGTCAGGACGTTGGTGCCTCCGGCCTCTGTTATCCCGTGCAAATAACCGCCCACTTCCCTGATGCGGGCTTCGGCCTTGCGGATCATCTCCTCCCGCGGCCCGAAATCCAGAGCGCTCACCGGACAGTTGCCCACGCAGGAAGGTCTGGACCAGGTGCGGGCGACTTTTCCGTGATAGGCAGTGCCTGTGTAGCGGTTGTAGCATAGATGACATTTCCTGGTGACTCCCATCTGGAAATCCAGTCGTGGAACATCAAAAGGACAGGCCAGATGGCAGCTTTGACAGGCGATGCATTCATTCTCCATGATCACCACAGCCCCTTCCGGGAATTTCCTGATGGCATTGGTGGGGCATACCCTGGCACAGGCCGGCTCACGACAGTGCTGACACTGCCATTTGACGAATCTGCCCATGTTCCTGTTGCGGAGCGGGGCTTTCTTGTTGACCACCATAAAGGTCCTGCCGGTCAAATCAAAGGTATTTTCAGCCGGCAGCTCGTTCCAGCGGTTACAGCTGCTCACGCAGCGCAGACAGCCTATACACTTGCTGGAGTCGACAAGCTTGGCGTATTCATCACCGCTGGAAGCCCTGGCAGGGGCTCCCGCAAGAGCCGCCCCCGCCACCGGCGCAAGAGCAAGGCTCTTTAAAAAGCTGCGCCTTCCCCTGCTTTTTAGCTCTTCTGTTTTCATTTGCACACCTTCCTTAAGTTTCCCCCTGCATGTCAAACCTCAATGGTTTGGTGACAGAGAGATTAAAACGGCGTTTCAGGGGCCGCCAAGGCAGACGCAAAGGCGGCGGAACAGCTCCGCCGCCTGCACAGGCTATTCCCGATCCAGCAATCCAAAGAATCCACTGGTATCTTCCATGGATGTTTCCACCATTCCGAAAGCCTCACGCCGCTCCTGCCTGAGTGTGTCAACTACGCGCTGCAGATCTTCAGGATCGTCGTCCTCGTGGTAGTGACAGGCATTGCAGGTGTTGGTCTGGTATTCCAGACCGCCGGCATCAATGGTTGCCTGGGGATAGAGGAACTGGAAGCTGTGACTTCTAATGTCGCCGCTGTAATCAGTAAGGTTGGTAGCTGATCTTGAGGTTCTGGGCATGTGACACGCCACGCAGCTCCCGCTGGCGTGAATGCTGTGAATGCCCGGGTTGGTCTTTTCGGGCTCACTGTGACAGTCCATACAGAGTTTGTTGCCTGGCTTTTTTGTCAGCCTGAAATTGCCGCCCTCTCCATGCCCTGTATGACAATCAATACAGGTCACTCCGCTGTCAAAGTGTTTGCTTTCAGTCCAGAGGATGGCCTGCTGACGGTGCGAGGCCTCATGCCCTGAGAGCCAGAAACGTCTGGGAGAATCTTTTTCCGGATCAACCTGGTCATAATGGAACTTCACTTTACCTTTGCCCAGCTCATAACCATATGGGAATCCGAAGGTCTCAGCAGCCCCGGGAATATCGTAATGATCGGCGACCAGGGCTTTGGAAGAGCCCCGTGTATGGCACTGGCCGCAAACATCCACTTTTTGCTCGGTATGTGCTAGTCTGGCAGGGTTGATAATGGTATAGTTTTCATATCCAGGTGCTGAATCAATATGGTTGCCGCCGGGGCCGTGACAGGCCTCACATCCGGCGCCGCCATCAACCCAGGTGGTATCGAAAGTGTCGGTCTGGGAATCATAGCCGATATCCAGACCAGTGGCATGGCAGCTTCCGCATCCAATCTGCCACAGGCGGCTTCTGTCTGCCCAGTAATTGCCTGCGTCCGGTGCAGCACCGGCATAGTTCACCCATTCACTGGTGGCCACATTCCACTGAATGGGCAGAATATACAGGCTTCCGTCATCCCATTCTAACATGTATCTCTGTTTCCACTCTCCTCCCAGGGTGTAGTCAATCCTGTAATCCTCATACTCACCCTCCGGACTTACAGTGTTAATATAAAAATCCCCGTCTTCCTGAAACATAGTCATGGTTATGCCGTTTCTCTCGTAGGTATTGTCGTTCCAGAAATCCCCGACAACACCTTCTGCGCTGACCTCTCTTACTTTATAAGGATGAAGCGTGCCCAACCACCCATCATGGTTCTCCTGGTGACACTCAATACATGCCTGCGAGCCAACAAACTCGGCCCCTGCCCTGGTGATTTCGGTACCGTAGATTTGCGGCTCCTCCACCGGCCGCTCCGCCACCAGCGCGGATATAACCACGATGGCCACAGCAACGAGCACCCCGATACCTACCACGTACGCTGCCACATTCGCTTTGCTTCCAGCCATAACATCCCTCCTTTTAGGCTTGAAAATTTATGCCATACCCCGCAGATTCAAGAGCCCGGCCCGGCTCCATCTCTATTTTAAGATATTTACAAACAAAAATTATATTTAATCCAGATAAATTTTGTTAACTTCTCCCCTCATTACTGTGAAGTTTTATTCACATAAAGCCTGAAAACCTGCTTCAGTTCAGCATTATAGTTTTTTGCACATAAAAGGTGCACGGCAAAAAATATGCTTTGCCCCTCATTTCAGGTATATTGGCTTGGCTTCCAGCCCGAGAGAGCGATTTTTTACGTCATGCTTGCCGAATCTCAGGACCTGTGGAGCACATTTCTACAGCGAAGAGTTACAGATTCCTCAAGCAAACTCATTCAGGATATCAAGCTCAAATGGTGATAAAAGGCATACATCTTTTGCTGAATAATTATTATAAGGATTGACAAGGTAAAGCCCCTGGCTTTGAGAGTAATTTTCTCTGAACTTGAAAAGCCCGTGAAAATCAGGTTCTTTAAGGCGACTTTTATACTTGATTTCTACAGGAACAGGACCGCGGTCGCAGTTCAGAATTAAATCAACTTCCTGTCGGTTTTTTGTTCGCCAGAATTTCAGCCTCTCCGGATCGAACCCATTTTTTATCAGCTCGGATATTATAACCCCCTCGAATAAAAAGGAGCTGTCCGGCCGCCTCTTTTTCTTAGATGGTTGCAACGGCCCGGGGCTACTGCTCCGGGCCGTTGCACAGTATATTTATTTAAAGCCGGTTTATCCCAGGATGGCCTTCAGGTCTTCATCCGGGGTGTTTATGGGCTTTATGTCATAGTTTTCCACAAGATAATTGAGGACATTGGGACTGACAAAAGCCGGCAGTGAAGGTCCCAGGCGGATATCCTTGACGCCCAGGGCCAGCAGGGACAGCAGAATGGCCACAGCCTTCTGTTCATACCAGGACAGCACCAGGGACAGGGGCAGGTCGTTCACTCCGCATTCAAAGGCCTCGGCCAGGGCCATGGCGATCTTGACCGCTGAATAGGCATCATTGCACTGACCCACGTCCAGCAGTCGGGGAACACCGCCGATATCTCCCAGATCCTTGTCAAAGAACCTGAACTTGCCGCAGGCCAGGGTGAGCACAACACAGTCTTGGGGAACCTTCTCCACAAACTCGGTGTAGTAGTTGCGCCCCGGCTTGGCCCCGTCGCAGCCGGCCACCAGGAAGAAATGCCGGATATTGCCATTCTTTACTGCATCGATAACTGTGCCTGCCACGGACATGACCGCGTTGCGTCCAAAGCCCACCATGACTTCGCCCTTGTCCTCATCCCGGTCAAAACCCTCCATGGCCAGAGCCTTGTCAATGACCGGGGTGAAGTCCTTGCGCTTCTCTCCGGTTCCGCCCAGCCCCACTGCTTCCTTCAGTCTTTCCAGCAGGGAGACATTCTCTTTGCCGTTTACATGCTGCACTCCAGGCCAGCCCACCAGGCCGGTGGTAAAGATGCGGTCCTTATAGGAGTCCTGGGGCTTCTGGATGCAGTTGGTGGTCATGAGAATAGGTCCGGGAAACTGTGGAAACTCCTTGTGCTGATTCTGCCACGCAGTACCGAAATGCCCGTAGAAATGGGGATACTTCTTTTTGAGCTCCGGATACCCATGGCAGGGCAGCATCTCTCCGTGGGTGTAAATGTTTATGCCCTTGCCCTCGGTCTGCTGCAGAAGCATTTCCAGGTCTCTTAGATCGTGCCCGGAAACCAGGATGGCCTTGCCCTTTCTGGGACCCAGGGGAACCTTGGTGGGTTCCGGATGCCCGTACGTACCAGTATTGCCCGCATCCAGCAGTTCCATGGCCCGGATATTGGTTCGTCCGCATTCCATGGCCAGTTCAATCCACTGCTCCAGGCTCAGGTCCTCACGCAGAGTGGAAGCCAGCCCCCTCTGGACAAATTCATAAACAGCGTCATCCTCCTGGCCCAGTATGGCCGCATGATCGGCATAGGCGCTGATGCCCTTGATGCCGTAGATAACGGTTTGCTTCAGGGAATGAATGTCCTCGTTGGGGTCCTTTTCCACCATTACTCCGTGTTTTTCCCCCTGGGAGATCATGGCTTCCGTAGTGTTTTCCGGGATGAAGCTGGCGGCTTCAGAGGTGGGCACATTGCCTCCGGCCTTGGACACTTTGGATTTGAGCTCATCCCGGAGCTCCACGGTATCCTTGACCAGTCCGGCAATACGCTCCCGGTCGAAGTTGACATTGGTCAGGGTTGAAAACATGGCCTCGGAGATAAACCGGCCCACTTTGGGGTCCACTACATCTTTTTCACGACCGGCCATGGCCACCTGGGACAGGCCCTTGAGGGCAAAAACAAGCAGGTCCTGAAGCACGGCTGTATCCGGCTGCTTTCCGCACACTCCCAGCTTGGTGCATCCTTCGCCTTTGGCGGTCTGTTCGCATTGATAACAAAACATGATGAGCCTCCTTTGAATTGTTTGTCTGGTTGTAACTGTTCACCTTAATGCTATGAGCTCCAGTGGTCCGGAAATTCGGCAAACAGGACGTAAAAACTCGCTCCAAGGAAGCGTAAATCAAAACCTATCCACGGGTTTGATAACCAGGATATTTCCTGTAACAGCTTTGAATCAGGTTCGGTGTTTTACGGTTTTGATTAACGCTTCCTACGTCGCTCAAACAGTTTACGCCCAGTTTGCCGAACCTCCGGACCCTGGCTTTTCGCCTGCAGGTGCTGAATAGTTACGTCTGGTTTATACTGCATTGCCTGCGGTACATAAATAACATATGTATTTCTGGAATCTTTGACTTAAGTCAAATTTAAAAGCAATCAGCATTTTTTTCGCGGTACAATCCCCCGCTGAATGATTACATACAGGCACAATTGCTCTGTTGTACCTGAAGCTGCATCTTACTGGACTGTTCTGCCCCGGGTCTGCCCTGAGGCATGATCCGGCCCTGCCTGGAGATGACCACTTCTTCTACGGCAATGTTTCTGCCTGCCTGGGCAACCGCCTTCTCAACAATCTTGACCATTCCAGCGCAGCAGGGAACCTCCATGGAGGCAACTGTAACGCTTTTGATGTCCGCCTGCCTGAATATTTCCGTCAGGCGCTCAGCATAATCATGGCTGTCATCAAACTTGGGGCAGCCAAGCATTATCTTTTTGCCGGGCAGAAGATCCTGGTGCAGTCCCGGGTAGGCAACAGGTACGCAGTCGGCTGCAATCAACAGATGTGCCCCCCTGAGAAACGGCGCATGCGGAGGTACGAGCCTTATCTGTACCGGCCAGTGAGTAAGAGCCGACTGGATGTTCTCAGTGCCCTGTGGTGACAACTGCGTCTTGTTGGGAGCAAAG
>PWFB01000017.1 GCA_003553695.1 Desulfonatronospira sp.
CTGTTCGTCCCTCTGACGGCGCTTTGGAACTGTACGACGGAGAACTAAGACTCATGGATCAAAACGGTGAATATGACCAGTTCAAGTACTCAGAGTACATGAACTACATCGGCGAACATACCGAGCCCTGGTCCTATCTGAAATTCCCCTACGCCAGGAAATGGGGAGCCCTCAAGCTGGACGAGAACGACCCCGTAGGTGTCTACCGGGCCAACACCCTGGCCCGCATAAACGTCTGCGACCAGATGGCCACTCCCATGGCCCAGGAAGAGCTGGACGTTTTCCGCAAGGAATTCGGACGACCCACGCACCTTACCCTCCTTTACCACTGGGCCAGACTCATTGAACTGGTCCAGGCCTGCGAGCGGGCTGAGGAACTTTTAAACGATCCTGAGATCACAGGGCGTGAAATCAGGTGTAAGGATATCCAGCCCAGGGCCGGTGAAGGAGTAGGATGTGTAGAGGCAGCCAGGGGTACACTGATTCATCATTACAAGACCGATGACAATGGCTTTGTAACCATGGCCAACATGATAGTGGGTACCACCCACAACAATGCCCCCATGAATCTCTCGGTGCGACAGGCGGCTAAGGCGGTGATAAAGGACGGAAACTACGATCAGGGGCTTTTGAACCGGGTGGAGATGGCCATACGCGCCTACGACCCGTGAATGAGCTGTGCCACGCACCGCCTGGATGGCGGCGTAAACGTAGAGCTCAAGGTTCTGGATTCCAGCGGCAAAGTCCTGGAGACCATGAGCACATAAGGCAGTATTTGTCAGTTCTCTGAAAATAGTGCTGCCGTATTGTTAGACAGGAGCCGACAAATAGTTTATAAAGAGCCGTCTTCACTCTGGTGGAGGCGGCTTAATTATTTGGATTGCAGGGGGAGAAATGGACTGGTCCAGCATGTTTGCTTCCAGAGTGGTGGTTTTCGGCTGCGGCAATACTTTGTACGGTGATGACGGCCTGGGGCCGCTGGTGATAAAGGTGCTTCAGGACAGAGGTGATCTTGGTAAAGACGTGGCCTGTATCGATGCCGGAACTTCCATAAGACCGCTTCTTTTTGATCTGATTTTAAGTGATAACCACCCACAACGGGTGATAATTATCGACAGCACCACAGATGAAGACATGGAGCCTGGCGAAGTCCGGGAAATAGACATCTCCCGGGTGGATCCCAAAAAGATTTCTGATTTTTCCATGCACCAGTTTCCCACTACCAACCTTCTAAAAGAGCTGCAGGAAACCACGGAAATAGAGCTTGGCATCATCGTTGTCAGGGCTGCTCACATCCCGGAAAAAATGCAGGAGGGGTTAAGCCCTCAGGTACAAAAAGCCCTGGATAAGGTACAGGAAAAAGTCTTGCAGCTGGTCAACAGTGAGGTTCATAAGGCTTGACAGCTGGCTTGCATCAAATAATCAGTCTGGTGTTGCACCAGAACTTATAAAGGCTAAATGGTAAAACAGGAAAATATTCGCAACTTCAGCATCATCGCCCATATAGATCACGGCAAGTCCACCCTGGCCGACAGGATACTGGAGTTGACAGGTCTTCTTACAGACCGGGATAAAAAAGAGCAGTACCTGGACCGTCTGGAGCTGGAGAGGGAAAGGGGCATAACCATAAAGGCGCAGACAGTGCGCATACCTTACCGGTCCAAAGACGGGCAGGATTATATCCTGAACCTGATAGATACGCCGGGCCATGTGGATTTTTCCTACGAGGTTTCCAGGAGCCTGGCGGCCTGCGACGGGGCACTGCTGGTGGTGGACGCCACTCAGGGGGTGGAGGCCCAGACCCTGGCCAATGTCTATCTGGCTCTGGACCATGACCTGGAAGTAATTCCGGTGCTGAACAAGATAGATCTGCCAAGCGCGGATCCCCTGCGCATAGCCGAAGAGATCGAGGAGATAGTGGGGCTGGACTGCTCCGACCTGTCCCTGGTAAGCGCCAAGACCGGGGAGGGAGTGGCGGATCTCCTGGAAAAGATCGTTAAGCTGACGCCTCCTCCCAGAGGAAAGAAGGACGATCCCTTAAAGGCCCTTATCTTTGATTCCTGGTATGATTCTTATCTGGGGGTGATGGTGCTTTTTCGTATCCTGGACGGCTGGATACAGCGGGGCCAGGAGATAATGATGTTTTCCAACAAAAAGAAGTTTGAAGTGGCCAAGCTGGGGATCTTTTCCCCCGGGCCCAGGGACACCGACTGCCTGTACACCGGAGAGGTGGGCTTTCTTTGCGCCGGCATCAAGGACCTCAAGGAGGCCCGGGTGGGAGATACCATTACCAACCCGGCGCGCCCTGCCGACAGTCCGTTCCCTGGCTTTAAGAGGGTGCAACCCATGGTTTTCTGCGGACTATACCCTGTGGAGTCCGAGGATTACGATGGGCTCAAGAACGCCCTGGAGCGGCTTCAGCTCAACGACGCCGCCCTGGAGTTCGAGGCCGAGACTTCCCAGGCCCTTGGCTTTGGCTTCAGATGCGGATTTCTTGGTCTTTTGCACATGGATGTCATTCAGGAGAGGCTGGAGCGCGAGTTTCATGTCAGTCTCATAGCCACTGCTCCTTCTGTTGTATACAGGGTGCACAGGGTGGATGGACAGGTACTGGAAGTGGACAACCCGGCCAATCTGCCGCCTGTGCAGGAGATAGAGGAGGTCCGGGAGCCTTATGTGCGCATGGAGATCCACGTACCCAACGAATTCGTGGGCAACGTGCTGAGCCTGTGCGAGGAAAAACGCGGCCAACAGAAGGATCTGCGCTACCTTTCATCCACCCGGGTGATTATTACTTATGAAATTCCTTTTGCCGAGATAGTTTTTGATTTTTTTGACCGGTTGAAGTCTGTTACCAGGGGCTATGCCTCCCTGGATTACGAGGTTATGGATTTTCGCCGGGCTGATCTGGTCAAGATGGATATACTCATAAACCAGGAGCCCGTGGATGCCATGTCGGTTATTGTGCACCGGGAAAAGGCCTATCACAAGGGCCGTTCTCTGGCCCTCAAGCTGAAAAGAGTCATACCCAGGCAGCTTTTCGAGGTGATTATTCAGGCCACCATCGGTAATAAGGTTATTGCCAGGGAAAGAACCCCGCCCATGCGCAAAAATGTCACCGCCAAGTGTTACGGGGGAGACATAACCCGCAAAAGAAAACTTCTGGAAAAGCAGAAGGAAGGCAAGAGGCGTATGAAAAAAATGGGCAGCGTGGAAATTCCCCAGGAGGCCTTTCTGGCGGCCCTGAGTTCAGATGACTAAGCTTGATCAGCTGCCTGGATATTAATACAGGTTTATGGATAAAAACCAAAAATTTATCAGAAACAACCCAAGAGGACGGAAATATAAATGAATCCCAGATGGCACAAGCTTTTGAAAGAGTATGCGGAAGCCCTGATAATAGCCCTTATTCTGGCCATATTCATCAGGACATTCGTTGTGCAGGCCTTCAAGATCCCATCGGGATCCATGCTGCCCCCCCTGGAGATTGGAGATCACCTGCTGGTGACCAAGTTCAGCTACGGAATACACATGCCTTTCATGGACAGATACATATTCGAATTCGACGGACCGGAATTTCAGGATATAGTGGTATTCGAGTTTCCTGAGAATCCTTCCAAGGATTTCATTAAAAGAGTCGTAGGCACCCCCGGGGATGAGATCTTTATTGAAGATAAAGAATTGTATGTCAACGGGGAAAAGGTCCAGGAGGACTATGTTCAATTTGCTGACCAGAGGGTTGTGAATACCCGTGACACCTTCGGCCCCAAGGTGGTTCCCGAGGGCAAGTATTTTGTCCTGGGGGACAATCGTGACCAGTCCTATGACGCCAGGTTCTGGGATGATCATTTCGTGGAAAGGGAAAAGATCATCGGCAGGGCCTGGAGAATCTACTGGTCCTGGGAAGGGTTTTCCAATATCCGCTGGGACAGGATCGGAAGCAGGATAGAGTAGTTTTCACCGGCAGGCCTTATGTTCGCCAGGATTACCACGGCAGCGCTCATGGGCATTGACGCCATCCGCATCGAACTGGAAGTGGACTATTCCAGGGCCGGCATGCCAGCTTTTACTCTGGTGGGCCTGGCAGAAGGGGCGGTCAAGGAGAGCAAGGAAAGGGTTTTTTCAGCCCTTAAAAACAGCGGATTCAAGCTTCCTCCAGCCAGGATCACCATCAACCTGGCCCCGGCGGATGTGCGCAAAGAGGGAAGCAGCTATGATCTCCCTTTGGCCCTGGGGCTGCTGGCCGCGTCGGGCAATATTCCAGCCGAAAGCATCCAGAATATTTTCATGTCCGGTGAGCTGTCCCTCACCGGCGAGCTCAAAGGCATAAACGGCGCCCTGCCCCTGGCTCTCAAGGCCAGAAATGAAAAGGCCAGGGCGGTAATGGTACCGGAGGTCAATGCCCAGGAAGCAGCAGTGGTGCAGGGTATTCCAGTATATGGCATGGGCAGTCTGGAACAGGCGGTGCGGTTTCTTATCGGGGAGATGGACCAGGAACCGGTGCGCTTTGACATTGATACCCTGTGGCAAAGAGATGCCGAGTTCCAGGTGGATTTTTCAGAGGTCAAGGGGCAGGATAATGCCAAGCGGGCCATTGAGATAGCTGCGGCAGGGTCGCACAATCTGCTTTTCATCGGGCCTCCCGGCAGCGGCAAGACCATGCTGGCCCAGAGGATTCCCACTGTACTGCCGGGGCTCAGCTTTGAAGAGGCCCTGGAAGTTACCAAGATATACAGTGTGTCCGGTCAGCTGGATCCAAAACAGGCCATGATTGTCCAGCGGGCCTTTAGAAGCCCTCATCACACAATATCAGACGCCGGGCTCATCGGCGGGGGTCATTACCCTCGTCCGGGTGAGGTCTCTCTTGCCCACAGAGGAGTGCTTTTTCTTGACGAAATGCCGGAATTTAAAAAGCACGTCCTGGAGGTACTGCGCCAGCCCCTGGAAGACGGAGAAGTGACCATATCCAGGGCGGCAATGTCCCTGCGCTACCCGGCGGATTTTATGCTGGTGGCGGCCATGAACCCCTGCCCATGCGGTTATCTTACACATGATCAGCACCCCTGCACCTGCACACCTACCCAGATTCAGCGATACCGCTACCGCATCTCGGGTCCCCTTCTGGACCGCATCGACCTGCATATAGAAGTTCCTTCCGTACCTTATGAAGAGCTTAAAAAGGCCAGAAGTTCCATGGACTCCAGTGACATGAGTGCAAATATAAACAGGGCCAGGCAGATTCAGGAGAAGCGTTATCAGGACCTGCCCTTTTTGACCAACAGCCAGCTTTCGGGCAAATGGCTGGCCGAGTTCTGCAGCCTGGGTTCCGAAGAGCATTCATTTCTGGAGGTGGCTGTGCAGCGCCTGGCCCTGTCCGCCAGGGCACATACCAGGGTTCTGCGTCTGTCCAGAACTATTGCCGATCTGGAAGGCCGAAAACATATCAATGTCGAACACCTTGGAGAGGCCATCAACTACCGCAGTCTGGACCGCCAGGATTATTGAGGCTTACCACAGACTTTACCGCCTTTTACACTTAACTTATGAAACCCTGCCTGTCATGCCCCTGGCTTGATAAATTTTCCCCATGTGTCAGGACAGTCATTTAGACAAGGTGGACACCATAGTTATTAATCAGGAGTTTTTTTCTGTCCTATCTCCCTTCTGGCCATGGCAGGGGGTTCTAGTTGAGATATAACATAGTGTATAACATGTTTTTTTTGAGGTAACTATTCAGCACCTGCGAACGAAAAGCCAGGGTCCGGAGGTTCGGCAAACTGGGCGTAAACTGTTTGAGCGACATAGGAAGCGTTAATCAAAACCGTAAAACACTGAACCTGATTCAAAACAGGTTATAGGAAATATCCTGGTTATCAGACCCGTGTATAGGTTTTGATTTACGCTTCCTTGGA
>PWFB01000022.1 GCA_003553695.1 Desulfonatronospira sp.
AAATCTAGCAATTATGAGGAGGCGTATCTTAATACGTTGACGAATAATTGTGCAGATTGACCACGCGAGGCGCGTGGCAGGCTAAGCCAAAGGGAAAAAGAACCGTTTCCGGATGAAAACTAATTTTCAGTTTGAAGCAGGTCGCTTGTTTTCAAGGCTGCAGGGCTTGCATTTTTTGTCACGTTGAATAGGATGCTGCTTTTGGCGAGGGAATAAAGGCAGCGTCCCTAGGGGATACTTAAAATAAATATTTAAACAACACGAAATGATTTTAACGTTACTCAAGCTTTCAAGGGATGCAGTTCATCCTGTTTTTGATTCAGATGAGATGAGGTTCTGCTGGAAGGTAAACATGCAGCAATATCTGGACGGGCATGGGGGACTGGATCCTTTTTTGTCCAGGTCTTCATTTATTCTGGCCGATTATTTCGGCAGAATCGTCTGTTTGGCCACAAGGGATGCCACGTTCGGACCTGTTTTCACGGAGATAAACTGCCGCAGAAGGCCGCACAGGTATCCATGCAGGGGGAGGCTGGAGATAATTTATGTGGACCACCTCTGTAACGGACAGATTTACTGGCGCTGTTCATCCTGCAGCGATAAAGGGATAATAGTCGGCTGGGAGGGCTCTTGCTGGGACCTGATGGACAGGATGGCTGGGCCTGCTCTTTCCAGGGCCCAGGAGAACCCGGGGCATGACTTTTGATCATCCCTCCTGTTCCATTTCCATATTCCTGTATTTTGCAAGCAAAGGTGCAAACTGATTTTCCATGATAGCTGATCTTGCCTTTTGAGCCAGGTTGATGAAAAAACGCAGATTGTGAATGGTATTGAGCCGCAAAGACAGGATTTCCCCGGCCTTGTATAGATGCCGAAGGTAGGCTCTGGAAAAATTCATGCAGGTATAGCAGTCGCATTCCGGGTCAAGGACTGCTTCATCCCTTTGATACCTGGCCTGCTTTATGTTGACTTTTCCAAAAGAAGTATACAATGTTCCGTTCCGGGCATTTCTGGTGGGCAGGACACAATCGAACATGTCGATGCCGGCGTTGATGCCTTCCAGGATATCCAGAGGTTTTCCCACCCCCATGAGGTATCTGGGCCGGTCCTCGGGCAACAGAGGGGCTGAAAAATAGATAGTCTCCAGCATCTCCTGTTTTGTTTCTCCGACGCTCACCCCCCCTATGGCATATCCGTCCATGGGGATCTCGGTGATCCTGGCAGCGCTTTCCCGGCGCAGGTCCATAAAAAATCCCCCCTGCACTATGGCAAACATCAGTTGCCCCCCGGTTTCACCGGTATAAAATTCTCTGCTTTTCCGGGCCCACTGGGTTGTCCTGTGCATGGAGTTTCGTGTGTATGCCACATCAGCACCATATGGAACACACTCATCCAGGACCATCATTATGTCTGAGCCGATATTCCGCTGTATCCTGATGACCTTTTCCGGAGTAAAAAAATGCCTGGAGCCGTCCAGGTGTGATTTGAACTCCACACCCTCGGATGTTATTTTTCTGAGATCCGACAGGCTGAAGACCTGAAATCCGCCGGAATCAGTCAGTATGGGACCTTTCCAGTTCATGAAGCGGTGCAGACCGCCCATTTGGGCAAGGAGTTCATCACCCGGGCGCAAGTACAGGTGATAAGTATTGCCCAGGATGATCCCGGCTCCGACAGCCTGCAGGTCCACTGGACAAAGACTTTTTACGCTTCCCTGTGTACCCACGGGCATAAATGCAGGGGTGTATATCTTCCCGTGCAAAGTCTGCAGGCATCCGCACCTGGCCTTTCCATCGGTATGTTCCAGCCTGAACCGGCCGATACTGTTCATCTAGGCAAGCTCCATTAAATGGAAATATGTTTAGGGCAGATCTCATACAGCGGGCATTTGGCGCACAAAGGATGTCTTGCCCGGCATACTTCCCGGCCCAGAAGCACCAGCATGTGATTCAGGTCCCCCCACTCATTTTGCGGGAATTGTGTCATGAGGTCCTTTTCGATCTTTTCAGGATCATTTGACCGGGTAAACCCCAGGCGGCGGCTTATCCTTTTAACGTGGGTGTCCACGGCCACCCCGGCATTGATGCCGTAGGCGCCGTAGATGACGATATTTGCGGTCTTTCGGGCAACTCCGGGCAGGCTCAGGAGCTCTTCCATGTCCGCTGGAACCCTTCCCTGAAACCTGGCGGCTATGATCCCGGCAGAATGAATGATGTGTCTGGTTTTGGTCCGGAAAAAGCCGGCCGGCCTGATTACCTCCTGTACCTGCTTTGGATCTGCTTTGGAAAGAGATTCAGGGTCCGGCCATCTGGAAAAAAGTTCAGGAGTGACTTTGTTTACCTGAACATCGGTACACTGCGCGGACAGAATGGTGGCCACGAGAAGCTCCCATGGAGTCTGCCATGTAAGGGCGGTTCTCGGTTTCGGGTAGTGCTTTCTAAGCCTTTTTAACACTTCCCCGGGGGACGGAGACTGGGTGATTTTCATCCGGTTCGGTCCGGTTTTCAGCTTGCCCTGTCCACGATATACTGGGCAAGCATGTACAGAAAGTCTTTGCTCGGACCATGATAGTCATTGAGGCAGGCCTTCGCCTCGTCAGATGCTGCCTGGGCCAGATCACGGCTCTTTTCCAGCCCCAGAAATCTGGGGTATGTGGATTTGTTCACTGATTCGTCGCTTCCCACCCGTTTGCCCAGGGATGTTTCATCACCTGTCACATCCAGGATATCATCGACAATCTGAAAGGCCAGACCGATGTTGCTGCCATAATTGTGAGCGTTCAAGGTGTCCTTTCCATTATCAGGATCTGAACCTGCAAGGATGGCTCCGCTGCAGCATGCAGCCCTCAAGAGGGCTCCGGTCTTCATGGCGTGCATGCTTTTCAGATCCTCGATTTTCATGCTTTCCCGGCCCGTGGCACGCATGTCCATGCACTGCCCCCCTACCATGCCCGACGGACCGGCTGCTTCTGCCACATGACCAACGGCAGCCAGAACATTCTCCGCCGGAAAAGAGGATTTAAGCATCATGGTAAATGCCTGGGTCAAAAGCCCATCTCCGGCCAGTATGGCCAGGGCCTCCCCGAATTTTTTGTGGCTGGTGGGCTTGCCCCGCCTCAGGTCATCATTGTCCATTGCCGGCAGGTCATCGTGTACCAGGGAGTATGTATGAATCATTTCCAGACCGGATGCAAAGGGCAGGATATCTTTCGTGGAGGTTCCGAGCATCTCCCCCCAGGCAAGGCATAGAACAGGCCTGACTCTTTTGCCCCCGGCCATAAGACTGTACTCCATGGCTTCCTGCAGTTCACCGGGAGCTTTTTCAAGCTGCAGGCATCTTTCCAGATACTTTTCCACCTGGCTTGCCCTGGCAGCCAATTCCTGCTTGAATTCCTTACTCATCATCTCCTCTTGGTTCCTGAGCATCCTCGGTTAAAACAGTGATCTCATGCCTTGCTTTTTCCAGTTGTTCCCGGCAGGACCTGGTGATTTCCATACCCTCTTTAAACAGCTGCACTCCTTTCTCCAGGGACAGATCCTTTTTTTCCAGCTCCTGTACGATTTTTTGGAGTCTTTGCACCTTCTTATCGAAATCTCCCTGTTTAGCGGGCATATCAGTGTCCTGTAGTCCTGTTGAAGATTGTGGAAAAGCTCATGCAATGCGTCCCGTGCTTGATGATTCCAAGTCTTGTTGTTTCGGCAATTATTATGATGGGGATCAAAGCATGGATTGAAAACAAAAATTAAAATCTCTGGTTACGAAAAGATTGTCAAGTTTTTTCTTCAGGATTAACAACATGTTAAAGCAATTTTTATTATTTTAAGGCTAACCCTTTAGTTGACATAACTATTTTTAAGGCATGCATTCAGCAGTCATACAAGACGGAAACAAAGCTCTGCTGCATCCTCAGATATTCATCCATCAGGCTTCCCTTCTCCTGAAAGCCGGATCTGGACTACGGACTCTCTGCATCTGTGTGACAGGTTTAAAAGATCATTCATCTCCGGACGTACATAACTTCTGCCGTCAAAAAAAATCTCCTTGGCCTGGACATCCTGGTTTTTAAGCTTGATTCCGGTGCTTCTCCGGGGCAGTAAAATACGTTCCTGCAACTGCATCCTTACTCCCAGGGTGAGGGAATATTTGAAGAAAGCATCCTGTACACTGCCTAGCTTATCCGGCCTGCACAGAACCTGCACCTGGCAGCCGGGCCGGTTTTTTTTCATTGTCCCGGGCAGGTGGATCACATCCAGGGCTCCGGCCTGCATCATACTCTCCAGGAATACCCCCAGTTCTTCCCCTGTAAGATGATCTATATTGGTGGTAAGCAACCAGACCTTATCCTGCTCATATTTGTCCTGAATTTCTTCCGTCTCTGCCAGAAAGGCCCGCAGCCCGTTAAAACCTGCCTTCTTTTCTCCAAATCCTGTGCCAGACTTTCTCAGGATTCCCCGGAACCCGGAACTGTATTCCTGCACCAGCTGATCCAGAATCAAGGCCCCGGTGGGGGTGATGATTTCCCAATGATAATCTGAAGGTTTGATTTTTTTGTTTTTAAGAAGCATGGCCGTAGCCGGAGCAGGCAAGGGAAGTTCCCCGTGGGCAGTCTGAACTTTTCCGCAGAACCAGGGAACAGTTGAAGCACTTACGCGCCCCACACCCATCTGCTCCAGCCCCCAGAAAGCTCCCACAATATCCATGAGTGTATCCAGGGCCCCTACCTCGTGAAAATGTACCTGGTCAACATCCATGCCGTGTACCATGGCTTCCACCCCGGCCAGCCGTTCAAAGGCAAGCGTTGAGCCGTCTTTCACCTTTTCTGAAACAGGCATCCTGTGCAAAAGAGCACGAATTTCCCTGAGCAGTCTTAAGGGTTGGTGGTAATCCCAGCTGAAATCCGCTCGTTTACCCTGTATACCATTCCTTGTCTCTTTGACAAATTTCATCTTGACTCCCAGACCCAGACTGTTAAACGCTTTTTCAAGAGGCTGGAAGTCAATACCCAGGTCTGAAAGTGCCGAAACAAACATATCGCCGCTGATCCCGTATTCCAGATCCAAGTACAGTAAAGACATGCTTTCTCCTTTTATTAACAGTGCCAGTTTATCGAAAACAACATACATTACAGCTGTCGCCCCGACCACTGAATATTAAATGCTCAAAGTAGAAAAAAGAGGTCAAGACGCCCTCCTGGGAGGTGTACTGGCTGGACTTGCTCATCACTGGCAGGTCAGCAAGTCTTTGTTGCGCATCCTTTTTTTTCTGGCGTTTGTTTTATTGAATTTCATCCCTTTCATGGGCTGGGGGGCATCCATGGCTCCGGTACTTTTGTATATTCTGCTGTGGCTGTCTATGCCTGAGCCCTCCGGGGAATTCACGGAAATTGAACAGGAAAAAAAGGCCGTCAGAATCAAGACTTTTTATAATTACACCATGCTGGGTGTGGTATTCAACCTGGCCCCCTTTTTGTTCCTGGCCCTTTTTAATCCTGATCAGCTGTACATGCTGCTTCTGACAGTTCCCGCCTTTGTTCTTCTCCTGCCGGCGACCATCTTTATCATAGCCGGGATAATCAAGGCTGCATAGCTGTTTTGCTGCGCCGACATGCCGCATCTAGAGGTGAGCGGTAAAATTTTCTCGTTAAAAGACAGTCCTGATGTGATCTTCACTGCCGGTCTTTTCAGGCATCCCTACATACATTTTGGGTCCGTTTACCTAAAACAGGATGCAGCAAAGAATATTCCCTTATACTTAAAGACAAAGTAACTATTCACCATCTGCGGGCGATTAGGCAGGGTCCGGGGGTTCGGCAAACTGGGCGTAAACTGTTTGAGCGAGGTAGGCAGCGTTAATCAAAACCGTTAATCACCAAACTTCCTTCAAAGCATAATATAGGAA
>PWFB01000157.1 GCA_003553695.1 Desulfonatronospira sp.
ACTGGATCTGGACTATGAAAACAGAAACAGGTAAAAGGGTTGTCACCGCTAATAGTTGCCAATATTTTTCAATGGGGTTATAAATAACCATGAATCAGGATGCATTTTCCAATGAACATGCCTCGGTAGAGCCGGACCTTCCCCCCCCCGGTTCCAGGGCATGTTTTATTTTTACTCAGGAAAGAGGGCTCGAGGAAAAACCGGCAACCATATTCGAGTACCAGGGATATCACACAGCCACGGCTGATGACCCCGGCCAGGGAGTAGCCAAACTGGGCCTGAACAGGTACGATGTTGCGGTGCTGGAGCATAAAAACGGCACTTCCTGCCTGCTGGAGGAGATCAATGCCTGGCCCTCCATCACCAGGCGCTCCATGAACCTGATCAATATCGGAGATGAAGCGCCCAGCATGCACCAGAGCCGGGCCCTGATTATGGGTGCAGACTTTTACCTCAACCTCCAGGACAGGGACAGCCTGGAGGATCCTGTAATGCAGTGCCTCAGGGGATACCAGCTGTACTATCATCCCTGGCACAAGGTCCTGGAGGAAATGGATGCCAAATAAAAAGACAGTACTTCAGGCCAGGCTGAAGAACTGCCTGCTGACCATTGTTGAGATGGAACCCATGCTCAGCAGGTTTTCTGTTCATCACGAACTTAAAAAAGAGTTCAAGCAGTTAAGAGAGATTTCCGGCAAAATTTCAGGCCTGGACCTGTCTGATGCCGAGGTGCAGCGCATTGAAAGCGCCACGGAAACTTTTCTGAAAGAACTGGAAATACCTGATGAAGTTCTGTACCATGAAAACTACGATATTCTGCAATGACGTCCCTGCAGCAAATCATTCTCTTACACGAGGCGCGTGATAAAAGACATAATTAAAATGACCAGGCTAACCAGCCAAACTGAGAAGCATTGCAGGCCTCGGCCAGAAAGATGTGACTGCAAAAAGTCATTTTTGCAGTCACAGACGTCAGAGATCAGATGTCAGATATCAGTAAAAACAAAGAGTTATGTAGATTATTGATTTCTTAATTATTCATTTTTCGACTTTTTGCAGGTGTATCCAGAAAAACCTAAGAGTTACAAAGAAAGCCTAAGAAGCTGAATTCTGTTTTTTTCCGTGTTGCAGTCACCTGATGACTGAAGGAAGGCCGCATCATGTTCATAAGGTTGATTATAATGATCCTGCTTGGCGCAAATATTGTCCTGGCCTATCAGCTTTACTGGGGGCCCAGCAGTGTGCCGGTCTACCTGGAAAACAAAGAGGCTTTTCAGGAACTCCAGCAGGAAAACAGAGCGCTCTTAGAGGAAAACAAGCAGCTCAGCCAAGAGATAAAGCACCTGCGCAGCTCAAAGGACTTCATCAAGGAAGCCGTGCGCAGGGAAATGGGGTATGTACGCCAAGACGAGGTGATTTACTATTTTTCGGATTGAAACTGTACATCTTATTTATCCCGGGCGGACTGTTTCCGCAACAAAAATTAAAAAACTGCAGAAGGCATAAAGGACAAATCATGAGCCAAGACAGAATCGAATTTTACGAACAGGTACTGGAACTTGAACCCGGCTCCAAACTTTTCTACGCCCTGGCCAGGCTCTACTACGAGCATGATGACCTGGAAAAAGCCAGAAAAATCCTGGAGTCCGGCCTGGAAAAGCATCCCGAACATATCCAGGCCAAACTTCTCCTGGCATCTGTTATGGATCGATCTGGGGACTTGAGTGCCGCCCGGGGAGCTTACCTGGAGATATTCGACAGGGTCCTGGGTTCTCAGGAATTCTGGTCCGGGCTGGCTGCTGCCCTCAGGGAGGAGGGCCGGAGTGAACCTGCTCTGGCCGCGGCATTTTTTTCCTCCTGGTTAGCCGAGCCTTCCCTGACATGGTCCAGGGTTTTTCAAAACGGGCTGGACTCCTTGAAAGGGCCTGACACCTCATCAGTCTCTCCTGATGAGCCATCTTCTGCACAGCTACAGCCTGAGCCGGGCGAAACCTCGACTGACGGGGAAGAGCCGGAGATTGTTGAATACAAGCCCCTTTATGAAAAAGCGGGGATTCAGCAGAAAGAACCCCAGGAACTGGATAGGGACAGCATCTCCTGGGAGGAAGAATTCGACGAGCCGGAGGAAGTGAAGGACATCAGTTTCGAGGACGACGCCAGGACAAGGTCCATGGCTGATCTGCTGGCTGCTCAGGAAGAGTATCAAAAGGCCCTGGACATCTACAAGGAGTTATGGATCAGAAGCCTGCCCGGGCCTGAGCGCCAGGAACTGGAAGTCATCATCTCCGGGCTGAACCAGACCCTGGATCTGAATAATGAGCCAGACCAGAAGGGTAAATACGTCCACGGAACGTCTGAAACTGAAAAAAAACCAGAATCTGAATCTGCATCACCTGAACCAAAGCCCGACGCAAAAGACCCCTCAGACTCAGGCCTGAAACTGAACAGCCAAAAAGCAGGCCCTGTAGAAACTTTCTCGGAAGATAAAGGAAATACCGAGAAAAGTGAAGATTCTGAGACTCAGGGAAAAAATGAAATGATGAGCTTTCTATCCCGCCTGGCTGAAAGGCTGGACCAGTCCAGGAACAACCATGGCTGACCCCACTGAAAAAAACGGGCACATGATGGACTTAATCCAGACACTGTTATTTATAGAAAAACAGTAAATAATATCAAACCCGAGCATGATTACGAAATCAGCTCTGTCTGTCAGCCCTTGATGCAACACCCGGCCTTATTGAGGAGTTGAAAACACTTCCGAGCCTGTTTTAACTTCAAAAGAAAGCAGCATATGGCCTCAATTCTTATAACGGAGGAAGAATGAATCGGTTCGTGATCCCGGCGGTATTCGTCTTGACCCTGACCCTTCTCACCCCTGGCTGCGGCGGGATAATGGAACTGAGAGACAGGTACTGGCCAACCGGTCCATCCGAGTACGAGATGAAAGTAACCGACAAGGACCTGGAAAAGCTTCAACTGGAGCTTGTCCAGAACATATACCCTGTGGACTCTCAATTATACCTGCTTCTGCGCCGACTGTCTGTCAAGGATGGCTATCCAGCCCGGGAATGGAAGGAAAACCTTGTCCTGAATTTTCCCTGGATAAGCGGCGTTACCGTGCTGGACAGAGAAAGTAGCGTACTCTCCAGGTATCCAGGGGACGGCATCAAACAGCTTGAATACACCCCTCTGTTTCCAAGGGCCCTGGATCTGCCACTGGGCCAGACCATGCTGGAAGTGGAAGAGACTCCCTTTGGACCGGAAGTAATGCTTGCCGTTGCTGTATACCAGGATTTCCAAATAGAAGGGCTGACAGTGGTGCACTTTGATCCAAGAAGCTTCGTGGCAGAAAGCGCCGACCCCGATGAAATCGTCATTATCTGCAGGGGCAAGGTGGTCTGGCCGGGACAGTATCAGGAACTGCAGGAAGCATTGGAACAGGTGGAATGGATGGAAATCGCCAGGAAAAGAATCAGCGGAAAAATAGAGTTGGATAAAGGCAGCTTCTTCTGGTTTGCCCGGGCTGTGGGCCAGGACTGGCTGATTTATCTGCTCAAAGACAAATAAGGGAGGTCGCATGCGCCAAATCACAGTTACCGAACACCTGCTTGTACATCAGAAGGCCAGCCCCATGGCCACAGGGCGATTCACCAGGCTGCTCAACGAGCTCATCCTTGCCGCCAAGATAATATCCAGAGAAGTAAACAAGGCCGGACTGGTGAATGTCCTGGGCCTTACCGGTGATACCAATGTTCAGGGGGAAGAGGTCCAGAAACTGGATGAACTGGCCAACTCCATTCTCATATACCGCATGCAGAGGGCCGGATTTCTCTGCGCCATGGCTTCCGAGGAAAACGCTGACCTCATAGAAGTCCCCTCCAGGTTCGCTCAGTGAGACTACATTCTGCTTTTTGATCCTCTGGACGGTTCCACTAACATAGACGTCAACGTCAGCATCGGAACCATTTTTTCCATTTTCCGGCGGACCCGCAAGGACGGACCTGTGTACATGGAAGAGGTACTGCAGAAAGGCGAGAACCAGGTGGCGGCAGGATATTTCATTTACGGATCATCCACCATGATGGTCTATACCACCGGCAGCGGAGTTCACGGCTTTACCCTGGATCCCAGTGTGGGTGAGTTCCTGCTCTCCAACCCCAACATAACCATTCCGGAGCAGGGTAAAGTATACTCTGTCAATGAAAGTTACTGGGACTACTGGGACGAGCCTACCAAAAAATGTGTCAGCTCCTTCAAATCCAGCAACAACAGGCGGGGCAAGCCCTATTCTCTGCGCTATATCGGGTCCCTGGTCTCGGATTTTCACCGCAACCTTTTAAGCGGCGGGATCTTCATGTATCCCAAGGACAACCGCGACCCCAAAAAATCCAGCGGCAAATTAAGGCTCATGTGCGAAGCCAATCCCCTGGCCTACGTGGTGGAACAGGCCGGTGGAGCCGCCAGTGACGGCCGGAAAAGGATACTGGAGATCGACCCCCATGAACTGCACCAGAGGGTGCCCCTGTTCATAGGTTCCAAAAATGACGTGGAGCAGGCTGTAAGCTTTTACCAGGAACAGGATGCTTAGCCTGGGCATTGAGACCTCCTGTGACGAAACAGCACTGGCCCTGGTGGATGAAGGCCGGGTGCTGGAAGAAGTCATGTTTTCCCAGGTGGACAAGCACTCCATTTTCGGCGGCGTGGTACCTGAAATGGCCTCCCGGGAGCATCTGCGCAAGCTGCAGCCTCTGTGGCAAAGCCTTCAGCAGAAAAGCGGACGCCGGGCCGGAGAACTTGAACTTATCGCAGTGGCCCGGGGACCCGGGCTTCTGGGCTGCCTGCTGGTGGGTCTGGGCTTTGCCAAGGGTCTGGCCATGAGCCTGAAGATCCCCCTGGTGGGAGTAAACCACCTGCATGCCCATCTCATGGCCCCGGCGCTGGAACAGGAGATTGAATTCCCTGCCGTTGGTCTGCTGGTTTCCGGGGGACATACCAATCTGTATAAAATAAATTCCAGCATCCATTTCGAACTTCTGGGCCGTACTCTGGACGACGCAGCAGGAGAAGCCTTTGACAAGACAGCCAGGGCCTTGAACCTGCCCTACCCTGGCGGAATCTACATTGACCGGTTTGCAGAATTTGCAGAGCCGGACCCGGATATGTTTCCACGGCCCTACCTGGACAAACAGAGCCTGGACTTCAGCTTCAGCGGGCTCAAAACAGCCCTGGTAAATCACATCCGCAGGAACCCCGGGCTTGTTCAGAAAAACCCCCTGGATATCACCCCGGATTCCACACCGGACCCGGAACTGGCCAGGGTATGTGCGTCCTTCAATCTTGCAGTGGCCGAAACCCTGCAGGTCAAACTGCAAAGGGCGGTTTCTTCCACTGGGGTCCGATACGTTATCCTGGCAGGCGGTGTTGCAGCCAACACCATGATCCGTCAAAAAATAAAAGAGATCTGCAGCCGCATGGGCCTGCGCCTTATCCTGCCAGGTCTTGAACTCTGCACGGACAACGCCTCCATGATAGCCGGCTGCGGGGAAATCCTGGCCAGTCATGGCCTGTATCACGACCTGGCACTGGAAGCCGTGCCCAGGGGCAGAAAAATACCCTGGGATTACAGTAATGGATTAAAAGATTAAAGGGTTGATGGATTAGAGGGCAGCAAACGTTTCATGGAGACGTTTGCAACAAAAGGTCAGAAAAAGTTTAGAATGATAAAAACAGCGTAACTATTCAGCACCTGCGAACGAAAAGCCAGGGTCCGGAGGTTCGGCAAACTGGGCGTAAACTGTTTGAGCGACGTAGGAAGCGTTAATCAAAACCGTAAAACACTGAACCTGATTCAA
>PWFB01000006.1 GCA_003553695.1 Desulfonatronospira sp.
CCCAGGCAGGCGCCCAGCCCGTCGCAATACTTTTCCGCCACCAGTCTGGCCTTACCGTCCCGGATTTCAATGGCTCCTTCTTCGCATCCCGGCACGCACAGTCCGCAGCCGTCGCAAAGTTCCTCATCGATTTTGACAATATCTCTAATTTCTCTGGCCATGTTTTTTTCCTCCATGTTTTGAAATACGAACAACTTAATTCTCTTCACCGGGCAGGACGGTTTGCACCTGCTCCAAACAGGACTTTCCCGCCCGGCGTGAATAAGTTATGCCTCATCAGCAATGGCCGTTCCTTGACTTAAATCAAGAAGGCGGAAAAAATCAGCAACATGGAAAATGACTTTTTGCATGCACATCATATAACCCAACAACTCCGGACAAGTTGTTCCGCCTTCACCAGGAAGACTATGCAGGAAGCCCTGGACCGGTATAAGCGTGAACTTCTGGAGCATAAGCACAGACAGGGCTATGAAAAACACCCGGTAAGCGCTGATGAGTTTCCGGTCTGGGAAGATGAACAGGTCTGGGTAGATTAATGAATCGCGGAGAAGTCCGTTGGTATAAATTCAAAAAGCCGTTTTGGGCTTAAACAGCCCTTTTTCTACTCGAAATGAGGGTTGTAAAAGGGGCATAGGGTGACAGGATCTTAGATCATCCATCAGGATTGTCATGTTGACACCAAAAAAAACAGCTGTCCAATCTCATGAATCATGGATGTAGTCAGACCGGGCAAACTCATAGTCGTCTACGGTCCCAGCCGGGCCGGAAAGACAACACTTTTGAAAAAAATCTAGAGTCTGTAGAGAATGACCTCCTCTTTGTGAACAGGGATGATATCATGGCCGGAGATATTATAGGATCTGGCTCCGCGTCTGTCATAATTCATCAAAAAAAGGTTGACAACCTGACTGAATTAATCCTATTTCAGTCAGCATATTCGTCCATATTTTATCAATCAGGGTCACCATGTATATACCACAAAGACAGCTGTCCAATCTCAGAGATGCGGTCAGGCCGGGCAAAGTTATGGTCGTCTACGGTCCCCGCCAGGCCGGAAAGACAACCCTTTTGAAAAAATTTCTCGAGTCCGTAGAGGATGACGTCCTCTTTGTGAACGGGGATGATATCGTGGTACGCCAATACCTGGAAAGCCTAACCATTGAAAAACTTAAGGATTTTGTAGGCAACCACTCCATGCTTTTGATTGACGAAGCCCAATACATTCACCAGATCGGGCTGAATCTGAAGCTCATTGTTGATCACATACCGTCCCTACGAGTCATTGCCACAGGCTCTTCTTCCTTTGATCTGGCCAAAGACATAGGCGAACCGCTCACAGGCAGAAAAAAAGTCTTACAGCTTTTTCCGCTGGCCCAATTGGAGATTGCTCAACTGGAAAAGCTGCACCAAACAAAGGCCAATCTTGATTCACGGCTTATTTACGGTTCATACCCGGAAGTAGTGGTCCAGCAAAGCAACCAGGAGCGTGAACAGTATCTGCGGGAGCTCATTTCATCCTATCTGTTCAAGGACATTCTGCAACTTGAAGGTATCCGGTACTCGGATAAGCTGCAAAGACTGGTTCAGCTCCTGGCCTTCCAAATCGGAAAGGAAGTATCCCTGGCCGAACTGGGAAGGCAGCTGGGTATGAGCAAAAATACAGTTGAACGGTATCTGGACCTTTTGGAAAAGGTCTTTGTTATTTTCAAGCGCAGTGGTTTTAGCCGGAACCTGCGCAAAGAAATCGTTAAAAATCAACGCTATTATTTCTATGACAACGGGATTCGAAACGCTCTCATCAATAACTTCAACCCATTAAACATCCGAAATGACACAGGCGAACTCTGGGAAAACTATGTGATAGCAGAACGGTTGAAAAGGCAGGAATACCTGTGTCGTCCTGTGAATGCATATTTCTGGCGGACCTATGACAAAAAGGAAATTGACCTGATAGAAGAATGTCAGGGCCGGCTGGCCGGATTTGAGATTAAATGGAGCCCCGGTCCGGCAAAACCTCCTCTGGACTGGCTGTCAGCTTATCCTGACGCCACCTTTGAACTGATCCATCAGGATAATTATTTGCAGTTTATTCAATAATCCGTAACCATTCAGGGGTGATCCTCGGTGTTGCTTACTGGCACACCCACCTGAATGGTTACGGTGGTTTTCTTTCCGGAAACGAAAACTTTTTTCTTTTGCTAAAAAATCAAGCAATTATGAGGAGGCGTGTCTTACGATTGACGAATAATTGTGCTGATTGACCCCGCAAGTTGTGTGGCAGGCTCAGCCAAAGGGAAAAAGAAGCGTTTCCGGAGGAAAACTAAACTACACCCAGGATGAGCAGGATGGAAACAAGCAGGAGCATAATGCCTACAATAAACTGTACTGTCCTGAAGGTGATTTTGGACAATACTCTGCGCCCGATAAAGGCTCCGGCAAAGGCTGCCAGCATGGCCGCAGCAATAAGAGGCAGGTTTTCACGGATTTCTGGACTGTGCACCATACCGGAATAGACGGTGATCCTGGAAACATCCACAAGCACCGCGATAACCACCCCGGTTCCCACAAAGGCCTCTTTATCCAGGCCGGATTTGAGCAGAAAAGCACTGCGAAAAGCCCCCTGGTGTCCGGAAAGGCCCCCGAAAAATCCGCTGAGAACTCCGCCCAGGGGCAGGTATGCAGGAGATATCTGCAGCCGGTTCAGGGGAGAGTAGAGCTCCAGCATGGCAAAAAACCCCATCAGGAGTCCAATGACCAGGTTTACCGGGTACACCTCCATGTGTCTTCCCCACAGCTCATAACTGTATACTGGCTCCAGGTCCGCCAGAGACAGAAGAAGCCAGGCCCCTGCAAAACCAGCTGCCAGGGCCGGCAGCCCAAAGCGCAGCAGTGTTGCGGTGTCAGCTTTGTTGCCTATGAGGAAAAGCTTGAAAAGATTGTTGGCCAGGTGCACCACTGCAGTCATGGCCACAGCAGCCTGAACAGGAAAAAACAGGACAAAGGCCGGTAAAAGAAGGGTGCCCAGGCCGAATCCGGAAAAAAGGGTAAGTCCGGAAACCCCCATGGCCACAATACAGATAAGCAGATAATCCAAGGCAGCACTTCCTGACTGTTTACACGGTAAAAGGGCTTATGTTTTCTGCTTTCCGGCCTGCATGGCCTGCAAGCGTTCTTCACCCACACATTCTTTGGCCGAAGGGCACCAGTCCACGCAAGAGGGCATACGGTCCCTGAAAACCATCTTCCTGCATTTGGGGCATCTTCTTCTGGTTTCGTCGGAGAACATCTCAACTTCATGGCCGCAATCCTGACAGGCTATCAGGTCCACTTCCAGATTGCGGGTACTGCTGCCTGGACACTGGATTGGATTAGACATTTGCTTCCTCCATGTTTTGACACGCCTGAAAAAAATGTTTGCAGGCGTATCTATCTGATTGGTTTAGAAAAGTTCAACCTGTTTTTATTCATGGATATCCAAGACAGAGAGAACTTTCATTGACTTAAGTCAAGGTAACTATTCAGCACCTGCGGACGAAAAGCCAGAGGCCGGGGGTTCGGCAAACTGGGCGTAAACTGTCTGAGCGACGTAGGAAACGTTAATCAAAACCGTTAAACACTCAACTTGATTCAAAGCGTAATATAATTAAAGCTTTTATGGTTGAAAAAACTTGAAGAGGTTTTGATTTACGCTTCCTTGGAGCGAGTTTTTACGTCCTGTTTGCCGAATTTCCGGACCACTGAAGGTCATATCATTATGGTGAACAGTTACAAGTCAAGCAGGGAAAAAAGCTGCTCCTTGAACTTTTATCAGATGCGTTATAGATAGTTTCCAGGCTGACAAAACAGAGTTCGAGTTTTTATTTATAGCTGTCGCGCCCTGGCCTGCCATTGATTTTTTGCGACCTGCCTGCCGAGTCCCTGGAGCACTTGTCAGTATCATGGTGAACAGTCACGAAAACAGTCAGGTCAACCAAAACATGAGGGGGCAAAGATATGTCCAGCAGGCGACTTAGCCTTGATTTGCACCCAATATTCAACAAGGGTCGCGAGATCGATGCCGCCCTGGAAAACTCCTTCCAGGAAGCCAGGCAGAAAAAAGCCAAAGAACTGGAAATAATCTGCGGAAAAGGAACAGGACAATTGAAAAAAAGGGTCCTGCGCTTTCTGGACCGGGATGACATAAAAAGCACTTACCACCGCATCAACAGGGATAAAGACAACTCAGGCAGGATATTTGTCTATTTTCGCTGGCAAAGAGGCCAGTAACATGCCTGTAAAGCCTGGAGGCATATATATCAACTGCCGGCAGATCTCCATCAGTGGAGGCAATCTGTTGATGAAAGGTATTGCCAATAAAAAAATCCGGATTTATTGTATCTTGAAATTTATCGGCGAGAATGGTTTCTAAACAACCCGAACAAGAATTCAAGGAGGGCTTCATGACTACACAGGCTTCTGACATCAAAAACAAGCTGCAAGAGATTTACCCCGAGATTGCTCAATACGGAGTGGGGCTTCAGATTGACTACAATTCCGAAAAAAAGGCCTGGGAGGCCACCTTTGAAAAAGACGGCAACAAGCTTACAACTCACCTGGAAGATGCTGATGTAGACAACTGCCTCCTGGGTAAAAAGTGCTACAATTTCGGCATCCAGCTGGGGCAGTTCATCCGCAACTATTGCGAAGGCGGCGAGGCCTGCAAGCTGTAAACAACCAGCAGCCTCAGGTAATGGTTTTCAGCAGTATGTTTTTAAATCCTGGGAGGACAATCAGAACCCGGTATCTGTTCAGCTCATTACACAGATAAACAGTTAAATCTCAGGAGCATCATATGAGTAGACCAGTTCTGGTATCAGCACAACAGGCCAGGGATAAGAGCCTTTCCGGTGAAGCCAGGCTTGTCTGTGCTTACGACGATGATTCCAAATGCCGCAGCATAATGCTGGAAGGTTCAATTTCATGGACGTCACTTCTTGAAAAACTTCCAAACTTGAACCTGGATCAGGAAATAATTTTATACTGAGCCTGACCCAACGAAGCTACTTCGGCCGGTCAGGCGCAGAAGCTTATTGAAAAGGGCTACACCAACGTCAAGGTCCTTCAGAGAGGTGTGGATGGCTGGAAAAGGGAAGGATTCCCCATGGAAAACTGAAGTCTAAACCCATCGAAGACGTGCCGGCAATAGTATTTATTGCAGGCGCGTCTTCAATTAACCATGTTCAAGTTTTCAATATATGATGCACCAGCAAAGAGTCGAGAAAATGAATAATTCAGAAATCAATCACGCGCCCTGCCACGCGTCCTGCCACGCGCTTTGCGTGGTTTGCGTGGTTCGTGTGACATAACTCTTTGTCTTTACTGACATCTGACGTCTGATCTCTGACGTCTGTGACTGCAAAAGTGACTTTTTGCAGTCACATCATATATCACCTGCTGCACTTTGCAGCCATTTCCTCCAGTTCCTCCCAGCGTGCATAAAGCCGCATCAAATGGGCCTCGGCCTGCTCCAGTTCACTGCAAAGCCTTTCCAGTTCCCGGGCATCACTCATGACTTCCGGACGGTTCATTTTTCCCTTGAGACCGGCCACTTCGTTTTCAGCTCTTTCAATATCGCCTTCAATGCTTTCATACTCCCGCTGGTCCTTGAACGACATCTTGTTCTGCTGCCTGGGCCTGGGTTTTGCTTTTTTACCGTACTTAGCTTCTTCAGGCTTGTCCGTCTGGGCAGCTTCCCGGATATACTGGACATAATCGGCCACAAAAGTGGCCCGGCCCTGCCCGTCCAGATAAAGAAGCCCGTCGCAGAGATTGTCCAGAAACATCCGGTCATGGGAAATGAGCACTATGGCCC
>PWFB01000134.1 GCA_003553695.1 Desulfonatronospira sp.
ATGTGCTCAAAGGCCTGGGGATTTTGCACCTCTTGATGTAGAAGCCTGCTCCGGAGCCTGCGGTTCTCCAGCAGGATGGCGCTGTGTTTCAGGGCCCGGTCCACCGAGGTGACCAGCCGTTTCTGCTCCACCGGTTTGACCAGGTAATCCAGGGCCCCGGCCTGGATACAGCGCACCGCGGTTTCCACCTCGTTGTTCCCGGTGATGATAATCACCGAGGCATAGGGATGTTCGGTACAGATCCGGGAGAGGACCTCTTCCCCGGAAAGATCCGGTAGAAACAGGTCCAGAAGTACCACCTGGCAGCGCTGTTCGTTCAAAAGGGACAGAACCTCTGATCCCTGAGTACAGGTGAAGACGTGCTCGTAACCTTTGCTCCGCAGAGTCAGGGCAAGACTGTCCAAAAGATGCTGCTCGTCATCCACAATGATTATGGAGGGTTCTTGTTCCCTGAACATGGCTAAGTGATAAGCATTGAGCTATGGGCAATGAGTCTCATTGTTCCTTGCTCTCTGCCTGGTATTTGTGGGTTTGCATGTATTTACTCATCCCGGCTGCAGGGAGATAAACCCGGAAGATGGTTCCCTGATCCGGCTGGGAGAAGTACTCCAGCCGGCCGCCGTGCTCCTGGACAATGGAGGAAGTGATGGACAGGCCCAGCCCGGTGCCGCCTTCCCGGTGCCTTGTGGTGTAGAAGGGGTCCAGGAGGCGCTCCTGGTCCCGGGGATCTATGCCACGGCCCTCATCCTCCACCTCCAGAAGTACTGCTTCACCCTGGGGATCGCACCGGGTCCGGAGGGTTACGGCCTCGTTTCTGTGATTCAAGGCCTGGCAGGCGTTGAGGAGCAGGTTCATGACCACCTGTTCCAGCTTCTGGGAATCCCCGGATATCACCGGGAGATCTTCCCCGTAAATCACCTGGAAATTATCCGTGTATTTCGAAATCTTATGCTGCATGAGCCTCAAGGCCTTTGCCAAAAGCTGGTTCAGGTCCACTCTTTGAAAGGTGTACTGGGAATTTTGACGGGTAAAATCCTTGAGGTCGGCCACAATGTTCTTTATACGCTGGCTGCCCTCGATTATCCCCTTTAGCAGGCCGGGGAGGTGCCGGCTCATGTCTGAAAACGGGATCCCGGCCAGGTGAAAATCCCCCTGCCGGGCCGCGTGCTCCTCCAGGATGGGCAGGGCGTCCTGCCAGGCCTTCTGGATCATGGGGGCATTGAGCATGATGAAGCTGTTGGGGTTGTTGATCTCGTGTCCCACACCGGATACCAGGGTGCCCAGGGCGGCCAGCTTGGAAGCATGCTGGAGCTGCTCCAGGATTTCTTTTTCCTTTAACTCGTTCTCTTTTTGCTGGGTGATGTCCACACCCACGCTCTGGTAGGCCAGGATTCTGCCCTGGGAGTCGAATATGGCCTTATCCATCCAGTTCTGCCAGTAAAACCTCTGGTCCGGCCCCTGGACCCGTTGCTCGTAGCTTGTTGCCGGGTTATCCCGGCGCAGTGAGCTGTAGTGCCTGCGCACCAAATCCCGCCTCTCAAGGGGAACCAGGTCCAGAAAACTGGTTCCCACCAGCTCCTGGTCGGATATGCCGAAAAATTCACAGCAGGCCCGGTTTATAAATTCTATGGTCAAGTCCGGATGTAAGCGGCAGATCTGGGCCGGGATCTGCTCCAGGATGGAATTCAGTTGTTCCTGGCTTGTCAGCAGAGCACTCTCCATTTCCTTGCGGATCAAGTAATTGGTGATAAAGCCGGTAATACTGTCCAGGAGCTTGGCTTCTTCCAAAAGAAAAAGGTCCTGTTCCGGCATCTCCCAGGCATAGCCCAAGGTAATCCGAACCTCTTCATCCGGGGCAACCTGTCCCTGCCGGGAGATTGTCCAGGGTGTTTCCTGATAATTGTCCGTGGTGTAGCTCTGCCCCCGATACTCTATTTTGGCCCAGGCCAGGTCCTGGTAGTAGAATCCAGAGGGCAGGACACGGACCAGGCTTTCCAGGCCGGTCTCTATGGGATAATTTTGATTTATGATCCAGGCTGCCTCAAAGAGGCAGTTCAGTTCCTTGATGCGCTCCAGAAGCTTTCCATCAGCGTTCTTGCGCTGGGTGATATCCGAGTGAGAAACCCTGCGGCCCTGGTAGTTGTTCCTGGAGTCGAATACCGGGCGGCACCTGTGATTGATCCAGCGCAGTTCCCCATTGCGGTTTATGATCCGGAACTGAAGCTCGCAGTATTGATGTGATTCGGGCAGGAATCGTTCTTCATGGTTCTGGAGCAAAGCTTTATCCTCTGGATGGACAATCCTGAACAGCAAGTCCGGCTCCCGGATGAATTCCCGGGGAGTGTACCCTGTAAACTCCTGGCAGGCGGGCGAGGTATAGATTATCTCCCTCTGGGGGGAGATCCAGTATTCCCAGTTGGCGGTATAATCAGCAAAAAGATGGAACTTTTCCTTTTCCGCCTCCAGCTCCTGACGGGCCTGCACCTTAGAAGAAATATCCTGGAGATGCTGGATCACCCCTTCCATCCTGCCGGATTCGTCCAGGAGGGGATAGGCGGTTATCTCCAAATGGCCCTGGGTTTCACCTTCCCGGATATAAGGGACCTCGTCCCGCTGCATGGTTTCCGTTTCCAAGGCCCGGACCACCGGGCACCAGGGGCAGACCTGGTCCCTTTCCTGGCAGACACGGTAACAGAGCTTGCCCTCCAGGGGCTGATGATGAGAATACAGCCTGCGTGTCCAGGCATTGGCGGCAATGATACGCATCTGGGGGTCCAGTATGCTGATTCCGGCCTCAATGGAGTCCAGAATTTGCCAGACAAAAGGGCTTTTGAGGTCCTGTGGGGAGAAAGTGCAGGCTTCTTTCATTACTGGCTCATTCAAAGATTGTCCTGGAGAGTGGCTGCTCCGGGGTGAACATGAGTAAATGCAAATAATTGCTGCTTTGTAAGCCGGCTCTCTAAATTTTTGCCATACTAAACAAGGTATATCAATTAGTCAATGTTGTCTGGAGGATCTTATCATAGTCCCCCCGCTGACCTTGGTGACCGCGAGCCTGGATAATTCCTGGCCCTGAAATTTACCGGAAAGTTTTGCAGAAGGGACATGCCCTGTTCCTTGTATCCCCGCAGGGAAAAATGGATCGCACCCCGTTTCACGGCCCCTTGATGCACAGCAAGTCAAGCAACCTTGACTCAAAGACCTTTCCAGCTTCTTTTTTTCTACAAAGTAAACGTTTTTTGACCCCTGAGGCTGGGTATAGTTCCGGGAATTACTGCCTGGACTGTCGACTATTGTCCTTTGAGGTCCAGCTTCTCCCCATAGGCCGGGTCTGCGCGGACTGTCTCGGATGCTTTGGCATATTTTCTGCTATAAACAGGGTAAATGTAGGAATTTTGGTCTTAGCGCACTGTAAACAGTAGAGCTTTGTGGCTTCGTCCAGAGGTGATTATGCATGCCAAATTCAGGAAGACTCCGGGCTGGAATCAAACCAGGCAGGTTTAGACCATGAAGAACCCACATATTTTGATAGTGGACGATGACACGGATTTAACCTCCAGTCTGAAACTGATTTTGACTTCCAGGGGCTACCGGACCTCTGTGGCGGACAATGGAGCCCAGGCCCTGGATCTTTTACGAAAATGCTGCCGGCAGAATGTCCTTCCGGACCTGGTCCTTACCGACCTCAAGATGCCTGTAATGGACGGCATGGAGCTAATGGACCAGATGAGAAGGGAAGAAATTCCGGTGCGGGTAGCAGTGGCAACGGGATACCATGACTGGAACACTATGGAAAGATTGAAGCGCAGAGATTGCCCTTACGTCCTGTACAAGCCCTTCGATGCTCAGGAGTTTCTGGAGTTTCTGCAGGATATCTTCCCCAGTGACTGGAATCAGGGGCCATGATCATCAAGTAACGAGAACATTATTTATAGACATTTGGTGCCGGGTCAGGGTGGCAGCCGCCCTGACCATGCGAAAATCCAACAGGCAGGGCTTTATGACCAGCGATCCACAGCAAGGCACACGCGCAACTTCTTTTCCCGCAGAAATGCGTTTCCTCATGGGAGGCAGTTTCGTGACTGAGAAGCAGTTGCAGGAGTTGCGCGGTTTACTGATAGAACTTCTGAAGGAGTCCATGGCCAGGTTTGAGGAGGCCAATCTTCTGCTCAGGAATGGTTCTCAGTATAACCCGGGTGATGAAACCTCCGATGAAAATGACAGGAACCGCCTGTTATCCCGATTGGATCAGGTAAAGCAGAATGTCGGAGAAATCCATCAGGCCCTGAATCGCATCAGGAGCGGAACCTATGGAGAATGCGTTGCCTGTAAAGGATGGATCAGCATTAAAAGACTGAAGATTCTGCCCACGGCTAGATTCTGTCTGCAGTGCCAAAAAATTCTGGAACAGAAAGACAAAAAAGAAACCTGAAAGAGGTGACTGCAAAAATTTGAAATATTGATTTTTATATTTTGAAAATAGAATGTAACTTGATGTATTTTTTCAATAACATGTCATATTACAAACCATTTTTTAATATAAATTTTTCAATGTACCAACTGTAAAGGAGATTAACTATGACTATGTCTCTATCTATACCAGGGTGCTATTCCCTTACTGGTCTTTTTACTCTGGATCTGGACTGCTCAGCCTGCCCTGATTATGAGTGCAGTCTTCGTTTCAGTAACGGTTTTTTCAGCACAGATGTAACCCTTGTCGGTCCTCAGAACTCTCCTCCCTTTCTGGCCAGGCTGTATTACAGGAAAAACAAAATAGGCCGATTCCTGATTCAGCTTCCCCAGCGCGTAGATAAAGGAAGGATAACGATTTCGGGAAAAGCCAACCTGCGCTACAGCGATATCCTGGAATGGAACCACAAAGGGTTAAGAGCCCTGGGATGGGTAAATCCACACGGAGAGATTTTGAATCTGAAGATGTCCATGCCTGCAGAAGATTTTCAGAACTCTTTGACAAAATATCTCCAGACCAAAAACCCCGAATACATCGCTTCATTGCTGGGTAACAGAATCCAGGGCAAAATGCTTGGATAACTACTCTTTTTTGTTTTCAAAATACATTGGGGACCATGGAGAACCCCGATGGTGCAGGGTAGGTGGGCAACCCGGCCTGCGGAGAATGGAGTTATCAAGAAACTCCGGAACAACCAATAAAACAAGGAGAATCTGAGATGAACACCTTTATTCTTCTCACCAGACTTACTTCCAAGTCTCTTGCATCACCAGGAGCACTGGAAACCATTGAAGAGAAAGTCACGGAAAGTATTCGTTCAGAGTGCCCTGAAGTGGAATGGGTGCATAATTTCGCGGTCCTTGGACCATATGATTACCTGGACATATTTCGGGCTCCGGATTCAGAAACCGCCTTCAAGGTATCAACCATTGTCCGCACCTTCGGCTATGCCCATACAGAAGTATGGAACGCCAGGGAATGGTCGCAGTTCAAAGAGTTGATCCGGAATTTGCCTGTTGAGGAACACCAGTAGCACCTCGACAGCCTTTAACCAGTTTTCATCAGGAAAGAAAGATTTTCCGGATGGAAACTGACCAGGCGGTACAGGTATTGTCTTTTTCTGGAAGTTCACGATTAATAAAGCTGAATCAGGATAAGTATTTTTCTGCAGCGGAAATTCATTTGTGATAGTTGCCAATGACTTTTCAATGCATATTTTACTTTTTTGATAAAACAATTTAATTTAGAAAGGAGGACGCTATGTGGGTTTGGGTAGCCAGATGGATCAAGAAAGAAGAAAACCAGGAAGAATTGAGGCAGGACGCCGAGAAGATCAGTAATCACTGGCGCGAAGTGGCGCTGGACGTTGGTTTTGATCC
>PWFB01000054.1 GCA_003553695.1 Desulfonatronospira sp.
ACAACCGGGGCCATGCCGCAGGCCCCCACGCAGTTGACCTCTTCCACGGTAAATATGCGGTCCTCGGAGGTCTCCTCCCCGAGAGGGATGTCCAGTTCCAAACGCATACGGTTCAGGATTTTTTCCGAGCCTTTGACATGGCAGGGAGTGCCGCGGCATACGGTGATAATATTTTTACCTCTGGGTTTTAGATGCAGCTGCGAAAAAAAGGTGGCTATTCCAAAAAAACGACTGGGAGGAATGTTCAGCCTGTCCGACAGTTCATAAACACTTTCTTGCGGGACATATCCGAAATTTTCCTCCAGGTCCTGCAAAAGAGTCAAGGCATTGCCCTCGTTTTCATGGTAGTTTTCAATAACTTTATCCAAGACATGGTCCATTGTCTTATCCTTGAATTTTTGGTGGTAACAATAGTGCAGGAACCGGGGAAACTGCTTCACAAAGCCAGCATCCCCGGCCGGTAATACTGGCTTAGGAAATGCCGGACTCTTTGAGCCACAGGAGCCTGGAGGTTTCAAGCACCGGGGCATTGAGGGCCTGCAGATAGGATTCCGGGGTTTCCTGGAACGCTTCCTTTCTGGACATATCTGCAACCGACAGACTGACATGTGCACCGGCTGCCTTTTTTACTTCCGAGAAAGTGGGTTTTTTCAGTGTGGCCCCCATGTTTTTGGCCAGCTGTATGAATATGTCCCGATGGGTTTTTGATTCGCCCCGGGGTTCTATGGCCTGCTCCACTGTCTTTAGTTCCCCCAGGTAGTCCACCATGCTCCCGGAGGACTCCAGGTAAGTGGCTGCAGGCAGAACCATGTCAGCCTCCCCGGCAAGGCTGGTGAAGCTTGAGGACTGCACCACCAGGAAATCCACCCCATCCGGCTTTTTGCTCAAAGGTACATCACCCACGGCGTAAAGAAGCTTTACAGTGCTTCTGCCCCGCTGCACCAGGCTATGCTCAACAGCAGTCATATCCTGAAAAGTATTGTCCTGGCTTTTGACACCCATGAGCACCATACCCCGGGCGTTGCTCTCCAGGGGCATGGCCATGGCCTGCCCCTTGATCCCGGCCAGGTTGGATGCGGCATCAAAAAAAGCAGGGTCGGAAATGATCAGCGGATTGCTGCTGCCGGCAAAAATCTCGGCCGCCTGCTGCATGTTCTTGTCCGTTGAGGCTTCCTGGACATGCTTCAAAAGCTTCTGGTCCACCTTGATTCCATGATCCGGGACAGATTTGATCATGCCCTGGATGGCCTGTATCTCGTCCCCGTTTAAATTTATCTCCGCCAGCTTTTCAAGACCAGTCTCCCGGGAATTGATGGTTATAAGCCTGCCTTTGCGGGAAAGTCTTCTGCGCACTGCGACATCCAGTGCTGGAAGCACCCTGGTCCACTGGGACGGGTTTATCCCCACCAGGATAATAAGATCAGCCCTGTCTATTTTTGCCTTCTGGGATTTTTCAAGCTGTTCCGGCCGGGCATAAAGGCTGGCAGTGGAGTCGATGCTGGAGGTCTTGACCACTTCCCGGGAAAATCTCTGCAGAGTCATGGCGTCCTCGTTAAGAATAGAGGCTGTGCTTATAAACCCTGTGTTTTTGCCTGCCTTCTTGAGTCTGCCTGCCAGGTCCTCCAGAGCATCCTTCATGGAGACCTCCTGGAGCTTACCTCCCTTTCGCACCATAGGTGAAAGGATACGCTTGCCCCCGTCGACATGCTCGTAACCGAACCTGCCATAGGTGCAGATAAAGTGCTGTTCAGTGGAGGGAGCCCTGCTTCCGGCATTGATCTTCTGGATCATGTCGCCTTTTGTACTCACGGTGATATCACAACCGCAGCCGCAAAGCATGCATACGGATTCATGCCTGGAAAATTCCCACTCCCGGCCCTTCTTCTCCCTGTCGGCCTCGCGCAGGGCGCTTACAGGACATACGTCTATACAGCTGCCGCAGAAAGTGCACCCGGACTCATGCAGGGGCATGTCATTGGCGGTGATGACCTTGGATTCGATGCCCCGGCCCATGAAGTCCAGGACATTGGTCCCCTGTTCCTTGCACACCCGCACGCATCTGCCGCAGAGGATGCAGTAAGCCGGATCCCTTTTTACGAAAGGATTGCCTTCGTCCACGGGATAGGTAAATTTTTTCCGGCTGAAGGAACTTTCCTTGAGCCCGAATTCGTAGGCATACTCCTGCAGATTGCAGACACCGGACTTGGTACAGGTAACACAGTCCAGGGGATGCATGGACAAAATTAGATCCACCACGAACCTTCTGATCTCCTGGACTCTTTCGGTTTTGGTATGAACCGCCATATCCTGCTTTACTTTTGTATTGCAGGCTATAACCGGTGCCTTGAGTCCTTCCACCTCCACCAGGCACATTCTGCAGGCGCCTATCCCTTTCATGCCCTTGAGGTAGCACAGATTGGGAATGTGAATCCCTGCGATTTCAGCAGCATCTATAAGATTCATCCCGGCGGGAGCCTGGACATCCTGGCCGTCTATCCGGAGTTTTAACAGCTTACCCATTCAAACCTCCTGTATCTTAACTATTGTCTTCTTTTCCGGGATTGGATCCGACAACTATTGCCCCCTCAGGGCAAACGTCCACGCACTCTCCGCACCCGGTGCATCTTTTCAGCCTGATCTCAAAGGGCTGGTATCCGGTGAAATAAGGCTTTCTGGTCTCGCCGAGTACAGCGTTGTACCTGCATACCTTTTTGCATTCCCCGCACATGGTGCAGAGCTCAGGCACTATTTCATATCTCACCAGGCTTTTACATTCCCTGGTTGGACATGAGCGGTCTGCATGTACATGCTCCATGATTTCATCCCGGGAATTATCAAGGAGTTCCAGGATAAAATCCCCGGTGTCCTTGCCTCTTTTGCACAGGGAATCCCGGACCATGTTGACTCCTATGCGCCTGAGCAGGTCCAGGTCCCGGCCGTCAACCTCTGCCCCCCGGCTGGCCAGCCTGGCCACCCGGATCTGGGCCTCACCGGTACCCAGGGCGCAGGGATAACACTTGCCGCACATGGGTTTAGCCAGAAACTCGTCAATAAAATACTGCATCTGCTGCACAGGGCAGGCCAGTTCTTCGGCTTCCTTTCTTATATCTTTTAGTTTTTTCGGCTTTTCTTCCACATAATTATCCGTGCTCATTGTCACCTCTGTTCATTGATGCGGTTGTTCTTACTCCCTACATGGCCTCGGCCATGAAGCATATTTCGGGCAGGACATGGGAAACCAGGTCTCTGTAGGTAATCATGCCCTTTATCTCATCCCCTTCTACTATGGGCAGGTGCCGCATCTTTTTTTTGGAGGCCACAGACAGGGCCTCACTGACCTGGGTGGAGGGTTCAAAGGTAATCACCTCTCCCCTCTTTACTTCCCGCACCCTGGTGTCAGCGGCCTGCACCCCGGTGGCGAAGCAGTATACCACGTCCTTTTCCGTGAATATGCCGCTGAGTCTGTCATTGTCGTCCACAACGAACACACCGCTGACGTTCATTTCTTCCAGGATTTTAATGGTCTCGGCCACGGTCTCGTCCTGGTGCACCTTGACCACCTGGGCCAGCTTGGAATCCAGTATATCTTGCAGTAGCATTTGGTTTTCTCCTGTAATTCCCGGCTTGGTTTAAATGTAGCTTATTTCAGGCAACAGGTAAGAAACCAGATCCCTGAAAGTTACCATGCCCAGGATCCTGTCTCCATCCACGATGGGCATATGCCTCTTTTTGTTCCTGGAAGCGATGAGGATGGCCGAACTGATGCCCATGGACGGTTCGAACTTGATTAGATCCTTTCGGGCCACGTGCCCCACAGGTGTATCCTGGCAGGAAAAGCCCCTGTTGTAGCAATGCACAACATCGCGCTCAGTGAAGATCCCGATGAGCTTTGCGTTGTCATCCACCACGAAAACACTGCTGACATTGCGGTCGTGCAGGGTCCTGATGGCGTCGGCAACTGTGGAATCATGATATATGGTTATAACCACATGGGGTTTGGATTTGAGAACATCCCACAAGGTCAGTCTGGCCTTGCGTTTGACTGAAACCATTGCTTCATAGGGTATTTTAATTTTTTCCACGGCTATCTGGGTTTTCTTCATAATCTTGACAGCATCTACGGGACATACTTCAAAACAGGCCTTGCACTTGGTGCAGTATTCCTGATCGATGAAATAACTGCTGCGCCTCTCCCGCACAGCATCAAAGGCGCAGGCCTCTTTGCACAGACCGCACAGAATACAGGCCCTCTGGTCGATGGTATACACCCCCAGCCCGTTGCATACATTGGCCCGGCAGTACTTGTCATGGATGTGCTCCTCGTATTCCTCCCGGAAATATCTCAGGGTAGTGGCCACTGGGTTGGGAGCGCTTCTGCCCAGTCCGCAGAGGGAGCCCTCCCCTACGGTTTCAATGAGCTTTTCCAGCCTTTCAATGTCTCCTGGCTGTCCATCTCCGGAAGTTATGCGCTCCATTATCTGCAGCATCTGATAGGTACCCACCCTGCACGGGGGACATTTGCCGCAGGACTCGGACTGGCAGAAGGCCAGGAAAAACTTGGCGATATCCACCATGCAGTCGCTTGCATCCATGACCACCATGCCGCCGGATCCCATCATGGAACCCACCTGCCACAGGGAATCGAAATCCACCGGCAGGTCCAGGTACTGCTCCGGAATACAGCCTCCTGAAGGTCCCCCGGTCTGAATGGCCTTGAACTTCCTGTTGTTCAGGATTCCTCCCCCGATCTCCTCCACTATCTCACGCAGGGTTATCCCCATGGGCACTTCCACCAGGCCGGTATTGTTGACCTTGCCCGCCAGGGAGAAAACCTTGGTTCCCGGAGAACCCGGCGTGCCTATGCCCAGAAACCAGTCTGCACCTTTTTCGATAATGGGGGGTACACAGGCGTAAGTCTCGATATTGTTCAGGTTGGAAGGGTACCCCCATGCTCCGCCCCCGACCTCTGAAAGCCTTGGAGGCCTGGCCCTGGGGAATCCTCTCTGGCCTTCCAGGGAGGCCACCAGGGAGGTGGCTTCGCCGCATACGAATGCGCCGGCCCCTTCCTTGATGAACACGCTGAAATCAAAGCCTGTGCCCAGGATATTTCTGCCCAGAAGGCCCATGGCTTCAGCCTGCTTGATGGCTTTTTCCAGGGTCTTTATGGCCAGGGGGTATTCGTGTCGGACATAAATAAATCCAAAGTTTGCATCAATGGAAAAGGCGCAGATGAGCATGCCCTCCAGCAGACTGAAGGGGTCGCCTTCCATGATGGAGCGGTCCATGAAGGCCCCGGGATCGCCTTCGTCCCCGTTGGCGATGACCAGCTTGGGGACCCCTTTGCCGGAACGCTTGGTATGGGCCCATTTAAACCCGGCCGGAAACCCGGCTCCTCCACGGCCCCTGAGATTGGCCTTTTTGACCTCCTCCAGGACATCATCGGGGCTCATACTGGAAAACATCTTTTCCACGGCCTTGAACCCGCCTGCGGCTATGTACTGGTGAATGTCGTGGGGATCCACCTTCCCGGTGTTGCGCAGAGCGATTTTGACCTGCTTGCTGTAAAAGGGCACATCCTGAATATGTTCTTTTATCTCGTCCAGATAAGAATCCCGGTAGAGAAATTCCCGCACAGGCTGACCGCTGCCCAGGGTTTTGGAAACCATCTCTCCGGCACGTTGGGGCTTTACTTTCTGGTAAAAATACCCGTGCGGCTCCACCTGCATCAGGGGACCTTTCTGGCACAGACCCTGACAGCCGGTTTTGACTATATCAACCTCTACCCCCTGCCTGGCGGATTCATCAGCCAGTTCCCGGGCGATCTCCTGA
>PWFB01000124.1 GCA_003553695.1 Desulfonatronospira sp.
AAATCTATTGTGGACTCCATAATACACGAAGTCAAGGTTTTATTTTATATCAACCTGAACCGGACTCAGACCCTTTTGCCTGAGTCCCTTTATTGTCTCCTTCCCAGCCTGCAAAGCCAGGTTTATTACGTTCTGCGAAAGATAAATATTTGATGTATATTAGCTTAGCATTTGTTAAGTATTTACTTATCATTTGCTTAGCACTTGATAAGTATCCTCAAAACAGATTGCCAGATCTTTGAACATCTTTTTCATATTGCCCCCCTGCCCTGTTTGACCAACAAAAATACGGCTATGCTCGGACATTGAAAATCCATTCTGTACTGCCTGTACAACTCTTGTCTGGCCAGCCCAAGTCTTAGCTGGTTGCTCAAGCCCCAGATAAACTCTCGGGCCATGTCCCAGGTAACAGGCACTTGCTTGTTACCTGGGACATATTATATGATATGCACTTTTTACCGAGAGTTTATAGCGTGCAGCGCAGCTGCACGCTATGGAGCAACAATACTTTTTTGGGCCGGCAACACAAGATTCTGGGACCACAAATAAAAAAGGTAGGCCAAAACCGAAATGGGTGAGCAAAAACCGGAGGCAATCAAGTTTATGAGTATAGTCTGAATCATTGTTGCCCAGGATGTACATCGGCTGTAAGGCGGTAACCACCAATAAGCAGCCTTGAGAACTCTTTTTTGGATAAAGCCTGTTTGAAAGTTCAAAGATTTTTTCCTTAAAGAATTGAACTTCCCTGAAGTTTATCAAAGCTAAAAACAAAACATCTTCTTTGCTGATTGGCTCTATCTTCTCAACCAATTTTTGAAAACAGCTTATCAATACACTTTTCCATCCTGAAAAAATCATATCGCAGATCATCAGCATCCAGGGGATCAGCCATCCTTCTGTTCCAGGCTTTTGCCAGGGATTGTGCTAAAACCAGAAAATCAAAGTCCAGATGTTTGTAAGGCTTGAGTACCGACAGATAGTATTCTACCTCTAACAGATCGTCATCTGCAGGCTGACTGAAGCTGTCCCAAAGAGTCTTAAGCAGTTCTCTCTTGCCTGCTTCTCTTATTTCATGAAACTTCGGGCAGGTACCCTTTTTTGTTTGGTAGATATTCAGATATCCCCAGCCTGCATCTTTTGATCCTACAGCCATCTGAACCCTGGGAACAGGTAAATAAAAGGCTTGCTTTATGAAAGAATCCACCTCATGGCTTTTCAAATATTCTTGAAAAGCGCTTACCATATCTGTAAAATCTTTTTGATGCTCTTGTGCAGAAAAATGACCGTTGGCCTTGCCTGCCTCTAGGGTTTTAGTGCTATCTTCGAGACATTCCTTTATTTTCTGCTGAAGTTCAGTGTCACTTACGTTCTCCAACTGGTATTTGAATGCATTCTTTTTGGAACTGTAGTGAATTACAAGCTGACCCTGGGGCAATACAACCTTGATACTGTACTGCCTGATACTGCCCTTGAGGACAGCAGCCCTGATCTCATGGAAGCGGAGCTTTTCCACCAGTTCCGCAGCTCTTGCTGCCAGATGTCCGGCATTTTCACCTTCAGTCTTGTCCATAAAAACCTCTATAGCATCTAAAAGTCTTTTTTCAACCTTGCTTTATGTTCACCGTATCGAACCTGAGCAGTTCAAACCTGAGGCGTCCAAGCTCCCAGCCTGCGGTTCTGGCCTGGGTTTGTCTATTGATGTTCTTCACAAGAAAATCCAGGTTTGTTGTTATGACCAGGTTTTGCCCTCCTGAAGGAAACCAGGACTGGATAGCTCCGGCCAGGGACTGGTAGACGGTAACGGCATCGCAACTACCGCATGTCAACGGTTCTTTGCCTGCCGAACTGATTGTCAGGAGACGGTTTTTCCACCTTACATCAATGTCAGCTCCATTAGCGCCTCCACTTTTTTTATACGGCTGGATATCAGGGGTAAGCCTGTCTTTTCCCGCCAGGTATCCGAGAATATTCATTGCTGTCCCCCTGGATGCGAAACGGGCAAGATGTCTTGTATAAAAGCTCTTGAGACAATCATAACAGCCGTCAGTCAGGTTTTTAATACAATAATTACAGTCCCTGAGCCTGGCATAGGCCTCAATAAAAACCTTTTCTATTTCCGCTGCAACTTTATCCAGAGGCAAGTCGCTGTTGCCGGTGGAATCGTAAATTGCCAGGTGATGATGAGAAATCTTTTTAAACGGTGTGTACAGGTCCTGCCAGGGCAACAATCCCGTAACAGACGTTATTTCTGAATCGTTCAGCCTGTAGCGGTTTTTTATTGTACGGTCCAGTGCTGACAATAAGCTTATGGGTAGCTCAAAAGAATAAAATATTTCCCGGGGAATTTTCATAACCAGCGCATCACGTACAAGGTGATATCCCAGATAGAATTCTCCATTTTTATCTTTGAAAACAGTTTCCTGAGAATTTAAGCAGCCAAAATTCATAAAAGCGATTTTTGCCTGAGGATCCCTGGTTACCTGCAGAATATTTCCAAATTCTTTCCAACTGGTTGAAACATTATACATGGTATTCAGCAAATATATGGGCGGATCATTGTCTTTGTGCACCTGTTCGGGTTTTGATGCTGTGACTATGCTGTAGCTTCGCACCGGAGGCTCGATCCTGCCGGTTTGTGCCTCAATACTCCACTCCTGGTACCTGCCGGTGGTTTCAAACCTGTATACATCTCCGGCCAGATAGCCTGTACGACCAGGAGCAAATTTGGATACAGCCTGTTCCGGTTCTCTTTCGGAAATATGATCCCGGTTCATTGGGGAAAGTCGGCCTGACCCTGCAAGTTTCTGGTAATGGTCATATTCATAGACCCGTACATTATCACGGTGAAACCCGTAGTCAGGTAAAAAACCAGTCTGATACATGAGGTTCAGTGGATTAAGGTTGAAGGACCTGGATTTTTCAAAAATTTCCCGGCATTCATCTGTAAAATGGTTTCTTGCATAATCTTCAACAAAACTCATTTTGTTTTTGTCGACCACTGAGCTCAACCCATCCAGCCTCTGCAGGATCAGGTCCTGATCCATGGCTGCGAATTCCTGCATTGAACCTGTTCCGTCTGCATATCCACTGAGCATCTCCGCACGGACATGTTTGAGCAAAAGTCGGCTGGAGGGCCTGTGAATGGTTGGAGGGTTAATGAGACCATTGATCATTTCAGCGGGCCGATGGAAATAAAAAACATCATGGGGCAGATGATCCCGGCAGTAACAGATGGTCAAAGACAGCTGGCCACGGCGTCCGGCCCTCCCGGCTCTTTGAGCATAGTTGGCTGCGCAGGGAGGTACTCCCACCAGGAGGATAGACTGAAGTGAGCCGATATCGATTCCCATCTCAAGGGTAGGAGTGGCCAAAAGAAAATCTACATCCCCCTTTCTGAATTGATTTTCAACCTCGGCACGCTTCTGGGTTTCCAGCTCTGAACTGTGATACCTGACAATGATTGCTCTTGGATCAGAACCTGCCCGTGTTCTCTTGGAATTTATCCACTCAGGTGAAAACACAACGTATTCCGGGTTAAGGGCATAACTGTTTCTCCCGTCATCAGAAAATTCCCGGACAATGCCCTTTTCAACCAGGGACGATATGATTTTCGTGACAATATCTGCTCCGGCCCTGGCTGCCTCGGAGACGCTCAGGTGGCTGTCAGCATCTGCCGGGACTGACCTGCCGAGGTCTGCCAGGAAAGCGTGATGGTTTCTGGAATACTGCGAAAGAGAGATTCCTGTTATCCTTTCTGACACCGGTGCCTGCTCCGCATCCAGATAAATCCGCCGCTTTCTTATAGCCCAGTGTCTGTTGTACTTGATATAACTGCTGTCCTTCCAGGCTTTAATGTCAAAAAGCTCTATAGCCCTTTCCTTTAGAAAGACATTCAGGATTTTTTGTTCTACCGGGCTTAAAGATGACACTGTCCGGAGCATCAAAAAATCTTTTTTTCCCTGAGAAGTATCCTGAGGTTTTTTGATAAATCTCAAAAACCAGAGTTCGACTTCATCCAGGATCTCAAGTTCCTGGACGGTAAACACAGATTCGCTGCCGGGACTTGCTGAATAGAGGCACAAGGTGTTCAGGGCTTGCAGGATAGAGCATTGTGCGGTGGCATCAGGGTATAAATTGACCAGAAGTTGTTCGAGGAAGTCTGCTGCGAACTCGTCCCGCAGTATTGAAGAATTGTGTGAAACACCTTCCCGGTCATCAATAAATGCCAGCAGCTTGCGCTTATTTTCGGGTAAATACTGAAGCACACGGTAAATCAAAGATCTGAGATAGTCATTGGCCTTGTGCCTTTCAGTCAGATTTACAAACAATCTGTTCAGGGACGTCTTATCCCTGTCTTCCTGCAGCACCAGACAGTAATCCCCATGAGCGTCCTGATAAAAAACAAGGGAATCCGTGAAATCATTGTTTTTCGCTGAAAAATCTATTCTGCATCGCAGTATTCCTGTTTCGTGTTCAAGCTCAGGTGTATACCTGCGTATCTGCACACAAACACTATCTTCATAAAAATCCTGGAGCTCGAGTGGATGTAGTCTGCCTGACTCAGCAATGGCCAGGCAGCAGTGGATGTTTCTTTTGTCCGAGGGAAAAAGAGGCAGGGAGCAGTCAGGGCAGACCCCAGAACCTTCTGGATGATAAGTTTCGCAGCTAAGGCAGAAAAAAAGATGTCCAGCAAGGGCGCGCATAAACATATGCAGCCTCAAGTCCAGAATCGGCTTTTTCAACCGAAAAGAGTTCATGCAGTTTATCAGGGAAAGCCAGGCCCTTACGTGCTCTGTCGCCTCATGACTGGTCAGCCTGTATGGACAAATGTCCCTGTATATCCGGGTTATCTCTGCAAGTTTCATGGCTCCATTATCCCTAAGGTTTTGAGCAAGAGCCATAATAAATGGATGTCTGGCAATACGTTCGACCGGATGGGAGCTGTCAGAAACCTGGCTGTCTAAGTCTTCATGTCCATCAAGTGAGATACCGCAGAGATCTTTGAGCATCGTTGCCAGGGACTTGCGGCTCACAGGTCTGGAAAACAGTTCAGGGTCAGGTTCCGGCTTCCTGGGCCATTCAATGGGTATTTCACTGGAAGGAGGCTCAGGCTCAGGGGTTATGATATTGCACCTGGTCACGCTGAAAATGGTGCAGACATAATCATGAAGTTCTTTTTCCCTTTCCTGGCCGTCGACACTGTCTCTGCCCGGACTTGATAAAGTAGCGCTGGATCCGATGAGCAGAGCTTTTCCGGACAGACGTCTTTGAAGCCGCCTGAGCAGCAGCATAATATGAGCGGCTTTGCTGCCCTGATAGGTATGCAGCTCATCCAGGACAACATACTTAAGGCTGTGGGCAAAGGATTCAACTAAGCTGTGCCATTTCCCGGTGGTCAACACCCTTTCCAGCATGACATAGTTGGTCAGCAGAATATCTGGAGGGCTCTTTGTTATTTCCCGGCGGGAATACTTTCTATTGGCATCTTCAATGCTTTTTTCCGGTAATGGTTCTTCTGGAGTAGCACCGGTCAGCAGGCCATAGCTGACATCCGTATCACGGCATAATTGAGCTATTCTCTGCATCTGGTCATTGGCCAGGGCATTCATGGGATAGAGCAGCAAGGCCTTGACGCCTGGGTCCTTGCTTGTCAGGCAGTGTTCCAGCACCGGGATAAGGAAGCACTCGGTCTTGCCGCTGCCTGTTCCAGCGGAAATTACTGTGGGTACATTGTCCAGAATGGACTCAACAGCTTTTTTTTGATGCT
>PWFB01000146.1 GCA_003553695.1 Desulfonatronospira sp.
AGCCTGGCTTTTGCAAAGGAAGCCTTCACTCTCAACCCTTCCCGGGATATGACCTGGATGGTCAAGAAAAATATCCAGATGACCATGGGTGACAAGATGCTCAAAAAACTGGGCATGACTACGGACATTCCGCCCCAGGGCTTTTACAATGCCGGGCAGAAGCTCTTCGCCCAGATATCCATTATTGCCGGGGCCATACTTATTGTCACCGGGGTTATCATGTTTCTGTCCACCATGGTGCTGGACAATCCGACACCGGTAGCCTGGTCCAGGACCATCCACTACCTCTTTGCCACTCTGGCCCTGGCCGGGCTTATTGTACACATATACATGGCAGCCATCTCCAGGGAGGAAAGGCCGGCATTCAAGTCCATGTTCACCGGCGAGGTCCCTGAGAGCTATGCCAAACATCACCATGAACTCTGGTACAACCAGATAAAAGACAAGATCTAACACCAGCATCCTCCACAGCCTCCACAAACCTTCAGGGGGCTGTGGCTCATTCAACACCTCCTTGTCTACAACAGCAACCCTGCAGGAAGGGCAGCAGACTTTTCTGCAGGCACAACCCCATGAGGGCTGAAAATAAGAGCTTGTTCATGAAATTTTCCAGAACCACTCCATTATTAATGTCCATCCTGGCCTTGGTTATTTTTTTCAGCCCTGTTCACGCCGGAGAAGAAAAGCTCTGGTGGGAAGACGCGGAAAAAAAGGCTGAGAATGAAGGCTACCGGCTCATAGACACAGCAGAGCTGCACAGGCTCTACAAAGAAAAAGCCGAGATGACTATAATTGACAACCGTTATGAATACGAATTCGAGCATTCAACCATTCTGCCTGGTGCAGTAAACGTCCCTTTCCGGCCCGCTGAACGCAGCAGCCTGGATTCAGGCAAGAAAGAACAGCTGATAAACGCCATGGGTGAAGACAAGGAACGCAGAATCATATTTTACTGCCGCAGCTTCAGGTGAGTGCAGAGCGGCATTGCGGCCAGGTGGGCCGTTCGTTTTGGATATGAAAACGTATACCGCTATCAGGCCGGCATCATGGCCTGGGAAGAAAAGTATCCGGAGATGGTGGAAACTCCATGAGCAAAGACAACATTCTGCCAGGCAGTATTTCCGGTGTGGACTCCGCCGGCAGGCAGCAGATCCTGCAGGCCCTGGAGCATCTTATCCAGGTGTTCTGGAGCCGTGACGGCCGAAAGAACTGGGAAGAGCTGTGGGACAACTCCATTTCTGTATGGAGGACTCTGAAGGGCATTGTTTTCAAGGAACCACCCAGCATTGCCGTATACCTGGATTATATCCAGTCCCAGGGGCAGAAACATGAGTATGTACAGGAACTGGAAAGCACTTTTGTGAAGACATTTATAAATACTCATGGCGGCGTCAGCGCCCCTTTGTACCATTCCTGCTACCACGGAGAAGAACAGCTGCTTATGCAGCAGCCGGCCCTGGAAATGCAGAACAGACTTCAGGAATCCGGCCTGGAGCCTCAAAGCCCGGGTGAGCCGTTGGATCATCTCTGCCTGGAACTGGAATATCTATATTTTTTGATGAGCCTGTACCTGCAGGATCCTGACCCTGAAACAGCCGAGGAGATTGCTGATTTCTCAGGCAATTTTATGCTGCCATGGATCCAGGAATTTATGCAACGCATACCAGCGGATACACCAGGTACTGCTTTTTTTGCCAATACCGCCGCGGGAATGCGCGATATTCTGGAGTTTCTTGGAAAGACTTCCTGATAAGTTCTGCCAGGCTAAAAAATCAACTGTTCGGTTTAACCGGTTCAGACTGGAGACCATGCATGAAACTCCCCCCCCGGATTATCGCCGATAAAGTTGTGGATGCAAGAGGATTGAGCTGTCCTTTGCCCTTACTTAAGACCAAAAAGGTTATGGACTCCCTGGAACCCGGTCAGATAGTTAAAATCATAAGTACTGATCCTGGCTCCAAAGAACATATTCCTGAACTGGCCCTGCGACACGGCAGCAGTTTTCTTGGCCTGGAGTATTCAGAGGAAGATACAGTCGTCTACTTCATCCAGAAGGACTGAGCATACGCGTCTGCAAAATGACTTTTGGAAGGCCTAACCCTGGGGGTTGTATACAGTTATTTATACAACTGTTTAATCACCAATCCCTGATTTTTTTCACCATTACAACAACCTTTGCAGCTGACTGAAGCCATATTCAGACAAATCAGGTCTGATATGCAAAAATGGCACATGTATTGCTAACTTTAAGTTTTATAAACAAGTCACATACCCAATCGCCTAACCTTTAAACCCATGGAGGTGCTTCATGTACCAAAGACTTCCAAAACTTGCTCTGCCCGGGCTGATCCTGGCGCTGGTGCTTTTCCTGGCAGCCGGCTGCGTCAAGGATGAACCCAGGCATGTAGCTGGCTATGAACCCGGACAACCCATTCCCACTGTTTATGTGGAAACAGATGTTCCCAATCCCTTTCACACATTAGTAGGCATTGATTTTGTCAAACCCATAGTTGCAGACAATATGCTCAGGGAAGAACCACGGGATGACGTCATGCTCATTGACGCCCGGCCCAAGCGTCCCCGTTATGACCGTGGACACATTCCCACTGCTGTCAGTCTTCCAGACGGCGAATTTGAAGAAAGAGCTGAAGACGTCCTTCCCCAGGACAAGTCAACCCTTCTCATTTTCTACTGCATGAACCCTGCCTGACGTCTCAGCCACGACTCCGCCTGGAAGGCGGAAGAAATGGGGTACGAAAATGTCGTAGTTTTCCCTCAGGGTGATGAATACTGGGCTGACCAGGGTTACAAGCTGTGGACCATCGAAGATATCACAGAACCTGATGCAGCCGAAGTGGCCGAAGCTGACGAGGCGGCCGAGCCTTCGGACATTAAACAGGGCGACTTTCCAGGTTCCATTGATGAGGAATTCTTTGTTGAACTTGTGCAGAACAATCCAGAAAGCGTGCAGCTTATAGACGTGCGCGAACCGGACGAGTTCGAAAAAGGACATATCCCTACGGCCAAGCGTATGAATGTCGGTGAAATCAGGGCGGCCATGGATGATTTCGACACTTCAGAAAAACCTATAGTCCTGTATTGCGCAACCGGAGCCCGCAGCGGTGAAGCCTACTTCACCTTCCAGGACATGCGCCCCGAGTTGGACGTCTACTACCTGGATGCCAACGTATCCTACGGTGAAGACGGCAGCTTTGAAATAAATTAACACCCACCTCCTCCTTATAACCTGATTCCCGGGAGCAGGGCTCAAAGCAAAACATTTTGTTAGCCTTGCTCCCGCAAACCTTCCAGGTACTCATAAAGACCTCATCCCTGCCCTGCCGCATCATCACCTGCATGGCACTTTTCTATATATTTTCCATCCGGATAAGTTTCCCCTGTTTCCAGACCAGCGCACCCGACTATGACAACTCCCAATTGAAGCACGAACAAGGACCGTTGCAAAGGTTAGTTACCACAAAAACTGCATACTGCTGCCCCTGCCTTATACACTTTTATACAGCTGATTAATCATTAAACAGCACATTATATACTTTTTTAGCATTTTTGACAAAAAATTACGGTTTACAGCCATAAACTCACCCTTAAAACCCATGGCATGATCGTTGCTAATATATAGACTAAACTTGTAGGTTAATCAGCTTGAGGAAAAGGCCCTTCCAGACTCCTTGCCAAATCTTTAAACCCAGAAGGAGGCCCATTTTGGCAACCACTTTTTGGAGCAGCTTCCGCGAGGAAGCAAGGAAAGTGTACATCAAGGTTTTCCAGAACAGCTGGCCCATATGGCTGGCGTCCATATTTCTGGCAATCCTGGCCCTTATGATTTTTCTCTGGGACAGCATGTGGGGCATTACCGGTGGATTCAGAAACTGGGGCGACAATTTTTTCTATATGATCGGCCTCTACTCCGAACGTCCCATTGAGCCCTGGATGAGCAATATGTCCATGTCCAACATCGGTCTCGTACTTGGTGCGCTGGCTGCGGCACTTTTGGCCGGACAGTTCAAGCTCAGGGGGTCATCCTGGTATGAGTACTTTAAAGGTCTCGGAGGCGGCGTACTTATGGGAATTGGAGCAGCCATAGCTGCCGGCTGCAACATAGGCGGATTCTACAATGCCATAGGCATGTTTTCCATGGGCGGCTATGCCATGATGATCGGGCTGGGCATAGGGGCCTACATAGGTCTTCGCATTTTGATCTGGGAGATGATGAACGTGCCCCAACAGTTCACTGCAGCTCCCCCTTCCAGGGAAATGCCGGGCAAGGCCATCGTAAACTGGGGTAAACTCTCTCCCTATGCCGGCGGACTGATCCTGGTGCTTATCCTGGCAGCCTTCTACCTGTATTCGGTGCAGGGAGAAACAGTAATTGGAGGCCTTTTGTTCTTCGGGACACTTATCGGCATCACCATGCAGCGTGCCCGCCTGTGTTTCGCCAGGGCCTTCAGAGAACCTTTTATGACCGGGGATGCTGAAATGGTCAGGGCCATAGCGCTGAGCCTTCTCATTTACGGCATGGGTTCCGCAGTAATCAAGTACAACTGGATCCAGCCCGAAACCATGGGTGTATTTCATCCCTTCTGGCTGGGCAGTCTTCTGGGGGGGATCATTTTCGGAATAGGCATGCTTCTGGCTGGCGGCTGTGGTTCCGGATCCCTCTGGAGAGCCGGAGAGGGACATATTAAACTTATCATCGCTGTTGCATCCTTTTCCCTGTCCAATTCCCTTGGATTTGCCTTCCTGGAGCGCATTGAAATTCGGGACTGGCTGGGATCAGGAGTATTCATGCCTGAGGTGTTCGGCTGGCCTGTGGCCCTGGCAGTATTCGTAATCATCCCCGTCGCCTGGGCTCTTTGGGCCATCTGGAACGAAAAAAGCGAAAAATTTGTAATATTCTAACAACATCTAAAGGAGGACATTATGGACATTTCCACTATCAATGCAGACAAGGTTGTTGACACCAGCGGGCTGAGCTGCCCCATGCCCCTGCTTAAAACCAAAAAAGCCATAAAAGAACTTGCAAGCGGGCAGGTCCTGCAGGTGATCGGCACAGATCCGGGATCCAAAAACGATATCCCAGAGTTCGGAAACAAGGACGGCAATGAGTTTCTGGGCATGCAGGACACAGACGACGGCAAAACCAACTATTACATCAAAAAGGGATAGCCATGAAGGAAGTAACCGTGCTTATCCGTGATCCGGAACAGCAGTACGAGGGATTGCGCACCAGCCTTGGACTCCTTCTGCATGCCACAGGGGTGAACATGGTCATGCTGGACCATGAAATAGCCCATCTGGACGAGGCCTTTGAAGACAACCTGGGCTTTCTGGATGAAATGGAAGGAGAGCGTTATTCCAACAACCAGGCCAACGTGGACAAGTATGAATTCAAGCCCATTGACAGGGAAGGGATCTACGAACTGGTCAAAAAATCCGACATAGTGATCCCCTATTAACAGTTTCAGGGATTATGTGCTGCGGAGTCGCACAAGCTTGAACCGGCTCCGCAGTCAGGCCTGCTATAAATAAACTGTACTTGAACTCAAGACCTGAAAAGAATTACAACAGGACCCGGAATAAAAAACTCGTGGAGACGCATATGAATACGTTGCACATTTTAAAATCTGAACCGGATGAACTTACCAGGTATATCGTGGATGCCGACTGCAGGGACAACA
>PWFB01000112.1 GCA_003553695.1 Desulfonatronospira sp.
GCTTTGAATCAAATTCGGTATTGAACGGTTTTGATTAACGCTTCCTACGTCGCTCAGACAGTTTACGCCCAGTTTGCAAAGCCCCCGGACCCTGAATATCAGTGGTGCGCTTAGTTAGATTTACCAATTTTATCAGATGGTGAATAGTTACATCAGGGTTAACAGTTACGATTTTTTGATTTGCTTTTTTATACCATACTGGTTTAAGATCACTACAATTTTGTTGACTGCAGCTGTTAATATTTTTTTAGACAACCACTTTAAACAACAACCCTTGAGGGCATATGGCTTCTCCACCAGATATCTGTTTTGTAGCTTCTGAAATCTACCCTTTCTCCAAAACAGGAGGCCTTGCCGATGTTCTGGGCGTCATGCCCCTTACTCTTCACAATATGGGGTACAACGTCTGTGTGATCACTCCCCTTTACGGCCGTATATCCACCAGCGCCTACAGCCCCAGACTGGTTTATGAAGACCTTAATGTAGGCTATCCCTGGCCCGGGATCACCACCGACGTTCTTCGGGCTGAATTCAAGGGCATGCCCGTTTATTTCCTGGACAGGGGGGAGTACTTTGACCGCAGGTATTATTACTGCACATACAAGGGTGACTACTTCGACAACTGTGAGCGCTTCATATTTTTCTGCCGGGCAGCCATGACCCTGATGAAAACCTTCGGGAAAGCTCCCAGGATAATACATGCCCACGACTGGCATGCAGCCCTGATTTCACCATATCTTTATTACCAGCGCAGGACCGACCCGTACTGGAAGGATACTGCTTCCGTTTTCACCATTCACAACCTGGCTTTCCAGGGACGTTTTTCAGTGCGACTCTTCTGGGACTGCGGCCTGCCGTATGAGGCCTGGAGTATGGACGGTGTGGAATATTACGATTCTTTCAATCTCCTCAAGGGGGGGATATCTTACGCTGACAAGGTCACCACAGTGAGTCCCACCTACGCTGAAGAGATCCTTACTCCGGAGTTCGGCTGCGGACTGGAAAACGTCTTGCAGAAACGCAGCAAAGACCTGGTGGGAATTTTAAACGGCTGTGACTATGAAGTCTGGGATCCATCCAACGACAGATTTTTAGAAGCCAGTTATTCATCCAGGAGTCTTAATGGCAAGCATCTGTGTAAAAAAGAACTTCTGGAGACTCTCTGCCTGCCTGAAAGACTTCTTTCCCGGCCTGTTCTGGGATTTATCGGAAGGTTCCGCAGTCAGAAGGGTATTGATCTTTTAATCGAGCTTATACCAGACCTGGTCCGTAAGGATGTGGGCATTGTGATTCTGGGAGAAGGTGATGCCGAATATGAAAACGAGCTTATGAACCTGGTGGAGGCCTATCAGGGACATGTGTCGGGTATCGTGGGCTATACAGAGGAAATGGCCCATAAGATACAGGCCGGCACGGATATATTTCTGATGCCCTCCCGGTATGAACCTTGCGGGCTGACCCAGATGTACAGTCTGCGTTACGGCACACCTCCGGTGGCTACTGCTGTGGGCGGGCTGAAAGATACCATAATCCCCCACCCTGAGGAAAATGCAACGGGTTTTGTATTCCCGGAGCCCACGGCCAAGTCTTTCTGGGGCGCTATTCAAAATGCACTGACCTTGTATCGGGATGCTGAAGCCTGGAAAAAGATGGTTGTCCGGGGAATGAACCAGGACTTCTCCTGGCACAGATCAGCCAGAGAATACGCCCGGCTTTATCACGAACTGGGTTACGGTTTAGAAAAAATTTGATTTTTGTACTTCCTGGTTCCCAGGAGCATGATTGTGGCGTATACAAAGCATGACCGTTGGAGGTTATTTATATGAAAATGAAGGAAATAAGGGAGCTGGCCAGGGAAAGATCCGTTAAGATGCCTTTCGGGGTGAGCAAGGTGCAGGCTATTCGTCTGATTCAGCTTGCCGAGGGCAATTCCGACTGTTTTGCCAGAGCTGTGGAAGGGTATTGTGACCAGGATGGCTGCCTTTTTTATCAGGAGTGTCTGAAAATTTCCCCTCAAGATTAGTTTTCATCCGGAAGCGGTTCTTTTTCCTTTTGGCGGCGTCAATCTACACAATTATTCGTCAACCGTAAGATACGCCTCCTCATAATTGCTTGATTTCCTTGCCAAAAGAAAAAATTCCTCGTTTCCGGAAAGAAAACCATCAATTTCAGCATCCGGAAATAAAGAATTTCCGGATGGAAACAAGATTAGTCTATGTCTCTTGTCCTGTATACACCCGGCGATCCCAACGGGCTTGGCCCGGAACTGCTAATTCTTGCGGATCTGGACAGGCTTGTCCGGGAGCACTCTGTTCTGGTCATTGGTCCTGAACTGTCACTGGAATATCACTGCAGGCAGATGAAGGTGCAAAAGTTCTGGAGCAGGATTGACGCCCTTGAATCAAGTAAGCTTGAAAAGCCAGGATGTTATCTTTTTGAGCCGGAAGGGCTGGAAAATTTTCAGCCCACCCCGGGGAAGGGGGATGTCCAGGGTGGCTTTGCAGCCGGGATATCTCTGGTTGCCGCCTGTGAATTTCTGAAGAACAATCAGAACAGTGTTCTGGCCACCGGCCCGCTTAATAAGGAACTTTTGCAGGAGGCCGGGTTCGACTTTCCCGGGCATACCGAGTTTCTGGCTCACCATTTCGGCATGGCCCAGGACCAGGTGTGCATGCACCTGTGCGGAGACCGGCTGCACGTTAGCCTGGTAACCACCCATCCTCCTCTGCACCTGGTCCCGGAACTTGTCACCCAGAAAAAGATACTGCGCTGTCTGCGCCTGACCCATGCCTTCATGGTCCGTCTGGGACAGGGGCATAAGCCTCTGGCCGTGTGCGGCCTGAACCCACATGCTGGAGAGGGAGGCAAAACTGGCACTGAAGAAATGGATACTATTGTTCCGGCTATAGAACAGGCCAGAAACGAACAAATAAATGTGCAGGGACCGTTTCCTGCGGATACGGTTTTTTACCGGGCCTGGAATAATGAATTTTCCGCCGTTCTGGCCATGTATCATGATCAGGGGCTGGCTCCTTTGAAGCTCATGGAGTTCGGCCGGTGTGTGAATGTTACCCTTGGGTTGCCGGTGGTGCGGACTTCAGTGGATCACGGCACCGGTTTTGAGCTTGTGGGCACTGCCAAGGCCAGCCCCCGCAGCCTGGAAAAGGCCCTGGACCTGGCCTTGCGCCTGGCCCCGGAAGATGGTCGGTAGTCAGAGGTCAGAGGTCAGAGGTCAGAGATCAGAAGTCAGAGGTCAGAGATCAGAAGTCAGAGGTCAGAGGTCAGAGGTCAGAGATCAGAGGTCAGAGATCAGAGGTCAGAGATCAGAGATCAGGGGTCAGAGGTCAGAGATTAGGGGGGCGTGAAATTTTTTCATCAACTATTACCAATTAACTGATAACTCTTAACTCCCAAGTTCTTGACAGACTGTGATCAATGCTGATAGATGGTTGCTGCTTAGCAGCACTGCAGGCGCGTAGCTCAGGGGGAGAGCACTTGCTTGACGCGCAAGGGGTCAGGAGTTCAAATCTCCTCGCGCCTACCACGCTTACTGATTTGTCAGGGAGGTACCAAGCCTCCCTTATCTGTTTATAAACTGGAGAAAAAATGGTTAAAGTGTCCGGAGCCCCGGAAGAGATCCAGTTAAGCGCCGGGGCAACCTGCCGGGAAATCCTTTCCAAGGCCCTGTCTGGAAAAAAAATAAAAGAAGCGGTTGCCTGCCGGTGTGAAGACCGCCTTTACGACCTGTCTTCAGAGGTTGATGAGCAGTGTACCGTTATTGAACCTGTGCCCCTTTCCAGCCCGGAAGGCCTCAAGGTGTTAAGGCACAGTGCGGCCCATATCATGGCCCAGGCGGTGAAGGACATTTTCCCCTCGGCCAAGGTGACCATCGGCCCGGACATTGAGCATGGTTTCTACTATGATTTTGATTACGAGCGTCCCTTCACCCCGGAAGATCTGGAGAAGATAGAGGCGGAAATGGCCCGGAGCATCGCCCGGGACCAGTCCTTTGAGCGGGTGGTCATGTCCAGGGAAGAGGCCAAGAAGATTTTTCTGGATCTAAACGAGACCTACAAGCTGGAAATACTGGACGAACTGGAAGAAGAACAGGTGTCTTTATACAGGCACGGAGATTTTATCGATCTTTGCCGCGGCCCGCATCTGCCCAGCACCGGTTATGTCAAGTCTTTCAAGCTCACCTCTGTGGCCGGGGCATACTGGCGCGGAGACGAAAAACGTCCCATGCTGCAGCGGATCTACGGCACAGCCTTTGCCTCGGACAAAGATCTGAAAAAGCATCTGGCCCGGCTGGAGGAAGCCCGCAAACGCGACCACCGTAAACTGGGGGCTCAGCTGGACCTGTTCAGTTTCAGCGAAGAGGCCGGTCCGGGAATGCCCATCTTTCATCCCAAGGGGGCATTGATTCGCACCATTCTTGAAGATTTCGAGCGCAAGGAGCACTTGAGGCGCGGATACCAGATTGTGCAGGGTCCGCAGATCCTGCGCAAGGAGCTCTGGGAAAAGTCCGGGCATTACGATAATTACCGGGAGAACATGTACTTCACCCACATAGATGAACAGGCTTACGGCGTAAAACCCATGAACTGCCTCTCCCACATGCTCGTATACAAATCCAGGCTGCGCAGCTACCGCGATCTGCCCCTGCGCTATTTCGAGCTGGGCCGGGTGCACCGGCATGAAAAGTCCGGCGTTCTGCATGGACTGCTGCGGGTGCGGGAGTTTACCCAGGACGATGCCCATATCCTCTGCCGTCCGGACCAGCTGCAGGAAGAGATCACCGGGGTGGTCAATTTTGTCCGGGATATCATGGGGATTTTCGGGTTCGAGTATGTGGTGGAGGTAAGCACCCGCCCGGAAAAGTCCATCGGTACGGGTGATGCCTGGGAAAAGGCCACCGCTGCTTTGACCAGTGCCCTGGATGCCCTGGATATGCCTTATGGAATAAATCCTGGGGACGGCGCATTTTACGGTCCCAAGATAGATATCAAGCTCAAAGACGCTCTGGACCGCAAATGGCAGTGTGCCACGGTGCAATGCGATTTTACCCTGCCGGAGCGTTTTGACCTGACCTACACCGGGGAAGACGGCAGGAAATACAGACCGGTAATGTTGCATCGAGTGGTCCTTGGTGCTATAGAGCGTTTTCTGGGCGTGCTCATAGAGCATTACGGCGGGGCATTTCCCACATGGCTGGCCCCTGTGCAGGCCCGTATCATGAATATTACCGATGCCCAGGCCGGCTACCTCCATGATTGCGCGGATAGTTTGAGGCGGATGGGCATCCGGGTGGAAGTGGACGACCGTAACGAAAAGCTTGGATACAAGGTGCGCGAGGCCCAGATGGAAAAGATTCCATACGTGCTGGTGGCCGGAGACCAGGAGGTTCAGGAGTCCGGCCTGAACGTGCGTTTAAGGGGCGGCAAAAACCTGGGGCTTATGAGCATCCAGGAAGTTGCGGACCTGATTTTTGAGGATATGGATGAACCGTTTAAGAAGGGAGGAATGAGTTATAGATACCTCTACTAAGGCTCGCCGCAATAAGCAGATCATGGCGAGGAAGGTACGTGTAATCAATGGCGAAGGCGAGCAGCTGGGCATTATGGACACCGGCCAGGCCCTGGACA
>PWFB01000118.1 GCA_003553695.1 Desulfonatronospira sp.
CCCGGATTGCCCTGGTAGCTTCCAGACCTGTCATCTCAGGCATCTGGATATCCATAAGGACGCAGTCAAAATCATGCCTGAAAAATTCTTCAACCGCCTGCTTGCCGTTGGGGGCTAAAACCACATTGTGTCCGAACTTTTTCAGAAGGGTCACCATAAATTTCTGATTCAATGGTTCATCTTCAGCCAGAAGGATATTCAAAAAATCCCGGGACTGCTCTGTTGAAAGAGCTTTGCCTAGCGTTTCCCGGTCATCCCGGGCAGACAGACCGAAAGGCAGGACCACATGCACCGTGGTTCCCTCCCCGGGCAGGCTGTCAATGTCTATGTTGCCGTTCATCAGTTCCACCAGGCGCTTGACTATGGACAGGCCAAGCCCGGCACCCTGATGCTTGCGGGTATAAGAACCATCCAGCTGTTCAAAGGGAGTGAACAGATTTTTCAACTGGTCCTCAGGAATACCAATACCAGTGTCGGATACAGCAAACTTTATTCTCACATCACCGCCCTTTGCAGCGCAAAGAGCATCCAGCCGGATCTCAACGACCCCCTTTTCGGTGAATTTAAGGGCATTGCTTACCAGGGTAATAAGTATCTGTTTGACCCGGACAGCGTCACCTATGACCTTTGCAGGAACATCATCGCCTGGTAGATATTCAAGAAAAACACCTTTCTCTCTGGCTGAAGCATCAAAAATATCATGAATAGAGCCAAGCGCTTCTCCAAGATCAAACTCCGAATTAAAGATGCTCATTCTTCCGGTTTCAACGCTGGACAGGTCAAGAATATCCGAAAGGAGGCGGGCAAACCTCTGAGATGACTTGATAGCCATGTCCACGTATTCCTGCTGCTCCTCATCCAGGGTTGTAGTCTGAAGAAGCTGCATCATTCCCATGATTCCATTAAAGGGAGTTCTCAACTCATGACTCATATTGGCCAGAAACCTGGATTTGGCCTGGTTGGCAGCCTCGGCCTGTTCTTTGGCCTTGAGCAGTTCTTTTTTGTCCCTTTTGCGGTCGGTGATATCCCGGATGACATAAACCATCCCCACAGGCATACTTTCTTTGTCGTAGACTACTGCGCCATTGATCTCCGTATCAATGGAAATGTCCTCTTCAAAATTCAGCCTGTATTCCTGCGGGCCGATGTTCTTTTCAAGCCTCTTTAGGGCATTCTCCTGGGCCCGAGGCAAATCACGGGCATCAATAAAGGAAAAGAGACTTCTCCCGTAGATGCTTGCCTGGGGAATATAACTCAGGCCGGGATAAGCCAGCTCATTAACAAAGGTAATTATTCCCTCCAGATCGGTCCTGACAATCAAATCCGGGACAGCCTGCAAAATCTTGCGCTGCATTTCCTCGCTTTCCAGCAATGCCTCCTCAGCCAGCTTACGTTCGGTGATATCGGTATGAGTACCGATCATGCGCAAAGGGGAGTCATCTGGGTTTCGTTCCATGATTTTGCCTTGCCCCTGGATCCAGATCCATGAACCGTCTTTATGTTTAAATCGAAACTCGATATCAAACGTTTCAGTCTTTCCGGCGATACAATCCTCTATGGCCGAGGTGGCTTTCTGCAAATCTTCAGGGTGTACTCGCTCTGCCCAGCCTGAAAAGTGCTGGGGGAATTCATTGGGGGAATAACCAGCCATGGTGTAATAACGATCATCAAAGTAGGTTTCATTGGTTACCAGGTTCCAGTCCCAGATACCCTCGTTTTTGACCGCCATGGCCCGATCCAGACGTTCTTCGCTGGTGCGCAGTCTTTCGGCCTGAGCATGTTCCCGGGTTACGTCGCGAAACACAAGTACCGCACCGGTGATGTTGCCATGACTGTCTCTGATGGGGGCCGCAGAATCAGCAATATGATATTCCTCTCCGGTTCTGGATAACAGCATGACGTGACTGGCAAGCCCTAGAGTATGTCCAGTGGCAAAAACCTTTTGAAGCGGGTTGTCAACCACGGCACGGGTGTCTGCATTGACGATCCTGAGGACATCGCTCAGCAGACGCCCCCGGGCTTCGGCTTCATCCCAGCCGCAGAGCTTTTCAGCCACAGGGTTCATCTGGACCACCCGGCTATCCATGTCAGTGGAAATCACTCCGTCACCGATGGCCTGTAATGTTCTGGCCAGGCTTTGTTCGCTCTCCTGCAGCTTTGCCAGTACCTTTTTATGTTCAGTAATGTCTCTGGCTGCAGCATATATCTGTCGCCCCAGGGGTCTGGAGCGCCATTCAATCCAACGGTAAGACCCATCCTTGCAACAAAAGCGGTTCACGTAGTTTAAAACCTGCTCCTGGTTCTCCAGCCTGGAAACTGCTGCCAGGGTAGACTCCACGTCATCCGGATGCACAAAATCCAAAAACATGCGTCCTTCCAGTTCCTGGGTGGTATAGCCAAGCACTTTTTCCCATTCCGGATTGAGACGGAGAAATCGACCATCGACATTGGCTATGCAGAGAAGATCAAGACTGGAATTGAAGTAAAGCTCCAGCTCCTCGCTTTTTTTCTCTATCTGATCCTGGGCCTGCTTATGCTCAGTAATATCTGTTATAAAACCATGATAATGGGTGATACTGCCGGATTCATCGCGCATGGCTAAAACGTCTATGGATGACCAGAGCCATGAACCGTCACGTCTTATAAGCCGGCACTCAAAGTTTTCCACCTGCTGGTGAACTTCAAGCAGCTGCAATATTTTATTCCTGTCTGAGGATTCGGCATAAAATTCACTGGCAATATCAGTTATGGAATCAATCATTTCCTGGGGGGTGTCATAACCGAACATCTTTGCCATGGCTGGGTTTGCTGTAAGAAACCTGCCCTCGGGAGTAGACGTGAAAACGCCCATAGGGGCTTTTATCAGCAGTTCCTGACATTTTATCGGGGAGGGAACAGAAGACTTTTTGCAAGTACCGTCTTCAGACATGATATGCTCCATTTTCTATATTCTGGGTTGCAAGGCTCTGCTGCATCACCACAGAGTAAGCATTCAGGGGGTACTCAGTTTTAGTTCCTGGCACCAGGCCTGGGGACTGTCCCGCACTTATTTTTCCAACGCCAACAGCCAAAAATTGTCCATCAGAAAAAAATAAGTGCGGAACTGTCCCCGGTCACGCCAGAAGCGTGATTCCGGCACCCCCCTGAATGCTTACCAGCCTTCTATATTATGATTCCTGCGAATGGTATTCCTCTCAAGTTTAATACCTGACTATCGTCGTGGCATAGTCTTGGTATTCACTCAACCACACATCATCCACAGTGCTTTCTGAGCATTATTTACAATATTTCTGAAAATTAACGGCTTCTCGCCACGTTACAATGCTACGCAGGTCCATACTTCTATTCATTCTCCAGAAAAGACTTGATTTCCATTCTGCACTTTTCAAGCTCTTTTTCCAGTTCAGTTGCTTTATCTTGTAGACCGTCCACACTGCCTTCCTGCAGGTCTTTTTCTATTTCTTTGGCTGTCTCTGAGACGCGCAAACAGCCGGCATTGGCTGAATTACCCTTGATTGAATGCGCTTCTTTGAATGCTCGTTTCCAGTCTTTATGGTCCAGAGCTTCTTTCAAGACGGCCATGTTTGCCGGGCTGCCTTCAAGATACAGGGTTAGGATCTCGCAGGCCAGCTCAGAATCATTCCCCATCCGGGTCAATAGAGCCTCCTGGTCAAAAACAGGATTCTCAGGCTGCTCTGAGGTTGAAGCAGGGGCAACATCCTTTGATGGACCTGTCTCACCTGTATCACCGTCATGTCCATCTTCTTTTTCCAGCCACCTGTTCAAAACCTTTAGAAGCTCCTGATGACTGACAGGCTTGCTGACATAATCGTCCATGCCGGCCTCAAAGCATCTGTCCCTGTCCTGATTCATGGCCCCGGCAGTCATGGCGATAATTGGTATTCTGGAATTTTTACCTGGTTGAACCGGGGTCCCCTCTGGGGTGTTCAACTCTGTCGGGGATTGAGGAATTGAGGGATTCAGGAATTCAGGAATGCTGGAATTGGGGGATTCAGGAATCCGCTCTCCTGAAGTCGGTCTCTGATCTCTGTCTTCTGATTCCCGGCTTCTGTCCTCTGTCCCCTGACCTCTGATTTCTGATTTCTGACCTCTGTCCTCTGCCCTCTGCCCTTTATCCTCTGCTCCATGCTCCATGCCTGCCCCGTGAAACAGCCCAAAGGGCTCCCTGTCGTAGACAGGGGTTTCACTGGGGCTCCATGCCCCATGCTCCATGCTTCTTATCCGCCGGGTCGCCTCCAGACCATCCATCTCCGGCATCTGCACGTCCATGAGCACCAGGTCATAGCTATTATTCTGCACAGCCGAGACTGCTTCCAGGCCATCCGAGGCCAGTTCCGCGCTGAGGCCCATTTTTTTCAGCACTCCCAGGGCCACCTGCTGGTTGACCTCATTGTCTTCCACCACCAGGACATGGCCTTTGAGCCTGGAATAACCGTCCCTTTCCTTTTTCATCTCCCGGGCCAGATGCCGGGTGATTATGGGCCGCCTTGATTCAGATTCATGTGCACAGGATAGAACAGTTACCAGAGTGTCGAAAAGTTCTGACTGTCGAACCGGCTTATTCAAATAAGCATCAAAACCCAGCTCTTCAAAAAGCCGGGCATCCCCCGGCCGGCCAAGGGAAGTGAGCATGACCAGAGGCAGGCGGCTGTACCTTGAATCAGCCCTGATTTTCTGGCCCAGCTCCCCACCATCCATGCCGGGCATATGCATGTCCAGAACAGCCATATCCAGCCCGGCCTGTCCTTCATGGATCCTGTCCAGAACCTCCAGGGCTTCATGTCCGCCACATGCCTGCTCTACCCGGGCACCCCAGGCCTGGAGCTGCCTGGTCAGGATCTCCAGGTTGGTAGCATTGTCATCGACTATAAGCACATATGCATCCTGGATCTCCCCGGGCAGGTGGTGTTTTCCGGCTTCCTGCCCCTTTTGCCGGGAAAACAGGGCCGTGAACCAGAACTCTGATCCCCGGCCGTACTCACTTTCAACACCAATGTCCCCCTGCATCATTTCAGCCAGCTGTCTGCAGATGGCCAGACCCAGGCCGCTGCCACCGAATTTGCGGGTGGTGGAAGAGTCTGCCTGGGAAAACTTGTCAAAAAGCAGGTCTTTTTTATCTTCAGGTATACCAATGCCCGTGTCCTGCACCGAAAAATTCAGCAGCACCTCATCCTCTCTGATGGATAAAGCGCTGACCCGGATTACCACTTCGCCCTGTTCAGTAAACTTGATGGCATTGCCCACCAGGTTGGTCAAAATCTGGCGCAGGCGTCCCGGATCACCCCTGAGCAGACCCGGGACATCAGGGTAAGGCAGGCAGATGAGTTCCAGGTTCTTTTCATGAGCCCGGACAGCCATGACAGAGGCAAGGTCCTCCAGCAGATAGTGAAGGTTGAAATCCAGAATCTCCAGTTCAAGGCGACCGGCCTCAATCTTGGAAAAGTCCAGAATATCATTAATAAGAGCCAGCAAAGCCTCGCCGCTGGACTGGATGGACTGGGCCAGGCTGTACTGCTCCGCTGAAAGTTCAGTGTCCAGTAAAAGCTCGGTCATGCCGATAACCCCGTTCATGGGAGTGCGGATCTCATGGCTCATATTGGCCAGGAACTCGGACTTGGCCC
>PWFB01000099.1 GCA_003553695.1 Desulfonatronospira sp.
CGAACCCACCGGAGCCCTGGATTCCAAAACCGGAGTACGGGTTCTGGAAGTCATCGAGCATATAAACGCCAGGCTGGGAACCACCACCGTGGTCATCACCCACAATGAAATCATAGGCCGCATGGCCCACCGCGTGATCCGCATCAGCGACGGCCGCATAGCCTATGTCCAGCCCAACTCCCACAGGCTGCCGGCCGGGGAACTGCAATGGTAAAGGCCATTCATCGCAAACTGTTTCGGGATCTGTGGGAGCTCAAGGGGCAGGTGGCTGCCATCTCGGTGGTGCTGGGGGCGGGGGTGATGGTTCTGATCCTGGCGGTGACCATTCTGGATGCCGTCAGCCTCTCCAAAGACCGATTTTATCAGACCCACAATTTCGCCCATGTCTTCTGCGACCTGAAGCGCGCGCCTGAATTCGTCTCCAGCCGTCTGGAAGAAGTTCCCGGGGTAAGCGCGGTCCAGACCAGGGTAGCAGCCCCGGTGCGCCTGGAGGTTCCGGGCTTTGAGGAACCGGTTCGTGGGCGGGTCCTGTCCATTCCCGACGGAGATCAGCCCCTGCTGAACAGCCTGTACTTGCGCCGGGGCAGCCTTCCGGACCCGGATCAGCCGGGTCAGGCGGTGATCAGCGAGCCCCTGGCCCAGGCCCACAGCCTGGAGCCCGGGGATGAACTGAGAGCCATCATCAGGGGCCGACTGGAGACCTTGACCATCAGCGGAGTTGCCCTCTCTCCGGAGTTTGTCTATCAGCTCGGCCCGGCTGATCTTATCCCGGATCACCAGCGCTTCGGCGTACTCTGGATGAACCGCCGGGACCTGGAAGCGGCCTTTGATATGCAGGGGGCCTTCAACAGCGCCCTGGTGAGTCTGCGGGCCGGGACCCATGAGGCATCGGTCCTGGATGCCCTGGATGAGATACTTGCCCCTTACGGCGGTGTTGGGGCTTATGGGCGCGAAGACCAGGTCTCGCACAGATTCCTGCAGGATGAACTGGATCAGTTGAGAGTCATGGCCGTGATCCTGCCCCTTATCTTTCTGGGAGTGGCTGCTTTTCTGCTGAGCTTGCTCCTGAGCCGGATCATAAGCACTCAGCGCCGCCAGATCGCGGTGCTCAAGGCCTTTGGATACACCAATCAAGAAATCGGCCTGCACTACATCCTGTTTTCGGGCCTGATTGTGACTTGGGGCTGCATCCTGGGGGTGGTCCTGGGCCTGTGGGCCGCCGGGGAACTGGCCGCCCTGTACGGCGAATATTTCCGCTTTCCGGAGCTTGTTTTCAGACTGCGCCCCAGGATTCTGGCCCTGGCAGTGTTTGTTGCCCTGACAGCCGCGCTTCTGGGGATTTTCCGGGAGGTGCGCGGAGCGGTGCGCAGCCCTCCGGCCGAGGCCATGCGCCCCCCGGCACCCGAGAGTTTTTCCCGGGGGGCGTTCCAGGGTCCGGTCTGGAACAGGATTCTGGATCAGACCGGGCGGATCATCCTGCGCAACCTGGCCCGCAAGAGGTTCAAGGCAGTGATGTCCGTACTGGGCATCGCCCTGTCCGGGTCCCTGCTGCTTCTTGGAAGTTACCAGTTCGGCTCGGTGGATCATATGCTGGATACTCAGTATCGACTGGTCCAGAAAATGGATGTGCACCTGGTGTTCACCGAGTCCGTGCATGAGCAGGCCAGAAGGGAGCTTGAAGTCCTGCCCGGAGTGCTTTTCGTGGAAACCTACCGCAATGTGCCTGTGCGCCTGAGGTACGGACAGAGGGATTACCGGACCACCATCATGGGCATGGAGCAAAAGCCGGCCCTGCGCGGGATTCTGGACCGGAACTACAGCCCGGTGAAGCTGCCCCTCCAGGGACTGGTGCTGACTGATTACCTGGCAGGGCACCTGGGGGTTGAGCCCGGGGACAGGCTGCAGGTGGAAATCATGGAGGGCCGCCGCCGCAACGTGGAGATGGAGGTGGCCCGCCTGGTGCAGGAGCCCATCGGGGTGGGGGCCTACATGGAGCGCAGGGCCCTGAACAGGGTCATGAGGGAGGGACCGGCAGTGTCCGGTGCCTGGCTGCTCACGGATCATACCCTGCACTTTGAGCTTTATGAGCATTTGTGGGACACCCCTGCAATCGCCGGGATCGGGGTGACCTCTCAGGCCGAGGCCAATATCCGCGGCTATATCCAGGATACAGCCCTGGGATTCATGGCGGTTTTGCTTGTCATGGCCGGTTCCATCGCCTTTGCCGTGGTCTATAATAATGCCCGCATCGCCTACGAGGAGCGCTACCGCGAACTGGCCACCCTCAGGGTGCTGGGACTTACCCGGGTGGAAGTGGGCTGGATTCTTGTGGGCGAAATCCTGGTGGTCACCCTGGCGGCCATTCCCCTGGGCTGGCTTCTGGGGGCCGGTTTTGCCTACGGTTTGAACCAGGCCCTGAGTACGGATTTCTTCCGGCTGCCATTTGTGCTGGAGCCGGGGGTGTTCGCCTTTTCCGCGGCAGGAGTGCTTCTGGCCACGTTTTTGTCCGTACTCTTGATGCTACGCAGGCTGCGGCGTCTGGACATGGTGGAGGCCCTGAAGACGGAATAGTCGGACCTGGCTGGCAGCAAACAAGTCGGATCATCCACAAAACAGCAGGGAACACAGATGAACACAAAAAAGAAAATCATCCTGATTCTGACCGGGCTGGCCATCCTGGGAGCTCTGGCCGCGGCCCTGGCCCCTTCCCCGGTGCCGGTGAGCACGGTGCGGGTGGAAAAGGGCTATTTTGCCGAGTACGTGGAGGACGAGGGTTACACAAGACTTAAAACCACCCATGTCATGAGCGCTCCGGTGCAGGGTTATCTGCACCGGGTTGATCTGGAGCCGGGGGACGGGGTGCAGGCCGGGGAGGTTTTGTTCAGCATGGAATCTCTGCCCGCCCCCGGGCTGGACCTTAGAGCCCTGGAGCAGGCCCGGGAGAATCTGAAGGCCGCCCGGGCCAGGCTGGAAGCTGCCCGGGCCGAACATGAAAACGCCCGGACACAGATGGAATACGCAGTTCGGGAGGTCATACGCCATGAAGAACTTTTTGCCAGGGATGTAATATCGGCCTCGGTCATGGACAAGATGCACAATGAGCAGATGCGGGCAAAAGCCGCAAAGAAAGCGGCCCGTTCGGCCATGGAAGCGGCGCGCTTTGAAAAGGAAAATACCCGGGCGGTGCTGGAAATTACCCAGGGGGCGCGCCTCGGGCGGGAGCAGGGCCTTAAGATCAGGTCCCCTGTGGCCGGAATAGTGCTGCGCCGGATGCATTACCAGGAAGGGACGGTGCCTGCCGGGGTGGAGATTCTGGAGGTCGGAGACCTGGATGATATGGAAGTGCGGGTGGATCTTTTATCCATGGATGCGGTCAGGGTGCGGCCCGGGATGCGGGTGGAACTTGAGCGCTGGGGCGGAGAACCCCTTTCCGGCCGGGTGCGCCGGGTGGAGCCGGCGGGTTTCACCAAGATTTCCGCTCTGGGCGTGGAGGAGCAAAGAGTGCCGGTGCTGGTGGAGATCACCAGTCCCAGGCAGGATTGGGAGCAGTTGGGTAAAGAATACCGGGTGGAGGCCAGGTTTATCCTGTGGGAGGGCCGGGATGTAATTTCCATTCCGTCCAACGCCAAGTTCCGGGAAAACGGTGATTGGCGCGTGTTTGTAGTCCAGGATGGCCGGGCCGTGGTGCGCCGGGTGGAGCCCGGGCGGCGCAGCGGGCTTCGGACCCAGGTGGTTCAGGGGCTGGAACCCGGGGAGAAGGTGATTACTCATCCCGGGGACCGCGTCAGTGACGGAGTGCGGGTGGAGGCAGGGCCCAGGCAAAATTGATCACCAGGTTGGCGCTGGTAACTCCCCGAAACTGAAAAGGTCTTCCAAAATCCCAAAGAGGTACATGAAGAAAAACACCAGTGAGCATCAGCATCAGCAACGGCTTGATGAAAAAAGCTGCGTTCTGCGCAACAGCCGGCGCTTTCCCCAGAACAAGTCCCACCAGTACCGCAGCCAGCATTAAAAACGATTGTGCCTTCTCCAGAAAAGTCGTGAAGCTTTGATCTCTTTCTTTCAACAGCAAAAACAACGCGGAACCAGCGCCCTAGATGCTGACCCGTGACCGCCATGACAGTTTCAAACAACAGCGACTCATCAGCCTGAAAAAGACAATTCCTCTCTGGCCGCCCTTCTTACGGGCAAAACATGAAACAGGCAGTGTCTGTCCTGGCTCAAAACTGCCCCCTGCTCCATGTCGGCAATCCAGGCTTTGCTCCGGGTCTGCGTATCCGCGCTCCACAGCCAGGACCTTTCCTCAAGACTCCACAGGGAAGGCATACAGAAATCCTCCAAACTGCGCCTGGGCTGCATCAAGGATACCAGCTCATCCACTGTAGGCAGCCGCCACCTGTGTTCAGGGCTGTTCATACTGTTGTCCATATTCAGGGAATCCGCCACTTCCCTGGCCTGCTCCAGGCTCAACTGCTCCCGGGATATCTCCCCGGCCCAGATAAGGCTGGTGGCTTGGTCCAGAATGCCGTACTTAAGCCTGTGCAGCCTGTTCTGAATATGGGTTACGGGCTGTAAAAGCCTGGTTAGGCCCTTGAATGCCCTGGGCCTTCTGCCGGTATAAATGGCAGTGCTGCGCAGGAACCTTGTTTCCAAAGGCCCGTCAGCCTTTATGCCTTGAGGCAGTCTGCAGACCTGCTCCCTTCTGTTTTCCCAGTCCTGCTTCAGCTTTTCCAGTCCGGCCAGCATGTCCCGGGCATGAGAAAAACGCTGATGCGGATCAGGAGCCAGGGCTTTGTGCAGAAACCTGCTCCAGTCCGGCCCGAGCAGGTCCCAATCCAGGTCCTTGAGCCTGGAAATCTCAGGGAGGTTGCCGGTGACCATGCGGTAAAGGACAACTGCGGCGGAATAGAGGTCAGCCCGGTGATCAGCTTTTGCCGGGTTTTCTTCCTGTTCCGGGGCTGCATAATAAGGAGAGCCTATAACCAGGCCCGCCGGTCTGTTGTGGTCCAACGATTCAGTTCTGGCCAGACCGAAGTCTACAATCTTCACCTGCTTGAATTTATCCAGCAGAATATTGGCCGGCTTGATATCCCTGTGCACCACACCGGCCCGGTGCAAACCATCCAGCCCCTGAAGGATCTGGGAAACAATATCCAGGGCCAAAAGCGGAGACATGGTCCTGGAAGGAAGTTCGGCTTCTATTGCCTCTCCTATCAGGAGGGCCAGGTTCATGCAAAGATATTCCTGCAGAACAAAGGTCCTGCCGCAGTCCCTGCCAGAAGAATGGATGAGCACTACATGATCGCTCTGCAGTTCCTGCATGATCCGGGCTTCGGACCGGAAAAGCCTTTCCAGCTCCTCTTTGCCCAGAAGGTCTTCCAGGATTTCACTGGGCCTTAAGACCTTCATGGCCATGAGCCTGCCGGTCACAGGATCCAGGACCTTGTAGACCCGGGCCATTTCACCTTTGCCCAGAAGGCTTAGCAGCCGGTATCCTCCAAGGCTGCGCATGACTTACCACAGACGCCGGGCATAGAATTCCGGAAAGCCCAGCTTAATTATGCCCTCGGCTGTTTTTTTTATGTTGTACTCCACGAAACGGACCTCCAGCCGCCTCGCCTCAGGCTCCCAGATGACGTACTTGACCCGGTTGTCCCCGTCTCTGGGCTGGCCCACGCTGCCCACGTTGACCACGGATTTGCCTTCTTCCAGAAAATAAAATCCCTGGGTCAACTCCGTTCTCCTTATATCAGTATCTGCATAATGAATAAGTTCCAGATCGTGAGTATGTCCCACAAAAGCCACTGTATCGTCCATTTCCTGAAAAACCCTGATGAAGTCGGATTCTTCCAGCTCAAAAAGATACCTGGTTATTGAATCCGGAGGACAGCCGTGCACCAGGAGCATTCCCTCTTCCCGGCGTATTTTTGGCCAGGTGGAGATGAACCGCCTGGACTTCTCGGAGATATGGCCTTCCACCTGGGCGAAATGCTGCCTGGTCGATGTATTGAAGTAGTATCTGGCATGGCTGTGGAGAAGGGCCAGTTCATGATTGCCCAGCACACAGAAAACCCCCAGCCTCTGCAGAAGCCTGACCACGCGGTCCGATTCCGGGCCGTAGCTTATGGCGTCTCCCAGAAAAAAACACTTCCTGATCCTCTGCTCGGTAATATCCCTGACAACTGCCTTGAAAGCCTCCATGTTGCCGTGGATATCAGAAAATATAGCCAAACGCATACCTGCTTTCCTCTGGTATCCAGGATTTACAAAATTCGCGCTTGACCCGGGTGAAATAGGAAGAAATTTCATTGGGCAAGCGTGAAATGTGAAGTTAAGACTCTACTGACTTCAGGTTGCGGGAGAATTCAAGCATCCTTTCCACCGCCACCCTGGCCCGGCGGCCTGTTTCCGGATCAACGTGGATCTCGTTTTCTCCGGTTTCCAGGGAATGGGCCAGGTTCTGCAGACCGTTCATGGCCATCCAGGGACAATGGGCGCAGGCGATGCATTCCACTGTCTCCCCGGCGATGGGTGCTGGAATAAACACCTTGCCCGGGGCCGCCTGGCGCATCTTGTGGAAAATACCCCGGTCCGTAGCCACGATGAACCTCCTGTTGGGCAGTTCCTGAGCCGCCTTGATGATCTGGGTGGTGGAACCCACCACGTCAGCCTGCTCTATGACCTCCCGCGGCGATTCCGGATGCACCAGGACTGCGGCGTCGGGATTTTCCAGGCGCATGTCTTTCAGGGCCTCGGCCTTGAATTCCTCATGCACCACGCAGGCTCCGTCCCAGGATATCAGGTCCGCCCCTGTCCTGCTCTGAACATAATCCCCCAGATACTTATCCGGAGCCCAGAGTACCTTCTCTCCTTTTTGGTGCAGGTATCTGACCACTTTTTCGGCTATGCTGGAGGTGACCACCCAGTGAGAGCGGGCTTTAACCTCGGCGCTGGTATTGGCGTAGACCACGACTGTCCGGTCCGGGTGCTGGTCGCAAAAGGCTGAAAACTCTTCTGCCGGGCACCCCAGATCCAGGGAGCAGGTGGCCTCTAGGTCGGGCATGAGTACTTTTTTTTCCGGATTGAGTATCTTGGCTGTCTCGCCCATGAAGCGCACCCCGGCCACCACCAGGGTGGATGCCGGATGTTCGTTGCCGAAGCGGGCCATATCCAGGGAATCCGAAGTAAAACCCCCGGTCTCGGCTGCCAGTTCCTGCAGATCCCCGGATACATAGTAATGAGCCACCAGAACGGCGTCTTTTTCTTTGAGCAGAGTTTTTATCCTGCTTTTCAGGTCCCGTTTTTCTTCCGGGGCCATGCTTTCTTCAAGCTCTTCAATGGTCTTGCCCTGGGGTAGATATTGCCTGATGATTTCCGAATCCAGGGCTCTGGATGTTTTCAGGATCATTCTTCCTCCTTGAAACAAAAGCATCTGATTTATCTTTAATATAGAATCAAACACACGCATGGTCAACTTGCAGAACATTTGGTATCTGACCTGAAAAATACAAGACAAACGACTGGACAGCTGCTATATCTCCTGGATTGCAGTCAAGATAGGCGGACAAAAAAGGCAAAAAACATATGACCAGACCCGAAATTCTGGCTCCGGCCGGGCAGGAGGCCTCTTTTCTGGCCGCCCTGGCCGCGGGTGCGGATGCAATATACTGCGGGCTAAAGCATTTCTCGGCCAGGGCCCAGGCGGACAATTTTTCCCTGACCCGGCTGGCCGCCCTGCGCAGGCTGGCCGGGGAGAGAAACGTCCGGGTCTACGTGGCCCTGAATACCCTGATAAAGCCGGATGAGCCGGACAAGGCCGGACGCCTCCTGGACCGTCTGCAACGTTTTGTCCAGCCGGACGCAGTTATCTTTTCCGATCCCGGCCTGGTGGATATTGCCCGTCAGGCCGGCCTGACATGCGAGATGCACCTGTCCACCCTGGGAGCCTTGTCCTCCCGGGCAGGCCAGCGCCAGCTTGCTGACCTGGGAGTGTCCCGGGCTGTGCTGCCCCGGGAGCTGGACATTGATGAGATTAGAAAGACTGCGGACAATAGTCCCTTGCAGCTGGAAGTGTTTGTGCACGGGGCCCTTTGTTACGGGGTATCCGGGCGCTGCTGGTGGAGCAGCTACCTGGGAGGCAAGAGCGGGCTGCGCGGCAGGTGTGTGCAGCCCTGCCGCAGGAGCTATGACTACAAGGGGCAGCGCGGCAATTACTTTTCCTGCCTTGACCTAGGACTGGATGTACTGGTCAAGACACTGCTCACTGTGCCCAGCCTGTCAGCCTGGAAGATAGAAGGGCGCAAAAAGGGAGCCCACTACGTATTTTATACCACTACCGCCTACAGACTGTTGCGCGACAATCCTGATGATCCAGGCGCCAAGAAAGAGGCCCTGGGACTTCTGGAGCAGGCCCTGGGCCGCAAGAGCTCGCATTACAATTTTTTGCCCCAGAGGCCTTTTGTACCCTTAAGCCCTGCCCGGGAACCGGGCTCCGGCAGACACCTGGGGGTGGTCAAAGGCAGCCGCAGCAAAAGCTATATCAACCCGGGCATCCAGCTTTTGCCCGGGGACCTGGTTCGCGTGGGGCAGGAAGAAGAGCCCGGCCATAAACTGATAAAAATCAAAAAAAACGTTCCCGGTAAAGGCCGCTTCGACCTGGCCGGGACCTGCCGTCCAGGCCTTCCTGTTTTTCTCATTGACCGCCTGGAACCAGAACTTGCCGGGATGATCCGGGACCTGGAAAATAAAATCCCCAACCCCGGAATCAGGCCCGGTGCCAGCCAGTTTACTTATAAGCTGCCTGCCCCCCTCAAAAAGAAAAATTCCAGGGCCCTGCATCTGGAAGTCTTTCGTTTTGCACCGCGCAAGAAAGGCCCCCTGGGCATTCACCTGAGCCTGGAGCCTAATAGGAGCGCGGTTTCCGGCCCGGTGCGGGACAACTGGTATTTTCTGCCCCCGGTGATCTGGCCCAGGGAAGAAGAAGAGTGGCAGAGACTGATTACAGGTCTTGTGAAAAAAGGTGCCCAAAACTTTGTCCTGGGCTCAGTATGGCAGGTGGATATGTTTAAGACGCCGGAAAAGCTCAACCTGTGGGCCGGACCATTTGCCAACATCGCCAACCCGGCTGCACTGAACATACTGCGGGAGCTAGGTTTTAAAGGAGCAGTTCTCAGCCCCGAGCTTTCCAGGGAAGACATTATGCAGATGGCTCAAAAGGCCTGCATTCAGGTGGGGATCATCATCAAAGGGCTGTGGCCTGTATCCATCTCCAGGACCTTTGCTGCGGAAGCCAGGCCTTTCCTGCCGTTTATCAGCCCCAAAAAGGAAACCTTCTGGGCGGCCAGGCGTGACAGTAATATTTATATCTATCCCAACTGGGAGATCAATCTTACAGAGCATGTATCCGAGCTGCGCCAGGCCGGCTTCTCCCTGCTTCTCCACTTAAAAGAACCTTTGCCCAAAAAAATCACCCTGAAGGACCGCCCCGGGCTCTGGAACTGGGAACAGGGGCTGATTTAGGGTTAAAGCGGCCGCACCATCCTGCGGGCCTGCCGTCCCAGACGCCAGACCAGGAATCCGTTCAGGGCGCCCTCGCCCACCTTGGGCAGGGCATAGCGGGCCGCATCCGTAGCCGCGGAAACACCGGTGGCGAAGGATATCTCCCCGAATATGCTTTGATAATAATCCCCGAAAGTCTCCACCCCGGCCTCTGAATGCTCCCCGATTATTCCGCTCAGGTAGGCCTGAATGATGGACCGGGACAGGATGGCCGCGCTCTGACCCAGGGCCGGGCGCAGGTTGTAGATCTGCAGAAGTTCGCTTATGAGTTTTAGGGATGCATAGAGGACAATGAGCTGATCAATGAACTTGATGGGCGAGGCAGCTGTACCAAGGCCCACATTGCGGCTGTAAAGGCGGATCCTTCTATTGGCTGCCTTGTCCAGGGCGTGGACAAAAGTTTCATCCATCTGCGTAAGCCAGGTGGCGGAATCCAGATGACCGTAACTGTCCAGCAGGTTCTGGCGGCAGGAATCGATCCTGGCCACCTCCTGCCTGTCCAGCCCCAGGGCATCAGCATCAAGATCTTTTAGCCTGTAATCCTTAAGATAACCTGCCAGCGCTTCCCTGGCCTCATCCTGTTTCTGCTGGGCCAGCCAGCGGAACCTGCGCCTCTGGGCCAGCATTTTCAGAGCCTTTATATCCACGCTGGAAAGACTGCGAAAAGCCAGAAATCTGCCTGCAAGCTTGATGACCACCACCAGGATCACCCCGGTAAACAGGGCAAATCCGGATACAGCCAGGATATTCCAGGGCATGTTCAGGGCACTCACCTGCCCGGCAAACCTGACTCCCTGGCTTAACAGGTAAAGACCCAGCACAGCACCCAGAAAAACTGCCGTCCAGAGAGCGGTACGATAAATCACCCTGGGAATGCGGATACCTGTACGCTCAAGATCCAGCAGCTTTTCCTCCAGCTGTCTTTTGAGCTTTTCCTGCTCCCGGCGAAGATTTTGCATCTCTTCCCGGGAGACATCGCGTACATCATCATCCCTGCCGGGTTCCGGATCAGGCTGCCCCAGACCGGTATCGCGCCTGCGAAAACCTGGATCTCTCCTTTCCTGTTCAGCTTTGCCCTGAACTTCTTCCTGTCTTGAATCCTGCTTTTTTTGTCCTCTGCTATTTCTAACCCGGCCCTCAAAGGACTGATCCAGGGGGTCACCCAGCAGAGTTCGGCTTTTTTCACTCATTTGCGAGTCCCATAAAAATTGCGTCTCATAAACGATATCACTGCAAAAAGCCCTTTTCCCAACGAAAGTAATCAGTGGTCAGTAAAACCAGAGAGTTATGGATCTGGCTTGTTGCTGAATTATGCATGTCCCGACTTATAGGCACATCATATTATTAAAAAGCCAGCTAACTCACCGGCACCACAAGGCCCTGGTCATCATTGGCCGGGTTGTTCACTCTGTGTCCCACCTTGAAAACCTTAAGGGAACTGCCCGGAACAGGTTCAAATAACCCTTTCAAAAACCTGGGCTCCTGCACGGACTTGTCCAGCCAGAGACTGTAGCTGCCCCTGGGTACTATCACCGGCATACGGTTGTGCAGGGGCTGTACGGCCTCGTTGGCCCGGGTGGTGACAATGGCGCAGGTATAAATCATTTCCTGTGAATGAGGATCTTCCAGATACTCCCATATACCTGCAAATGCAAACAGTTCCCCCTGCATCGGCCGGATACAATAGGGCTGCTTTGCTCCCTGTTCCTGTTTTTTCCATTCAAAAAAACAGCTGGCCGGAATCAGGCAGCGGCGTTTTCTGGCCGCGGCTCTGAATGCGGGCTTGTCAAACATGGAATCGGCCCGGGCATTGATCATTTTGAAGTCTTGACTTCCCTGCTTGAACCAATGGGGCTTAAGTCCCCATATCAACCGGGCAAAGCTGCGCTCCCCTTCCCTGCCCTGGCCTACAGCCGGGATCTTATGAGAAGGAGCCATGTTGTAGGCAGGCCTGAAGCCAGGTATTTCACCCAGGCTGAATTCCTCTGCAATCTGCCGGGAATCAGCCCATAAACCGAATCTTCCACACATATCCAGCATGTATCCTTTTTATTCTATTGAAAAGATTTCCTTCAAAGAGTCCTCGGCAACGGCCATATCAACAGCCAGCCAGACCAGTTCCTTGTCCTGAGCAAAAAAATAATGCGCCTGTCCGTGGGCCAGGGCCATGTATACAGTGTGACCGTTGACTGTTCTCTGCATGAAGTGCGAAAATTCATGCGAAGTCTCTTCCATCACCCTGGCCATTTCCTGCCTGGCCTCTACTGCTACTTCAGGCTCATCATAAAGCGATACGTAATATGTAGCAGAATATTCACCATCACTGTATTCTGCTATATAGTCCCGACCCGTTGCCACCTCCCCGCGGTGCATTCTGTCCACTTTTGTTGATGCCTCTTCCCCTTTCATGACTTCTGTTTTTTCCATCTCCAGGATGGACTCCGGCAGTTTGAGTTCATCCGCCAGGGCGGACCGGGAAAAACCCAAAATAATAAGTGCCAGAACAATCATCACCGCCAACGCGGCTTTGTCCAACCTCCTGGAAAAAAGCGGTTGCAGCTTGTAATTGCAGACAGTCCTGCTCATATTCTTCCCTCCATTTGTTGCTTTCCCCGGTGGATTCACTTTTTACCCGTTTTGAGTTTGACTCATTTTGGGTAAAAAGTGCCTCTGGACTTTAGTGTTGCCTCCGGGATAAGGTCCTTTGATACAGACAGATCAAGTAAGGTCCAAACACTGCTTAAAATGAGACACCACTCTGACCATGACTACGCATAAAACGCTGATTAAGACTGAATACAGCCGGGGAATCTTCCTGGCTTTAACCGGTGCCTTTGTCCTGAGCTTCGACTCACTGCTCATCAGGCTGGCCATGGTTGATCCCTGGACCGTCCTGTTCTGGCGGGGTCTGCTTATGGGGCTGACCCTCAGCCTTGTGTTTTACCGCAACTGCAGGAAACTGCCCTTTTGGGAAATAAAAATCCAGGGGAGTGCAGCTCTGGCCTCGGGAATACTTTTCGGTGTGACCAGCACCGGGTTTGTCATCTCCATTCTAAATACCCATGTAGCCAACTCGGTCCTTATTTTCAGCACCGCACCCATGTTCGCGGCCATTTTCACCAGGTTCATCCTCAAGGAAGAAATCCGGGCCGGAACCTGGCTGGCTATACTGGCTGTGATGGCAGGAGTGGCCGTTGTCTTCAAGGGATCTCTGGGCACAGGCAACCTCATGGGCGATCTTTTTGCCCTTGCAGCTGCTGTGGCTGTAGGAGGCAACTACACCATTCTACGCCGGCGACCGCAAATAAAAAGAACCGCCGTGGTTTCCCTGGGGGGCTTTGCAACAGCTGCACTGGCCTTTTTCTGGGCCGCCCCATTAAGCCCGGATCTTTCCAGCTTCATGGTACTGGGTCTGATGGGCATGGTCCAGATGCCCCTGGCCTCGGTGCTCCTTGCGGTTTCCACACGAAAACTGTCCTCCCCTGAAGTAAGCCTATTTCTGCTGCTGGAGGCCATCCTGGGACCTTTCTGGGTCTGGCTGGCACTCAGGGAATCCCCGCCGGCCATGACCTGGCTGGGAGGGTTGATCATCCTGATCACCCTCACCCTGTACTTTGCACCTTCCCTGCGCCGGGACACGGAAGTAAAACCTGCCCATCGAGTATAAAACTTGCGGGACAGTCGTTTTCATTCCCTGTATCACAACTTGAGATGCAGGCCGCTGTCCCTGAAACTCAGGCATGCCCGGGCCAATGCCCGGCCCACGTCAGGGCGGCTTAAAAAATGCAGGTGCACGTAGCTGCCCAGGGTATTGTTTTTTAACCAGCCGGGGCAGGATCGTTGCTCCCCGCTTTGGTCCGTGGCCCCGTAAACCTGCTTCACGGAAACCGTCTGATTCTGTTCATCAATCCGGGAATAATGAAATTCGTGTCCTCTAAGCACGCTTCCCCGGCATCCAAGGGGAGTATCGCTCAAAAGCCTGATCTCCCTGTACCCAAGCCCGGCCCGCCTGGCCTGCATTATGGAGGTGAAGGGAAATATACCGGCCATGCCGTGCAAGTTGTCCTCAATATCCACCAGGCTTCTGCACAGGTACATAAATCCCCCGCACTCCGCGTATATGGGCATCCCCAGGCTGCCCGCCCTTTGGATGCTCTCCAGCAGAAAGGCGTTTCTGGACAGTTCCGCCGCATGCAGTTCCGGGTATCCCCCTCCCAGGTACAAGCCGTGTATGTCCCGGGGCAGTGATTCATCCTTCAGGGGCGAAAAAAACACCGGCTCCAGGCCGTTTTGGATCAGCAGGTCCAGGTTGTCCTGGTAGTAAAAACAAAAGGCCCTGTCCCTAGCCACACCGATGCGCACACGGGTATCAGGCTGGCCCCTTTCCCTGACCGGTCCAGGATGTACAGCCGGAAGCTCATGCAGCAAAGAGTCCAGGTCCAGGTGTTTCTCCGCCAGGTCCCCCAGATCAGAAATCATCTCCCGGGTCAATACATGGTCTTCTGCAGTGTAAAGGCCCAGGTGCCTTGAGGGAATCTGCACTCCTGCATTGCGGGGTATTCCCCCCAGAAGCCTGCATCCTGGCAGATCCCTGACTGCCTGCTGCAGGTAGTCCAGGTGCCTATGGCTGCCGATATTATTGGCCACTACCCCGCAAAAAGTGCATCCCGGGTCAAATTCCATGAATCCCTTGACCAGGGCGGCAAAACTTCTGGCCATGCTCCTGGCGTCCACCACCAGAAGAACAGGCAGGCCCAGCCACTTGGCCATCTGTGCCGTGGAGCCGGCCTCCGAGGCCCCGTCGTAACCGTCATAAAGCCCCATGACCCCTTCCACCACGCACACATCAGCACCATTTGCCCCCCGGGCAAAAATCTCCCGGTTACATATCTCCTGAAGCATCCAGCCGTCCAGGTTACGGCTGACGCCCCCGGTAATACGGGCATGATACCCTGGATCTATGAAATCAGGCCCCACCTTGAACTGGGCGGTAATCAGGCCTCTTCTGGTAAAGGCGGCCATGAGGGCCAGAGCCACAGTGGTTTTGCCGCTGCCGCTGGCGGGAGCAGCCACTATCAGGCCTTTTGTATGTTTCAAGCTAACCACCTTTTTGATACGCTTGCATCAAGGGAAAAACAGCTAATTTTCTTTTTCCCTTCTGATTCTGGCCCCTACTGCTTCCAGCTTCTTTTCCATGGCTTCGTAGCCCCGGTCCAGGTGATAAATCCTTTGTACCTCGGTTATGCCCCTGGCTTTCAGCCCGGCAAGTACCAGGCTTGCACTGGCCCGCAAGTCAGAGGCCATGACCGGGGCTCCCACCAGATTCGCCCCACCCCTGACCACCGCGTTCTGGCCGGAAAGCTTTATCCTGGCACCCATGCGGTTCAGCTCCAGTGCATGCAGAAAGCGGTTTTCAAAAATGGTTTCCTTGATGGTCCCTGTACCTGCGGCGACACACATGAGGGCCATGATCTGGGCCTGCATGTCCGTGGGAAATCCGGGGTACGGCAGAGTGACCACATCCACCCCCTGCAGGTCTCCATCAGAAACCACCCGGAATCCTTCAGGCTCAGGCGAGATTATCACCCCCATCTCCCTCAGTTTGCCCGTCACTGCGTCCAGTTCCTTGTCCGGGCAGTTTGAAAGCAGTATGTCTCCATGGGTTATGGCCGCAGCCACCATATAGGTCCCTGCCTCGATTCGGTCGGACATAACCCTGTATCTGCATCCCTGCAGGGAATCCACGCCCTGGATCCTGATAACGCTGGTGCCGTGACCACTTATCCTGGCCCCGCAGGCATTTAAAAAATTAGCCAGATCTGTGATTTCCGGCTCCTTGGCGGCGTTTTCCAGCACCGTCTCTCCTCTGGCCAGGCTGGCGGCCATGAGCAGGTTTTCCGTGCCTCCAACTGTTGGCAGGTCCAGAATGATATGCGCTCCGTTGAGCCTTCTGCATTTGCCCATGATATATCCCGATTCCAGCTCAAATCTTGCCCCCATCTGTTCCAGCCCCCGAAGATGCTGATCCACCGGGCGCGTTCCTATGGCGCACCCCCCGGGCAGGGCCACTTTGGCCCGGCCCAGCCTGGCCAGCAGGGGACCCAGGCACAGAACCGACGCCCGCATGGTCCTGACCAGGTCGTACGGGGCCTCTGGAACCAGGTCCCCAGCCTGGATCCCTGCAGTGCCGTTATATAATTCAGATTTGCAGCCCAGAAGCGTCAACAGCTTTAATGAGGTATGAATATCCTTCAATGCGGGTACGTTTTCCAGAGTCACGTCACTGTCGGCCATGATGGAGGCCATGAGAACAGGCAGTGAGGCGTTCTTGGAACCGCTGATGCGGATTTTACCTTCAAGCCTTTTGCCTCCTTCAATTACAAGCTTTTGCATATTTTTTCCTTTATTTCTGGTGCATGATATCAACCGGTTGAGATGAGCAGGTATAGTTTCAGGTTTTAGACAAGTAAAGCCTGAACCGGAACTGATTTTTTCTTGACTGGACGAACATGTATAGGGCAAGTATCTGTGGGTGCTTAAAGGTTGTATTGCCCATAAAAAGGAGAAATGAGATGGTTTTTGATGTCCAAAAAGAGACGCTGCCCAGGGATAAACTGGAAGCCCTGCAGCTCAAAAGGCTCAAGTATCTGCTTCAAAAAATATATCATAATGTGCCTTTCTACAAACAAAAATTCAAAGAACTGGGGCTTGGGCCGGAAAATCTCAAGTCTCTTTCCGACCTGCGCCAGATGCCCTTTACTGAAAAGCAGGACCTGCGCAACAACTATCCCTTCGGCATGTTCGCCGTGCCCCGGGAAAGCGTGGTCCGGGTACATGCCTCCTCCGGCACCACCGGCAAGGCCACTGTAGTTGGATATACCCAGCGCGACGTGGAGACCTGGGCCGGACTCATGGCCAGGTCCTTCGAGGCTGCCGGGGCCACCAGGACAGACATCATCCACAACTCCTACGGATACGGCTTGTTTACCGGAGGTCTGGGGGCCCATTACGGGGCGGAAGCCCTGGGAGCTACAATCCTGCCTGTTTCCGGTGGAGCCACCAAGCGGCAGGTCATGCTCATGCGCGACTTCGGATCTACTGTGCTCTGTTGCACCCCTTCCTACAGTCTGCACCTGTATGAAACCGCACTGGCTTCCGGCATAAGCATAAGCGATCTCAAACTAAGGGTGGGCATATTCGGAGCTGAGCCCTGGACCGAGGAAATGCGCCAGGACATCCAGAACAAACTGGAACTCAAGGCCCTGGATATTTACGGTCTGTCTGAAATAATGGGTCCTGGAGTGGGCATGGAATGCATCGCCGCTCAGGACGGCCTGCATATCTGGGAGGACCACTTCCTGCCTGAAATTATCGATCCCGACAGTGGTGAACCCCTGCCGGTAGGAGAAAAAGGCGAACTGGTCATCACCACCCTGACCAAGGAGGCCCAGCCCCTTCTACGCTACCGCACCCGGGATATCACCAGGATAAATCCGGTTCCCTGCCGCTGCGGACGCACCCATTACCGCATAGAGCGTATAACGGGCCGCAGCGACGACATGCTCATTATCCGGGGAGTCAATGTCTTTCCCTCCCAGATCGAGAGCATCCTCCTGGAAACCGAGGGACTGTCCCCGCACTACCAGCTCGTCATCGACCGTGAAGGCGGCATGGACACCCTGGAAGTCCGGGTGGAGGTACACGAAAACATGTTTTCCGATGAAATCAGGCATCTGCAGCGCCTGGAAAAGAAAATATCCGGACACATAAAAGAATTTCTGGGAGTAACAGCCAAGACGACAATGGTTGAACCACAGGGCATAGCCCGTTCCGAAGGCAAGGCCCAGAGAATCATAGACCGCCGCAAGAAATAAGCTTAACAGGATAACTACCCGGGGAGGAGAAAATGATAGTTGAACAGATTTCCATATTTCTGGAAAACAGGGCAGGCAGGCTGGCCGATGTCACCAGGACCCTGGCCGAGGCCGGGATAAATATCAGGGCCCTGTCCCTGGCCGACACAACTGATTTCGGCATTCTGCGCCTCATTGTCACCGACCACGAAAAGGCCAAACAGGCCCTCAAGGAGAACGGCTTCACCGTGGGTCGTACCAATGTGGTGGCAGCCGAGGTGGAAGACCGCCCCGGAGGCCTGCATGCCATCCTGACCATGCTCAGCGAAAACGGAATCAATGTGGAATACATGTATGCCTTTGTGCAGCAAAGCGGTCAGAATGCTGTTCTGATCTTCCGCTTCGACCGTACAGAGGAGGCTGTAGAAACCCTGCAGAAAAACGGGGTGCGCATCATCCCCGGGGATGAGCTGTACAATATCTAACGCCCGAAATATATGAATTTTGCATTGAGGAATTGGGGGATTAGGGATTCAGGGCTTTAGGGGTTGAGAGGTTATGGATTAGTATATTCACTTCCTGGACTGCCGTTAACGCAGGCAACCGGATTTTATCCTTGACCAATCCCGGGTGACAGTTTATAAATAAAAACTTACGCGTGATTGTGGTGAGTGTAGCTCAGTCGGCAGAGCACCAGGTTGTGGCCCTGGGGGTCGTGGGTTCAAGTCCCATCACTCACCCCAAATCTCAATATACCTCCACTTTTCCGCCTCCAGCGTTAGAATCAATGTCCTTATCCCCCCCATGAATTATGCATCAGCTGCCCTTGGCTGTCTCCCGGCATTTTCACTCAAAACGCGTCAATCTAAAAATGATAAAAAAGGCACTTTTTACCCAGAAATGATTTGACCTGAAATGGGTAAAATCAATGTCAGCGGTAATCCTCGGAGCGGATCTCGTATCTGCGCATTATCTTCTGCAGGGCTGTGCGGCTTATCCCGGCGATTTCCGAGGCCCGGGTCACATTGCCTTGGGTCTTGCCCAGAAGGTTATGTATGTATTCACGGGTAAAATTTTCCACAAGCTCTTCTTTGGCCTGCTGATAAGGCTTTACTGCCTTCCCGCCGTTATTTTTCCGCTGCTGAATTTCGGCCAAACCATACAGACTGTCCTGAGCAGCACGGATATCTGCAGCTCCAATTTCTTCTTCAGGGGAAAACAGAGCCACCCTGCGGACAAAATTCTGCAGCTCGCGCACATTACCCGGCCAGGATCTTTGCATCATGGACTGAATAGCGGCAACGCTGAAGCGTTTCAGGGGCAGGTTCAGTTCCTTGCAGACACTGCGCAGAAAATAATCCGCCAGGACAGGAATATCCTCGGTAATTTCGGATAAAGAAGGGGTGCGCAGGGTGACCACATTCAAGCGGTAATACAGGTCTTCACGAAAACTGCGGTCCTGAATCCTGGCTTCCAGATCCTGGTTGGTGCAGGACAGGATGCGTACATCAACCTTGCGGGACTTGTCCGAACCCAGGGGCCGGACCTCTCTTTCCTGCAAGACCCGCAACAGCTTGGTCTGAATGGATACCGGCAGATCCCCTATTTCGTCCAGCAACAACGTGGACTTGTCCGCCTCCAGGAACATTCCGGTATGGTTCTGCTCCGCCCCGGTGAACGCCCCCTTTTTGTGCCCGAATAGCTCGCTTTCAAGCAGGTGCTCAGGTATGGCCGGGCAGTTGACAGTAACCATTCTTCGGCTGCTGCGGGGACTTAATTCATGCAGGGCTTTGGCCACCAGTTCCTTGCCGGTGCCCGATTCACCTCTGATCAATACCGTATAGTCAGTACCAGCCAGGGCCTGTATTCCGTCGTAAAGCCGGCGCAGGGGCGGAGACTGGCCCACAAAGTCTGCAAAAGGCTCTTTTTCAGAGATCTTTTTGCGCAGGTTCATGTTTTCCCGGATGAGCAGGCTCCTCTCCAGGGCCTTATTCAGGACCCGCACCAGATCCGGAATCTCAAAGGGTTTGGTGATGAAGTCATAGGCTCCCTTTTTAATGGCCTCCACTGCAGTTTCTATACTTCCATAAGCAGTTATCATCACCACGGTGATCCAGGGATCAATCTCCTTGACCCCAGACAAGACATCCATGCCGTCCATTTCCGGCATTCGGATATCCAGAAGCAAAACATCCACCGGCTGCTTCTTGATGGACTCCAGGCCACTCAAGGCACTGGAATAAGTCTCCACTTCGAGACCCTCAAGCTCCTGGGGCAGAATCCGCGACAAACCCTGCAGCATGTCCTTTTCATCATCTATTATCATCAAGCGTTGTTTGCTCATATACTCCCCGTCTTATCCAGTCTGCAACTCTTCAAAACTTACCTCCCCCTCTTCTTCCCCATACTCCATGCTCCATGCTCCATGCTCCATGCCTGCCCCGTGCAACACCCAGCACTCACTTTCGGGTTCATCAAAAGCAATAAAATGGAAATGTGAGTGCTGGGTCCCGCAGGGGTTTCACTGGGGCCCCATGCTCACACAGGCAGCTCAATAACAAACCTGGTCCACTCGCCCGGGCGGCTCTCGACACTGATTTCACCTCCGTGCTCACGGACAATGCCGTAACTCACGGAAAGACCAAGTCCTGTCCCCTCACCTGTACGCTTGGTACTGAAAAAGGGATCGAATATCTTATCCTGCATGTATTCTGGAATTCCCTTTCCATTGTCCCAGAATATCACCCTGGCCACACTTTCCTGCTCAGAGTAGCAGGTGCTTATGTGCATTTTGCCATCCCGGCCATCCATGGCCTGACGGGCGTTCATCAACAGGTTCATGAACACCTGCTTGATTTTGTTGGTATCCATTTCCATCTGGGGCAGCTCAGGATCCAGGTCTACCTCAATCTGCACCCCCTGCTTTTTGAACTGCTCACCCACCATGCCCAGGACTTCTTCCAGGGTCTGGTTCAACGAGGCAATATGCTTACTTGTATCTCCGCTGCGGGCGAATTCCAGAAGGTCGCTTACGATGCGCTTGCAGTTGCGCGCCTGTTTTTCAATGGTGACCAGGTCCTTTTGTCCCTGTGGCATTTGGGTAAGCTGCCGTTTTAAAAGCTCCACGTAACAAAGAATCACTCCCAGGGGATTATTAATCTCATGCGCCACACCGGCTGCCAGCTGTCCCATGGCCACCAGCTTTTCAGTCTGCTGGATCTTCTGTTCCATCTGTTTTTGATCGGTAACTTCCTTGACATAACGGATAACCCTTTCCACTTCTCCTGATTCATCCAGGGTGGGATAGCAGTGAACCTGGAAAATGCCTTCAGGAGAAGGGCAACGGGTTTCCTGAACTACCGGAACCCTGGTCCGCAGCACCTCTTTGAGGCTGCAGTCCTGGCATGGTCTTTCCCCGCTGCCGTGGATTTCATAACATCTTCTGCCTACAACCTCATACATATCCACGTCGTACATCCTGGCGTAGGCCCTGTTGACCATCCTGATGCGAAAATCCCTGTCCATAAGGATCACCTGATCGGTGATGCCGTCAAATACCGATTGCAGAAGTTCCTTGCTCTGCAGAAGCTTTTCCATATTCTGCAGGCTTTCCACGGCGATACCTATCTGCCGGCCAATGGAGGCCAGCAGGCTGTGCATCTCGCTGGTAAGTTCACCTTCATTCACCCCGGCAAAAGTCATGACCCCGAGCACCCGCCCCCGGCAGCAAAGAGGAATGTTCAAGCAACCAGAATTCCGCCTGCAGTCGAAGTAGCTGGCCTGACCGCAGGCTGCCTGAATAATTGATTCTTCCAGATTCCGGGGCTGATATATGTTTGCCGGGCTGGGGTCACCCTGGAAAAATACCTTTGTACTTAATCCGGGAGAGTTCTCATGATATTGCAGAAACAGCATGCGCTGGTTTTCATCATAAAGATAAATTCCCGCCCCCCGGGCCGGAAAGGTCTTCAGGGTCCAGTGCAGAACCTGTGGCAATATTTCCGAAAGTCCTACTGCCTGTGTTGTAAGCTCAGCCAGGACGTTGAGGGTCTGAAGCTCCTGGTTCCTGGCCTTGACCTGGATCTGCAGGCGTTCTTCAGAATCCCTGAGGGCCCTGGTCCTTTCCTGCACCTTGACCTCCAGATTCTGGGCGTACTGCCTGAGCTGCTCCCGGGTGCTGCGCAGGTGTTCCGCCATGTTGGAAGCGGCTTCGGTCAACTCGTTGATTTCATCGCCCACGTCCATGCCCCGGCTGGGTATATGCACCAGGTTGGCTGGATGATTGTCAGCTTCATCTCTGAAAATCTCAAGAAGACCGCGAAGATTGGTCACCACCATCCTGTTGAAAAAAAAGCTGAGGGCAATAAATACGATGGAGACTCCAAGAAAAACCACCAGGAAGACTGAAAAGGCCTTTTCCCTGACCTGAGCCATGGCCGCCTCCACCGGGACGCTGACCACGCTGAGCCCGGCTAGATCACCCTCGCTGCGTCCAAAACCCTTGTCCCTTCCATACATCTCCACAAGCACCTTGGGAGCATCATCAGGTGACCCATGACAGCGCATGCATTCGCTTTCAAAAACCACCGGCCGGTACCTCTTGAACTGATC
>PWFB01000080.1 GCA_003553695.1 Desulfonatronospira sp.
CAGAATACAGGCCGGAATCAAGGCCTGCGGATACAAGAACCCCACTGCAATCCAGGAGCAGGCCATTCCCGTGGGCCTGCAGGGCAGGGATGTCATGGGCCTGGCCCAGACCGGCACCGGAAAAACCGCCGCTTTTGTGGTTCCTGCTTTGCAGAGAATCCTGCAGGGCAAACGGGGCAAGCCCCGGGTGCTGGTGCTTTCGCCCACCCGGGAGCTGGCAGAGCAGACCCATGAATTTTTCGCTGCCCTGGGACGCAAAACCGGACTAAGGTGCGTCTCAGTATACGGCGGGGTGAGCAGGTCCGGGCAGGTGCAGAAAATCCGCTCCGGTGTGGAAGTCGTGGTTGCCTGTCCCGGGCGTCTGCTGGATCTGGCCAGGGACCGGGCCGTAAATCTTTCGCAGGTTGAGACCCTCATCCTGGACGAAAGCGACCGCATGCTGGATATGGGTTTTATGCCCGATATCCGGAGCATCATGAAGATGCTGCCCTCAAAGCGCCAGAACATGCTTTTTTCAGCCACCATGCCTGCAGATATCCGTACTCTGGCCGATGAAATCCTTGATGATCCGGTCAGGGTGCAGGTAAACCATGAAAGGGCCCTGGGCAGCATCAGCCAGTGCCTCTATCCGGTAAAGCGCAGGCCCAAGGCGGAAATGCTCATTGACCTGCTGAGGGATAGACAGGACGGGGCCACCCTGGTTTTCACCAGGACCAAGCACATGGCTACCAGGATTGCCAGACGTCTGAGCCAGGCCGGATTCAGGGCCAGGGATCTGCAGGGGAACATGTCCCAGAACAACCGTCAAAGGGTCATGAAAGACTTCAAGAGAGGCAGCTTTAATATCCTGGTGGCCACGGACATTGCCTCCAGGGGCATTGACGTGGCCGGAATCGGCCATGTAGTAAACTTTGACATGCCGGATACCGCTGAAAGCTATACCCACCGCATAGGGCGTACCGGCAGAGCGGATTCCTGCGGTGACGCATCGACTTTCGTGGAGCCCAAGGACTTCGGTCTTATCCGGGCAATAGAAAGGCTTCAGTCACAAAAGCTGCACAGAAAAAGTATTTAGACCGCAACAATATCAAAACAGCCAAGCTCTCCGGCACGGGCAAAAGCCATGCAGCTGTCAGTTCCGGCAGACAACAACACCTTCATCAGCCGGTACTTCCTGGCTGAAGCGGCCCTGTCCCTTTTTATTCAGGTGCAGGGCCGAAAAATCCTTGCTGAATTGCGGCTTCAGCAACGACTTCTTAAGCATTGCAGGAACTGCTGTCAGCCCAGAAGAACTCCTGTAACAGCCTGACTTTTATTCCCGCACCGCCCTGGCTGCGGACCTCACCCTGAAAGCAACCGGCTGCTGCATGCAGCCCAACCATCCCTGCCCCCCCCGGCTGCTTCATTTTTTCCTTCTTTACAGTATCCACACCCAGGTATAACATTGCCCTGCCCGGGCAGGTACTCTGCGGGCATGAAGCATTACAGGAAAGACCGCGAATGCGGTAAAAAAAGGAGGTCCTGAATGGAATATGTGAGATGGGCAGGACTGCAGGTGGCTGAGCCTCTGTCGGAACTGGTGGAAAACGTGATTACTCCTGGGACAGGCGTCAGCTCCCTGCAGTTCTGGAGAGCCCTGCAGGAGATTGTCCAGGACCTGGGACCGCGCAACCAGGCCCTGCTGGACAGGCGACGGGAACTGCAGGACTCCATAGACCAGTGGCACCTGCAAAGGCGCGGTCTGGAGCATCCCGGCCAGGATTACAGAAAGTTTCTCTATGATATCGGATATCTCCTGCCTGAACAGGAAGACTTCACCATTTCCACCACCGGGCTGGATCCTGAGATTTCCACCATTGCCGGGCCGCAGCTGGTGGTGCCGGTCAACAACGCCCGCTACGCCATCAATGCCTGCAACGCCCGCTGGGGAAGCCTTTACGATGCCCTTTACGGCACTGACGTCATCCCGGATATCCAGGGGGCGGAAAAAGGGCAGGACTACAACCCGGTGCGCGGAGAAATGGTGGTCAAATCCGCTTCCGGATTCCTGGACCGGGCCGTTCCCCTGGAGGATGGATCCTACAGCCAGGCAGTGGGATTTGAGCTGCAGGATTCCCCCCGGGGAAAAGACCTCAGGGTGCGCCTTCAGGACAACAGCACTGCCGGGCTTGCCAATGCAGAGCAGTTTGCCGGTTATGCCGGCAAGGACAGGCTTGAGTCCATTCTCCTGAAAAATAACGGCCTGCATATAGAGATAGTTATAGACCCGGCCGATCCTGTGGGAGAAAGGCATCCTGCCGGGGTGAAGGATGTGGTTCTGGAGTCTGCAGTGACCACCATTCTGGACTGCGAGGATTCTGTGGCTGCAGTGGATCCCGAGGACAAGACCCTGGTTTACAGCAATCTTCTGGGGCTTTTTAAGGGCGAGCTGGAAACGGTGTTTAATAAAAACGACCAACTGGTGAAACGTGAAATGCATCCCGACAGAAGCTACTTTTCACCTGACGGGCAGAGCCTCTGCCTGCCGGGCAGAAGTCTGATGCTGGTGCGCACCGTAGGGCATCTGATGACCACTGATGCGGTCCTGGACGGCCTGGGGGGCGAAATTTTCGAAGGCATCCTGGACACCATGATCACCGCTCTGGCCGGTATGCACGACCTGCAGGGCAAGGGACGCTTGGGCAATAGCCGCAGCGGCAGCCTGTACATAGTCAAGCCCAAGATGCACGGCCCGGAAGAGGTGCAGTTCACCTGTGAGCTTTTTTCCAGGGTGGAGGTTGCCCTGGGCCTGCCCCGCAACACCCTGAAGGTGGGAGTAATGGACGAGGAGCGCCGGACAACGCTTAATCTCAAGGAATGTATCCGGGCGGCCAGGGAAAGGATTATCTTCATCAATACCGGCTTTCTGGACCGTACCGGAGACGAGATCCACACCAGCATGGAGGCCGGGGCAATGGTGCGCAAGGGGGACATGAAAAAAGAGCCCTGGATAGCTGCATACGAAGACTGGAATGTGGATACAGGTCTGGCCTGCGGGTTCCGGGGCCGGGCCCAGATTGGCAAAGGCATGTGGCCTAAACCGGCGGAGATGCGCGAGATGGTCCTGGATAAGCTTGCCCATCCCTTGGCCGGGGCCAATTGTGCCTGGGTGCCTTCTCCCACTGCCGCCACCCTGCACGCCACCCATTATCATCAGGTGCATGTGGATGCCCGCCAGGCTGAGCTTGAAGGCCAGCGCCGGGCAAAACTGGACGACCTCCTGAACATTCCGGTTTTAAAGGATAAAATGCCTTCATCGGAAGAAATACGTCAGGAACTGGAGACCAACGCCCAGAGCATCCTGGGTTACGTGGTGCGCTGGGTGGAGCAGGGCATTGGCTGCTCCACTGTGCCGGATATAAGCGATACCGGACTCATGGAAGACCGGGCCACCCTGCGCATATCCAGCCAGCACATGGCTAACTGGCTGCATCATGGCCTGTGCACCCGGGAGGAGGTGATGGAGGTTCTCAGGAAAATGGCTGCGGTTGTGGACCGCCAGAATGCGCACGACCTGATGTATCGGCCCATGAGCAGGGATTTTGACTCCAGTCCGGCCTTTCAGGCGGCCTGTGATCTGGTGTTTGAGGGCCGCAGTCAGCCCAGCGGGTATACAGAGCCCATCCTGCACTCCAGGAGAAGTGAGGCCAAATCCAGGTTTGGAGTTTAAAGCTCCCAGGTCCGGTAAAAGATCGATATGATCCTTTCCTATCATCCCTGTTTTTACGGGGACAGGTTTCGTCTCTGTGCCGGGCGCAAGCTGGACGGGAGGGATAGAAGCCTCATGTGCAGGGCTTCAGCGGTGCTCCTGCCTCCGGGCAGGCTTCCGGAACTGTACCGGGAGGCAGTGTCCTGTTGCGGGGTTGTCTTTCCGGATTACAGCAGCCGTTACCTGTACCCGGGCAAGCCGGGAGATATCCGGATTTTCAGGGAGCACGGCCTGCCCCATCCGCCTACTGATATTTTTCATCATACCAGGGACTGTCTGCCCGGCTATCTGGAGTCAATAAGCTATCCGGTTATGATCAAGCATTCAGCAGGCGGCGAGGGCAGGCTGGTTTACCGGGTGCACACTCCTGAGGAGGCCGCGCAGGTCCTGGAGATCTTCAGGGGTATGGAGAGAAGCGGTCTGAGGGGATTTCTGGTTCAGGAAATCGTGGATGCCGGGGACAAAACCCTCAGGGTGGTGGTCATTCATGACCGTTTGTACACTTATTGGCGGGTGCAGCCGGAGGCAGGCAAAGTCCAGCACAACCTGGCCCAGGGCGGGTTTATGGATTTTGATTCAGACCCGGAACTGCAGGACAAGGGGCGATCTCTGGTGCAAAAGCTTTGTGCGGCCAGCGGCATCAACCTTGCCGGCATAGACGTCCTTTTTGATCATGCCGGGCAGGGTGAGCCTGTGCCTATGCTGCTGGAAATCAACTTTTTTTTCGGCCTGCAGGGGCTGGGAGGCCTGCAGGGGTATCATAAACTCCTTAAAGAGGGGGTCAGGGACTGGATTCTCCAGCGCGGCCTGCGCCTTCCTCCCAAAGATTTCCCCGGCAGCCGGTGCGGGACAGGGTCAAGTAATCTTGCGCAAAGCCACTTCAAGGAGGATTCATGATCACCATTCTGGCTCTGGGAGACAGTCTGACAGCCGGCTACGGGCTGGGGCGGGGCAAGTCTTTTGCAGACCTTCTGCAAGAGGCCCTTGTGCAGGAGGGCTGGCAGGTGAAGGTGATAAACGGCGGGGTGTCCGGGGATACCACCCTGGACGGGTTAAGGCGGGCAGGCGGTCTTCTGAGGCATGGCCCGGACCTGGTTATAGTGGAACTCGGCCCCAATGATTTTTTCATGGAACTGCCCTTGAGCGAGGTGCAGCAAAACCTGGAAAGGATCATTGATGCCTGCCTGCAGTCAAAAGCCACGGTGCTGCTGGCAGGATTCGAGTCCCTGCAGGGCTTTTATCCCGGCTATGCCCAGGGGTTTCACAAGATATACCGAGAGCTTGCCGAGGCAAGGCAGGTGTCTTTTGTCCCGGACTTTCTGCCGGGTATCCCGGATAATCCAGAGCTGACCCTCCCGGACGGGGTGCATCCCAATGAGGCTGGCACCAGGAGGATCGTTGAGCATATACTGCCTTACGTAAGGGATGAACTTTCCCGGATATAGAGTATAGATTTATCGCCAAAAACAGTCGGGTTTAAGGGCAAAAATATGTTCAGTCGGACAGTGCTTCGGCTCTGTCCACTGAATGCGGGCCTGCAAGGATTTTATGGCCGGACTGTCTGGCCATGTTCAGGAGCATGCTTCTGAAAACCAGGCCGTGCAGGGGATAGGTCAGATACCAGTAAATCAGGCCGGGGAGGCCGTGAGGCATGAGTCTTGCGGTCTGCAGCAGCTGTACCCTGTCCTGAGCAATTTCTTGGAGTCTGAATTCCAGCATGGCCTCTCCTGGAAGATTCATTTCCGAGAGCAGGAGAAGAACGTGCGGCGGCTCACAGCGCAGCACCCTCCAGAAATCCAGGGCGTCTCCCACAAGCAGGCGGGACTGATCCCTTCGCCCTCTGCGCAGTCCCGGTC
>PWFB01000144.1 GCA_003553695.1 Desulfonatronospira sp.
CAAATTCAACTCTCCAGATCAATTCCCTGCTCCAGCTCCTCTAACGACCAGACCCTTTCCGGGGGATTCTCCAGCCTGTGCACAGCCAGGTAATAGTCTTCCAGATCTTCCAGGTGCTCCATGATTGCTTCCCGGGCATAAAATGATTTTGTTCTTCCGGTTTTTTCAGCCAGATCACCCAGTCTTTTTTCTATTTCTTCAGGCAGTCTGATAGCCAGCATTTTTAAGCCTCCTGCTATACAAATATAGCATATAGCGGCAGGTTGTCAATGACTTATGTTTATGCAACAATCACTTTGTGTTGCGGTTTTCCTGGGCCGGACCGGAAAAACATCTTGAATTCCCTGGGTACAGCCTTCGAAAATGGCAGTCAGCCCTGACATGTCAACTTTTATCTACAAAAAGATCATCTCCAGGGCTTTCTTGAATGATGCCCTGCATTGCCGGCCGGGGATCGGGTGAGATGCAGCTGCGCCGCCGGCTTCTCACTGCGGGAAAAATCCCTCACGGATGGCGGGATCAGACACAATAGAAAGAGCAGATCATGAACAATGATTCTATATGCATAGACTGTGAGCATTGCCTGCCTGACAGTGACGGCCCCACCTCTAAGGGCATCTGTCTTCTGGACCCTGAGTTTGAGCCCTACATTGAAGAAATCATGGAGCTCGATTTTAAAAACTGTCAACGCCTGGTCCGGAAAAAAAGCTTTGATATCAACTGCAGGGCCTGTTCGGATTTCAGCCCTGCCGAAGACATTGAAGTGATAGATTTTGATGATTCCGGGGAACAAGAGCATGACCTTGATCTCCGGAAGATAGACTTTAAGAATCTTCCTGTAGAGCCTTATCTCCAGGACCTGTACTCATCCAGCGGGTCAAAAAGGCAGGAGGCTGTAAACTCCCTTGGCTCACTCACAAACCTCGGCAATGAAAGGGCCGGGGACGTGCTTCTTGATTTCTTAAAAAAGCTGGGCCCTCCAGAGACTCTGGAGCAAGCCAGATTCAAGGCTGAAACCCTGAGACACTTCCATGGCCGGGAAAGCAACCAGAACCTTCTGGAACTGCTTTTTTCGGATCTTGAAAACACTGTTTCCAACAACAGTACCCGGCAGTGGATTACAGCCATACTGGACTTTCTGGGCCGGGCTCCTCTAAAGCTGATAAAAAATCGACTACAGTCCATGGTGGACAGAAAAATTTTTTCGCATCGCCTGAAACAAAGAGTCCTTTACGTCATTGATCCCATGAACAGGGACTATTACTGAGCAGTATTATCCAGCGGCCGCCACGAGGCCTGATCAGAATCCTGCGGCAAAAACAAGCCCTTTTACAATGAAGTCCCCTTGGGAAGACTGCGGCAAATCCCTAGGCCCAATTGCTTGCCGGCAATGATAAAAGAGGCCGGGATTGAGGTGGCCAGCTTCCAACAAGCGAAACTCACTGAGACACCGGGCTGCCGGCAAAAGCCCACAAAGAGTGAGAATGGAAGTGAGACTTTTTTCGGGGCTTGAAGCTCGCAAGGGTAAAAAGGTAGTCCGCCACGTCGGACATTGACAGGCCTTCTCATGGAAGGGATCATGCTGGAATATGAAAATTCTTTCCAGCCTGAGCGTTCATTTTGAGGGCCCGGTTTTCTGGCCATGAGCCTCAGCCCGAGCATCAGGTTGTTTGAGAATTTTTCCTGAATAATTTATTAACTCCGGCTGCTATTGGTCCCGATGATGACAGTCAGGGCAGGCAACGGGTCCGGAAGGTTCCCCTGCTCTGGCCAGATCTCGGTGACAGCCGGTCATGCACATATCATGATAAGCCTTGTAGAAATAACGGATATCCCGCCTGTCCTCAGGGGTTTCAGCAACTGCCATGTCGTGACATCCGGAGCTCATGCAGCCGGTTATCTCATAAGTACCGTCCCAGGGCCGGCCCTGGCCGTCATGATGGCAATCTCCGCAATGGAACGCTGCATGCTGGCTGTGGGAGAACAATACAGGTGCCTCCCTCATTTCGCCGTATTCTGGAGGTGCTTTTAACAGGATCTCATCTGGAAAGTCGCCCTGGGTGTAAATCTGGCTGTCTTCCGGGTCTTCGGGAACTTCACTGGCCGGGGCAGGATCGGGAACTGCAGGCTCAGAAACGTCCGGTTCCGGAGCTGTCGGGTCTTCAGGGGGAACAGGCTCCGGCACCTCTGGAGGGGGCGGGGCTGTCTCATCAGAACTTTCAACGGGCTCCTCGGGTGCATCATTGCAGCCCGCGACTCCCAGCACCAGCAGCCCGCTCAGGAGCAGGGCAAACAAGAGACCTGACTTTTTCATGGAATCCTCCAGGTTGAATAATGGCCAGCAGATGGGAACAGGTATTTTATGGCGGCATTATACCTTTTAATTTACCTGGATTTATTTCTTAAGGTCAAGCTTAAATAAGTGTTTTCCGGGGAAGACTGCATAATTTGGCTTAAAGGCTGCTGTTTGAGCAACACCTGGAAGTACAGGCTTCAGTCCATACAGCCCAGGAATCTCTGGTTTCAATTATTGCAGAAGGCCTCATGCTTATGGAGATCCCGGCCCTGGCAGTAATCATGTTTGTGAACTACCCGGCATTTTTTGAAAAACAATTCATAGCAAGCGGTTATGCCGGAACAGGCCCCTTAAGTTTACATTTCGCGCTTGACGCGATGTGTAAACTTAAGTCCGGCAGATGGATCAAAATCGACTTTCAGACCTGACAGCAAATTTCCTTGAAAAATCCTTTGATAACAGCATAATACTGCTGAATAGCCTGTAGTACCCCACCATGAATTCTGCAGTCAGGGGCCTTCAGGTTCTCGGCCTGGTCAGGGGTAAATTCCCATGACCTGCCGGAAAATTTCAAGAAAAATTCTTCCATACTGAGCAGAAATGGTTTACAAAAAACCTGCATGCCGGTCTTTACGGTTATAAAAACCAGATCAGCAGAGCTCAAAAGGAGTCAATAACCAGAAATGACCACCGAAGACTGTCCGCTCCTCAAGGAAGGCCTCACGTTTGTCGTGAGCCTGGCTCTGGCAGTAATAATTTTTGTCATCTACACAGCATTTTTTAAAAAATAATAAATATCAAACTGATACGCCTGAAAAAGTTTTTTAGTTACATACCGGTAGAGTAGAGCTGATGGGCAGAATCAGCCAGGACTCTGACAGACGTCTCGTCGCACGCGGCAGATACTTATCGACTGAACTGCATTCTTCCATCAGCTCCCCCTCATCACACCATACGTGCGATTTTCCCCAATACGGCTCTCTCGAAGACTGTCGCCGAAAGCACACGCGGGATCTGCACCATTTGGACCTTTACAGACAGTTCAGCCCGTTTGTCCTCAAGTGATTGCTCCAGTCCTTGAGATGCCTGTTGATCTCCTGGATAAGTCCAGGCACGGGCACATGACAAAAAGACCTGACTTTTTCATGGGATGCTCCAGGTTGAATAATGTCCGGCAGATGAGAACAGGTACTTTATGGCGGCATTATACTTTTCAATTTACCTGGATTTATCTCTTATCACCGCCCTGGGACAGGAAGCCAGGCTCAGGGAACAGCAGACCGGGAGCAGGACTTTGGGGTTTTAGCTGTTTCACCGTATAATTTCTAAAGAGCATCTATCCTGATGTGTGGAGCCTATACAAACTGGAGGAAGGTATGTTTTCAGAGCAGGCAGGAAGGACCGCGGGACAATGCCGGCATTATGCCATGTGTAAAATCGATTATCTGGGTACCGGCCTTTGCTCTTCCGGAGAGCAGAACCACTACGTCAGCCATTTCCCCCAGGGCAGGATGGATATTTACCACGCCCTGTGCAGGGGGTTGATTCCAGTTACAGCCGGCCTGGTGGAGATCGCCGAGTCCTGCGATTTGTGCGGCATCTGCGACAAGCAGTGCCATTTCGTCACCGGATTGCGTCCCCTTGAGGTGATGAAGGCTTTGAAGTCGTATGTCCGTCAGTGGCTGAAGCAGGGCAATCAGCCCGTCCAGCCTGGAAACGATCCAGACCTGGAAAAACTGCGACTTATTGTGGGAGATAAATGGGCCTCCAATGACCCGGCCATCCTTCTGACCTATGCCGACGACCCCTTCCCCCTGGCGGAAATGCGCATGCCTCGCTACGTCGTTCTCCCCCGGACCAGGGAGGAAGTTGCAAATCTGGTCCGTTTCGCCAATGACCGCGATCTGCCTTATGTTGTCCGGGGCAACGGAGGCAGCGTGTTCGGATTTGTATTTTCCCATGGACTGGTCATGGATATGAACAGGATGAAGGGTATTGAAATCGATCCCGAAAACTGGACCGCCCGGGTTGAGCCTGGAGTAACCTCCTTTGAGCTGCAGAAGGAAGCCCTCAGACACGGTCTGAGGGCCAATACAGCGGAGCCGGCGGCCACTGTCTGTGGAAACATTGTCTGCACCGGACTGTTCTCCACCTGGTCCAATGCTTACGGGGTCAACGCGGACACCTTCGTGGACATGGAATTTATTGATTCCAGAGGGGATTTCTTCCGGCTCAACGATCCCGGCGCACCCAACGCCTTCTGCTTTGAGCACAAGCTGACCCCTCCTCCGGGTATCTGCACCCTGGCCCATGTGCGCCTGCACCCCACAACTGAAGATGAAGAAGGATTGATGATCCCTTTTGATGATTTTGAAGAGGCAGTCCTCTTCGCCCGGGAACTCGGCAGAAGGCGGATCGGGCTGGCCGTTGGAGTGCTGGGCGGGCATTATCTTTCCACGTTCATGTCCCCTTCGGCCGAGCTTGCGGACAAAGTGCGTTACGGCCTGAGTCAGGCCCTGGGGATTGGCTGCGTGGTGTTCATGATCGGTGACCGTTTTGCCAGGCAGGCGGTAAGATCCATGCACGAGCTGGTTATTGATTCAAAGCTGTTCAAAATGCTTATGCTCGGCCTGCCAAGACTTGCCGATGATGAATGGCTGGAACTAGTATCGGGCATGGACACAGATAAGCCTCCCTACGCCATGCTGCTGAGCCGGGAAATGCACTCCCTGCTGGAGGCCGTGCTCAGACCCTCCCCTGAAACCGCGGCCCTGGCAGTGGATGAGGATCTGCGGGATTTTTATACCAGACTCTATGCAAGACCGGAGATGACCGACATGGTCTGGCTGAACATGTTCAGGATCATCAGCGCCCGCATGTCCCGGCGCAAGCACATGTTCGCCTTTCTGGTCTATGTGCCCCTGGACCGGGTGGAAGTGACCAGGCAGATCTGCACAGAGCTGGGGCGCATCGCTGACAGTCACGGCATAGAGCATGATTATGGCTTCCTGACCCCGCTGGATATGGGCAAGCGGGGGATACTGGAATATGATTACTATATTGATCACCAGGATCCACTGGAAAAAGAAAAGATCCGCCAGGCCCTGAAGGAGTTTGAACCTTACCTGGACAACCTGAGCGCAACAACAAAGGGGGTCAAGTGGCTGAAATACATTTTCTCCCAGGGCTGCGCCAGAAAGGAAGCCTTTTTATACACCTGAAGCATAAAGGCCTGGTATCCGCTGGCCGTCATTATGGTTATAAAACATAAGCAGCAGACATTTCTGGTCACCGGAGGCAC
>PWFB01000033.1 GCA_003553695.1 Desulfonatronospira sp.
TTCAAAACATAATATAATTGAAGATTTTCTGGCTGAAAAAAGTTGAAGAGGTTTTGATTTACGCTGCCTTGGAGCGAGTTTTTACGTCCTGTTTGCCGAATTTCCGGACCACTGGAACTAACTTTCATTATGGTGAACATTACATTTTTTCATAGAAAAACCCCAGTGTAAAGATATCAATGGCAAAGCTGGGTTAACTGCAGGCAGGCATACAACCAGAACCCCGGGACCACAGTCAAGGCAATGATTTATACTTTCCAGCCAGTTCCATATCCAGCAGATCCCCGGTGGAAAGTTCCCTCCCGGGAGGAATGCCTTCATTACCTGGAATATTACAGCCTTCCCCGGCATATCATAGATCACAGCATCCTGGTGGCCCGGGTTGCCGGGAAAATCTGCACCCTGGCCCTGCAAAAGGGAATAGAGTTTGATGCCGGGGCGGTTCAGGCTTCCGCCCTGCTGCACGATGTGGGCAAGTTGTACTGTGTGGAGCATGGTGGAAGTCACAACCAGCTGGGGGCGAGCCTGGTCATGGAATTTACCGGCAACCCTGCCATCGCCCAGGGAGTAATGCACCACGTCTACTGGCCTGGAGAAGTCGACATCCACAGGTTTTTTCTGCCCCTGGTCATCATCTACAGCGACAAACGGGTGATGCATGACCGGATAGTCAGCCTGGAGACAAGATATTCAGATATTAACACACGCTACGGTATCAACGAAAGGATGCAGGGCCTTATCCGCCGGTCATGGCAGCAGACCCTGCACATCCATGAACAGCTCAACCAGAGTCTTGAGACGGATTTGAATGCGCGTACTTTTGATAGCAGGAGGGTGGTCCAAGGAGAGACAGGTTTCCCTGAACGGTGCAGCACAGATCAAAGAAGCGCTGAAAAACCTGGGACATGAAGTTCTTTTTCTGGACCTCTCCCCTGACTACCAGGAACTTGTAAATAAGGCCCGTGAAGCTGACGCGGCCATAATAAACCTGCACGGGGCTCCCGGTGAAGACGGCAGTGTGCAGGGTGTTCTTGAAGATGTGGGCCTGCCTTACCAGGGTTCCGGTGTCCGGGGTTCCTTTCTGGCCCTGAACAAGGCCCTGAGCAAGCAGTTTTACTCCAATCACGGACTGAAGACCCCCAGGGGCGGGCTGTATTATCCCCAGGGCCTGCTGCACCGGATCCCTCCCCCTGTGATCTGCAAGCCCAACCTGGGGGGGTCCAGCCTGGACATGCAGATATTTTACAGCCAGGAGGAAGTGAACTCTTTTCTGGACCAGGCTGATTCCAAACATGAAATTCTGGTGGAAGAACTCATCAACGGCCTTGAAGTAAGCTGTGCTGTCCTGGACAATGAGCCCCTGCCGCCCATCCTGATACAGCCGGTTAAAGGCAATTTTTTCGACTACCGCAGCAAATACGATCCAGACGGGGCGATAGAGATCTGCCCTGCTCCCATATCTCAGGAAGCTAGCCGGAGGATACAGGAGATGTCTCTCAAGGCCCACAGGATTCTGGGACTAAGGCACTACAGCCGCTCAGACTTCATGCTGGACCAGCAGGACAACATCTATATTCTGGAAACCAACACACTGCCGGGCATGACCCGGACGAGCCTGGTGCCCAAGGCGGCAGAACAGGCCGGAATCGGTTTTACAGACCTCATTGCCAGGCTTTTGTCCCTGGCATTAAACTCCAACCAGCCGAGGTGAAAAGATGAAGACCAGAAGAATTTCCTTTTGCCATTGGGCCCTGCTTATGCTTTATTCCCTGCTCTGGGTCATTGCCCTTCCCATACTGCTCATAGTCAGAAGAGAAACCCCCATTGACTCGGGCAGGCTTGGTTTCGGCATGCCCCGGGGCCCCTTCCAGGTATGGATACAGGCGGCTTCCGTGGGCGAGGCCAGGCTGGCTGCCGCTCTGGTACGCGAACTCAACCGCAGGGGTGTCAGAAAGATCCTGGTCACCACCAATACCCGGCAGGGCATGGATTTGCTGGACAAAGAAATCAAGGAAGATGCACAGAAGGCCTACTTTCCTTTCGATAACATGTGCATAATGGCCATGGCCCTGAGCAGGGTCAGACCTGAAAATCTGGTGCTTCTTGAAACTGAAATCTGGCCTTCTCTTCTCCATGCCTGCAGGCGGAAAAATGTCCCGGTGGTCCTTGGCAACGGCCGCCTGAGCCTCAAGAGCTTCTGCCGGTACTATCCCCTGCGCAGGTTTCTGGCATCCATTGGTCCGGACAGAATTGCTGCTGTATCTGAAAGGGACAGGGAGAGATTTGCCTCGCTTTTTCCTTCTGCCCAGACCTCGATCATATCCAATATCAAATTCGACCTCCTGGCGGACAAAGACCCCATCCCCTATGTCCAGAATCCCCTTTCCTCCTTCTTCAAGCCCAAGCACGCTCTCATAGTCCTTGGATCAGTGCGCAGAGAAGAAGAACCTCAGATTTCCCGGGTGATACAAAGGCTTTACAGCGCCAGACCCAAAACCACCATAGCCCTTTTTCCCAGGCACATGAGCCGTATCAAGCCCTGGAAGAAAATTCTGGACACTGAAGGTGTTCCTTATACCCTGCGTTCCAGTCTTGAATCCGGAACCGTCCCTGCCGGGGTAATCCTCTGGGATGGCTTCGGAGAACTGGAAGCAGCTTATGCCATGGCCAGATCTGTCTTCGTGGGCGGAAGCCTCATGCCCTGCGGCGGACAGAACTTCCTGGAGGCCCTGGGTCAGGGTGTTGTACCCTGCGTGGGACCGTTCTGGGACAATTTCACCTGGGTAGGCCGGGAAATTGTGCATGCCGGCCTGCTCATCCAGGTCCGCGACGAGCATGAGCTCAACGCCAGGCTGCAGCAGTCCCAGAGCATGTCCAGGGAACAGGTGGAAAAAAAGTTCAAGGAGTATCTGCAGAGTCGCAGGGGCGGAACACAGGAACTGGCCGGCATTGTTGCCAGGTAAGGGAGTCCATGAGACTTGACTGAAGATCATGGCTCTCCCGTATTTACCGGTATAATCCCGGCCAGGTACGCTTCCACCAGGTTTCCGGGCAAACCCCTGGCGGACATCCTGGGCAAACCCATGTTCTGGCATGTGTACCAGCGGGCGGTGCAGTGCAGCCTCCTGCACCGTGTCTACCTGGCAACGGACGACGAAAGGATCTACCGGGCAGCCGGGGAACTGGAAGTGCCTGCACTCATGACCTCCCCGGAGCACCACAGCGGTACCGACCGCATCATGGAAGCCGCCAGGCAGCTGGGGCTTGCCCGGCAAAGCGTGGTGGTGAACATCCAGGGGGATGAACCGGCCCTGGAGCCGAAAATACTTGACCAACTCCTTAAGCCTTTTGTATCAGCTACCGGGGTCTGCGTGACCACCCCGGCCAGATGGATAGATTCCCTGGAGGCCAAAAGCCACAATACGGTCAAGGTGGTTATATCCCAAAGCGGGCGGGCGCTTTATTTCTCCCGCAACCCCATTCCCTGGTCCCATGACGGGTCAGGTCCTTTCCTGGGACATATCGGGCTTTATGCATACCGTTATGATACCCTGGAGAAATTTCAGCAGATGAAGCAAAGCTTTTTGGAGCAGACTGAAAAGCTTGAACAATTGCGGCTTTTGGAGGCCGGCATCCCCATTGACGTGGTTGTTACCCGTTATACATGTCACGGGGTGGACGTGCCTGAAGATATTTCCAGAACAGTTCAATTACTGCAGGAGAGACAGAAATGAAAGCTTTACTGGCCCTGGAAGACGGGACATGGTTTGAGGGCCGGTCCTTCACCGGCATGGGCGAGGCCGAGGGAGAGGTAATATTCAATACCGGCATGACCGGATACCAGGAAATACTTACCGATCCTTCCTACATGGGCCAGATGGTGTGCATGACCTATCCCCTCATGGGCAATTACGGGGTAAACCCCGAAGACGTGGAATCGGAAAAGATTCAGGCCGCCGGGTTCATTACCAGGGAATGCTGCCAGATCCCCTCCAACTGGAGAGCTACCAGATCTCTGCCCGATTATTTAAGAGAACACAAGGTCATGGGCGTCGAGGGTATAGACACCAGGGCCCTGACCACTCATATCCGTAATTTCGGGGCCATGCGCGGGGTCATGTCCACAACTGAAAACGATCCTCAAAGACTTGCTGCAAGAGCCCTGCAGCTTCCGCACATGGAAGGCCTCAACCTGGCTGAAAAGGCTGGCTGCACAATCCCTTTTGCCTGGACCGAGTGGGGACCCATGCAGGCAGAGCTCAACCAGGACGGCAGCTATGACTGGCCGGGCACCGGGCCCAGGGTCCTGGTTTACGACTACGGCATCAAATGGAACATATTGCGGCTGCTCAAGGCTCAAGGCCTGGAACTTCTGGTGGTCCCCTGGGATTTCGGAGTACAGGAGGCGGTCAAAGCCGCTCCTGACGGCGTTTTCCTGTCCAACGGGCCGGGTGACCCGGCAGCAATGACCAGAAGCATCGAGATCATATCCGGACTACTGGAAAAGTTTCCTGTGGCCGGCATCTGCCTGGGTCACCAGCTCCTGGGACTGGCCATGGGTGCTTCCAGTTTTAAATTGAAGTTCGGCCACCACGGAATGAACCATCCGGTCAAAGACTTAGACACGGGTAAGATTGAGATTTCCTCCCAGAATCACGGGTTCTGCGTCAATATCGACCACCTGGACTTTCTGGAGCAGACGCATATCAATCTAAACGACAACACCCTGGAGGGATTCAAACACAAGACCAGGCCGGTGATGGCCATTCAGTATCATCCGGAAGCCGCATCCGGCCCCCACGACAGCCGGTATTTCTTTGTCAGGTACAGGGAAATGATTCAGGCTTAGGGGACTCAGAAGAGAGAGTGCGGCAATCTAAAAGACTGCCGCCTGAAACCAGAACAGCTGAACACCTTTATCCTTGTGGCAATCCTCAGGCAGGCCGGCCTTGCGGCAGGTCTGGGCCAGGAAGGTCTCGCGGTCCCATCCCCATTCCCGGGCCACCTGGGGTAAAAGAAGTCCGGAGTATGGCCCTTTGCGCACCACCAGTCCATGTCTGCCGGGTTCAATACGGGCGATATCCGGTACAGGCTCCAGTGGGCTCAGTATGGATATCTCCAGCTCCAGCAGCTGCAACTCCTGTGCAGTAAGCTCTGGAAACCTGGGGTCATTGAAGGCGGCTTCTCCGGCCATTCTTATGATGGTTTTCCAGAGAGGCCCATCTCCAACAATATTCCCAATACAGCCGCGCAATCTCCCCTTTATTTTCAGAGTCACAAATGCACCCAGCTTTTTCTTGAGCTTTTCGCTGGGTGGCATGGGATAATCAGGCTCCCGGCCCTCTATCCGGGACTTTATACTCAAAAAAGCCAGATTTTTAAGATAGTCCTGTTCTTGTGCGCTTATTTCCAATACAAAAGAAGACATATTTTACCTGACCAGCCTGTATTGATTTTGTAACTATTCACCATCTGATAAAATTGGTCAATCTAACTAAGCGCACCACTGATATTCAGGGTCCGGGGGCTTTGCAAACTGGGCGTAAACTGTCTGAGCGACGTAGGAAGCGTTAATCAA
>PWFB01000031.1 GCA_003553695.1 Desulfonatronospira sp.
AATGCTGCCGGCACAACCAGGTGGAACACCTGGTCTTTGCCAGCAGTTCCAGCGTGTACGGACTCAATGAAACACAGCCCTTTTCAGTGCACGCCAATGTGGATCACCCCATAAGCCTGTATGCCGCCAGCAAGAAGAGCAATGAACTCATGTCCCACACCTATGCCCACCTATACGGGCTGCCCTGCACCGGACTGCGTTTTTTCACTGTATACGGCCCCTGGGGACGCCCGGATATGGCTCTTTTCCTGTTCACCAGGGCCATGCTTGAGGATAAACCAATTGATGTATTCAACCACGGACGAATGCAGCGCGACTTTACCTATATCGATGATATCGTGGAAGGAGTGGTGCGGGTCCTGGATCATCCTCCCGCAGGCAACCCGGACTGGGATCCCAAAGATCCCGACCCGGCCTCATCCAGCGCACCGTACAGGCTTTACAACATCGGCAACAACAACCCTGTACAGCTCATGGATTTTATCCAGGCCCTGGAAAATGCCCTGGGAAAAAAGGCCCGGAAAAACCTGCTTCCCCTGCAGCCAGGTGACGTGCCCAGCACTTATGCCGATGTGGATGATCTGGTCCGGGATCTGGATTACAAGCCCGAGACTTCAGTTAAAGAGGGAATTGAGCGGTTTGTAAAGTGGTACAGGGAATTTTTCCGGACCTGATATTTTATGATGCACCTGCAAAAAGTCGAAAAATTAATGGAAGAAATCAATAACCTACATAACTCTTTGTTTATACTGATATCTGACATCTGATCTCTGACGTCTGTGACTGCAAAAATGACTTTTTGCAGTCACATCATTTATCTGCGGGACACCAGCCCCGGACTATCCCCTGGAACTTTTCAGGCGGGCGCTGCGCAGGCGGTTCAGTACGGCCATGGCTTCCAGGGGCCTGGGCCGGGCCAGGTCCCCTTCCGGGGCAAAGGCCAGCCGGGGCAGATCATTTTCCAGCATGCGCCTGATACGCGCTGCCGGATCATGTATCACTTTCCCGTTTTCAGCCAGCCTGGCCAGGATTAACCCGATGGTCTTCACCTGTGAAGGATCTGCCAGCTGCTCCAGGGCGCGCAGATCCACCTCGTCCCTGCCGAACAGCAAAACATCCAGTCCGTCCACTTTGATGCGCCTTTTTCCCGGCTTGCTGCACGGATCAAGCCTGGCAGCATCCAGGACCCTGGCAAGCGGAGCCTTCAAGGAAGATTCCGGCTCTTTTACCCGGCCGGTGGTGTAGGTTGCAGCGATTTCCCTGGCGGCCCCGGTTACGTCCCTTGGCTGGTATTCATGCATCTGGATGACGGTGTCCGCATGGTCGAAATAATCTCCCGAGCCTCCCATGACCAGGAGGGTGGATACCCCCAGTCCGTGGCTCAGCTCCCGGATACGGTCCACAAAAGGGGTTATGGGCTCGTCTGCTGCCGCTACCAGCTTCTGCATCCTCTGATCCCGGATCATGAAGTTGGTGGCGGAAGTATCCTCGTCCACCAGCAGCACTCCGGCCCCCATTTCCAGGGCCTCCTGCATGGATGCGGCCTGGCTGGTGGAGCCTGAGGCCAGGTCCGTGGAAAAATCCCGGGTGGATTTGCCGTAAGGCAGATTGCTTATAAAGGGCGACAGATCAGTGCTGTGTACCACCCTGCCGTCCTCGGCCCGGATTTTAAGGGCCAGGGCATTGCTGACCACTCTTTCCCGGCCGTCTCCCGGGATATGATCATACACCCCGGCTTCCACTGACTTTAAAAGAGTGGACTTGCCGTGAAATCCACCGCCCACTATCAGGCTGACCCCCAAAGGAATACCCAGCCCCGACAATGGACCGGCATTGGGAGTATCCAGGGTCACCCGCAGACTACTGGGCGAAGAAAGCTTAACCGCGTCCTGCAGAGGGCGGTCATCCACCCCGGATCTTCTGGGCAGAATGGAACCATCCGCCAGAAAAGCGGCCAGATTCAGTTCATCCAGCTGTGCCCGCAGGCTTTGCTGGTCCTGGGTCACATCGCAGTGATGCTTCAGGGCCTTTAAATCCAGACGTTTTGAAGTAACCGCCCTCACCGCCTCAGGAACAGACTCCAAAAGCAGCCTTGCGGCCTGTCGCCCCAGTATGGTCCTGCCTCTGGCCGGCAGGGTCACCGTAAACCTCAGTTCCACCCCATCCGGAGTAAAAAGACAGGCAGTGCGGTCCAGAACGGTCTGCTTTCCGGCATCTATTCTGATATCCTTTTCATCTTGAACAGCCCGGGAAAAAGCCCGGGCCAGAAAATCCCTGGCGGCGACCCTCCTGGCATCTCCCTGCAGGGCATTTTCCGGAAGACCCGCCGTCTCCCAGGGCACAACCGCCCTTACCCGGGACGGAGGAGCGTAGGGATCCCCCTGCACATAATCCACAATGAGCCTGCAATCCCCGAAGGAATACCCGCCCTGCAGATCCTTGTATGCCTTGTATCCTCTGCCGTCTATTCTATCTAAAACTTCTTGAAGCTTTTGCATATAACTGTGGATTTTTCCTGCTTTCAGGCACCTGACTTGTTAAATATACATATCATCCTTAACGCCATAAAACCAAGCCTTGCATAAATCAAACTGCCTTTCAAGCCCTGGCACAAGGCTTCAAATTCGCTTATATCCCTTAGAAAGGATTTTATTCGGTCGCGTCTTGCCCTCTAGTTCCCATCCGGAAATTCTTTATTTCCGGATGCTGAAACTGATGGTTTTCTTTCCGGAAACGAGGAGTTTTTTCTTTTGGCAAGGAAATCAAGCAATTATGAGGAGGCGTATCTTAATACGGTGACGAAAAATTGTGCAGATTGACGCCGTCAAAGGGAAAAAGAACCGTTTCCGGATGAAAACCCTCTAACTGCGGATTCAAGGAATGCCTGAACTTTTCCTGTAAAAAATATTGTAAAGCAAGACTTTTTCTGGTAAAGCTTAAAATAAGTCTTGCTGGATGATACTTTACTTCTGCCTGCTGCAAAGCCGAATAATCCCGCAGTATAAAGGCGTTCAGGTCGGCAGGGCGGAAACTGTACCGAACAGATCTTTTAATTATCCGCTTTATATCATTGATTTTCTGTCAAGATTTTCAACTGACAGGCAAGCCTTTTGCAAGCTTACGCAGTAAGGCATCCGGACGAAACTTCTGTCTATAATGAACAGGAGAACCGGCTTGAAAAAATCCCCCAGAATCTTCATTTATTCCCGTGACAGAGCTTTCTACAGGGAAGCGGTCCGGGAAATGCGATCGCTTTGCAGCTGTCATGCTGCAGATGATTTTCAGGACTTGAGAACTGATTTGCTTGAAAAGTGCGAGGCAGTCATCCTGGACCTCCACCTGTCCAAAGATACCCACCTGAGTTTTTTCCGAAAAAACATGGAGCAGCCCCGCAGGCCGGCTGTCATTGTAGTTACAGACGAAAAGGACCCAGATCTGATTAAGACAGCCATCACCCTGGGAGCATGGGATTATTTTCATAAACCGGTGTTCTGGAAAAGACTGCGCGAGTCAGTCGGGCGAGCCCTGGAAGCCTCCAGCACTCTGTCAGCGATCAATGATGATGATTTTAAAAGGTGTGGAATCGTTGGTTCGTCCCGAAGCATAAGCTCCTGCCTGGTCACCATTGCATCATTCGCACGCAGCAACTCCAGCGTGCTCATCTATGGTGAGACCGGAACCGGAAAAGAGCTCTTCTCCAGGGCTGTACACCTGAACAGCCCCAGAAGTCACAAGCCCTTTGTTATCATAGACTGCGCCGCCCTGCCAGAAAACCTTGTGGAAAGCACCCTTTTCGGACACGAGAAAGGAGCTTTCACCACTGCAGACAAAAAGCACCCCGGGCTTATAAGGCAGGCTCACGGCGGAAGCCTTTTTCTGGATGAAATAGGGGAACTCTCTCTTAATACTCAGAAACTTTTCCTGCGGGTTCTTCAGGAGCGCCGCTTCAGACCGGTAGGCTCAGCTACGGAGATTTTCTGTAATTTCAGACTGATTGCAGCCACAAACAAGGATCTGGAACGGATGTGCGCTGAAGGGACTTTTCGCCGGGACCTCCTGTTTCGCCTTCACAGTTTTGCCTTGACCCTTCCTCCTCTTAAATCCAGAGAGGAAGACGTGATGGAGCTCATGTACTATTTTCTGGACAGGATCTGCAAAAAACACGGTCTGGAAAACAAGCAGCCTTCCCCTGAGGTGATAGATGCTTTCGCAGGTTACAGCTGGCCGGGAAATGTTCGTGAGCTCATAAACACCCTGGAACATACAGCCATCACGGCCCGTCATGAACCTGTTATTCAGCCGGAACATCTGCCCCTGCCCCTGAAAGTTTTCTGCAAGCAGCAGACAATGGAAAAAGACATGATGCAGGCCCTCACCGGTAATCAAGCACCTGCACTTAAGGAAAAATTTCCAAAAATTAAAGAGTACCGCGAGCAGGCCCTGGCCAGGATTGAAAAAAAATACCTTGAAGAGCTTATGCAGGCATCAGGCAAACATATGCCCACGGCCTGCAGTATTTCAGGGTTATCCAGGCCCAGGCTCTACGCCATGCTCAAAAAATACGGCCTCTCCCCTGTGAAGTCCCGCAAACCATAGACCCCGAAGGTGTTTTCCTGATGGCTTTCAAAGCTGGCCTGACTTGTCTTGCGATGCAAGATAAAACATCCCACCGGATTCACCCAAAATTTGAACCTGCCTTTAAACATCTTTAACAAACTATTTTTTAACACTTTTTACAATTCAGGCACACAACTTGTTAGATGGGGCATAAGCTGACCGGCAGGAGGTCTGGCGCGTTAGCTTCCTTGGGTCCGCTGAAGGGAATTAAAATACCCCCTCCCTGCACTCTCTTTTATTATGCAGATGGTAAACAGAAAGGTGTAGCCTTATAAACGAGTGCGGGGCTATTCCCTGACAGCGGACTCAAGAAAACCGTAAAGCCCGGTATAATGCCCATATCTACCTGCTCCACACCCTGAGGAGCAGCCACAAAGGAGGCGAATATGAGTTCATTTCAAAACCTGGTTCAGGAAGTCCAGCAGAATGATCGCTGCCATATGTGCGGGGGATGCGCAACTTTCTGTACCGCCATCAATTACGGGGCACTGGAAATTGGAGAGGATGGTTTTCCGCGTTACAAGGACCGGAACAGCTGCCTGGAATGCGGAATATGTTACATGCTCTGCCCTGAAGTAGAAGAGTTGGATACGGAAATAAACAGTCTTGCAGACTGGGAGGAGCCGGCAGGCAAAATAATATCCTCCAGCATCCTGCGGGCCAGAGACAGCCAGGTCCTGGACAGGGCCACCGATGGCGGAGCCGTGACTGCAATTCTTATGCATCTTATGGAATCAGGCCGCATAGACGGGGCCGTGGTCAGCAGAAACAAAGGCCTGTTCAACAGGGAACCCATGCTGGCCCGTACCGGTGAGCAGATACTTGAATGCTGCGGTTCCTATTTCGATGTTTCCCATGGCACGTACCACTATGGTGCTCAATACTCCACTTACTCGCCGTCTGTGCAGGCCCTGGGCGAAGTCAAAAATCAAGGCTTCAGAAGTATAGCCTTTGTCG
>PWFB01000044.1 GCA_003553695.1 Desulfonatronospira sp.
AAATCCTGGTTATCAAACCCGTGTATAGGTTTTGATTTACGCTTCCTTGGAGTGAGTTTTTACGTCCTGTTTGCCGAATTTCCGGACCACTGGAACTTATAGCTTTATGGTGAACAGTTACTCCAGGACAAAATTTGACTGTCCCCATGAACAGTCCGTTTTTTACGGCCCGGCAATACCCTGGAGACCAAAAATCCCCATCAGGCGGCTACAATTTTCGCTCATAGCCAAGCAGCAATCCTGGAAAGAAAAGTCATTAAAAGAGAGGTAATGAAACATGGCAAGAACAATTAAACTGACCGTGGCCATTGTGGGCATTCTTCTTTTCCTGATTATCCTGGCCATTATTATTCTGCCGCATATAGTTGATTTCAACAAGCACAAGCCCGAAGTAGAGGCAGGCATTTACAATGCCACAGGCTACCAGGTCTCACTGGAGGGGGATATCGAACTTTCTTTTCTACCCTGGCTGGGCCTTGATGTAGGCAGGGCCAGCGTAGCCAACCCACCGGATTTTGAAGATGAAAACCTGGGCTCAGTTGAGGCACTGCAAATACGGCTCAAGGTGTGGCCTTTGCTATTGGGCCAGGTCCAGATGGACCGCGTGGTCCTTAAAGGTCTCAACCTGGACTTGATAAAAGACGCCCAGGGCCGGCCCAACTGGATTGCTTCCAGGCCGGATCAAACCATCGATGGCACCCGGCTTAGCCCCTCTCTGGCCTACGCAGGGAATAACGAACCTCCAGATCAGGGGTCCGGCGACTTTTTCATCCCGGCCCTGGATATCGCCGGGCTGGAAATCACCGACTCAAACATATCCTACAGGGACCTGGGGACAGATGCCCACTTCCGCATTGAAGACCTTAATCTCCTTACAGAACGTATAAGGCAGGACGAGCCCTTCGGCCTGGAATCGGACATGAAGTTCAAAAGCTTCAGCCCTGAACTTGATGCCAGGGTGGATCTCAAGACCCAGGCCCTGCTGCTGGGAGAAGAAAGAACCGTCAAGCTTTCGGATCTGGATATGGATCTGGACCTTTCGGGGGAATTTTTGCATGAACCAATAAAAGACGCCAGAATACGCGGGGATATTGTTTATGCCTTCGGGGCGGGGAGCATGGAAGTTTCCGGACTGTCTATGCAGGCAATGGATGCCGATTTTCAAGGACAGATAAGCGCCCATGAACTGGACGACATTCCCCGCATCAGGATCGACCTGGAAGCAGACAACCTGGACCTGGATCGCCTCATGCCTCCACCGGAGGAAAACAAAGAATCAGGCAACAATCGGGGCAACAGCCCTGATACAAATCCAGGAAATGACGAAAACAGTGAAATAAGCCTTGGCTTTCTGCACGATTTCACCCTGGAAGGTCACATTAAAATGACCAGTCTCAAGGCTTACCAGGCGGCAATAGATGAGATGACCGCGGAAATAACCTCGGACAACGGGGAAATGCGCATATCCCCGCTGAAGGCAAAGCTCTACCAGGGCTCGATGGAGGGTTTTATTACCTTGAGGGACGTAAATGATGAAGCCCACATCGAGCTGAAAAAGAGCCTCATGGATGTACAGGTACAACCCCTTCTCCAGGATGTGGCGGAAAAGGACTTTTTGTCCGGCACTGCAGAACTGGACAGCGAGCTCAAGACCTTCGGCACAAACACAGACATGTTTCTGGAAAACCTCTTTGGCCATGCCCGCATGGAATTACGCGATGGAACCATCCGGGGCATGGACCTGGAACACAAGATCCGGGACGGATTTGCTGTGGCCTTTGGTGAACAAAGGCCCAGCAGGGACAATGATGAAAAAACAACCGGGTTTTCCAGCTTCAAGGGCAGCTTTGATATTGCTTCCGGAATCGCCTCCTCCCAGGACCTGGAACTTGATTCCCCTGTTCTGGGCATGACCGGAGACATGCGTATAGATCTGCCGGATTCCTACCTTGAATCCAGGTCCAGAGTTACCCTTGCGGGTGCACTGAAGGAAGAAATCGAACAAAGATATGCTCTGCCCCGGGCAGGCATCCCTCTGCGTATCCGTGGACCCTATGAAGATGTAAGTGTCAGCCTGGATATGGAGGTCATACTGCGCGATCTCCTGCAGGAAAAAGGAGAAGGCCTGCTGCAGCAGCTCATGGACCAGGTGGACCCTGAAGGCCGGGAGGAGCAGAGAAACGGGGCCAGGGACATGCTGCAGCGATTCATCCCCAGATAAGCTGAAAGGCGGATAAGGTAACTGTTCACCACCTGAGAGCTGGACAATCTAAACAGGAGAAGATATCACTATCATGGTGAACAGTTACGAAAAAAGAAGAGCCTCTGGATAAAAACTGCCTTTATTCTGCGGGATACAGCCTGAATATTTCATCCAGTGATTGATGCACCTGGAACAGGTCCCAGAGATTAACCAGCTTCAGGGTCTTGATGACCTGTTCAGAAGGGTTGAGCAGGCAGAATATTCTGCCTTCCTGCAGGCTGCGGTTGTTTAGAGCGGTGACAAAACCGATCCCCGCGCTGTCCATAAAGCTCACCTCTGACAGGTCCAGGGCCAGCACCTGCCATGATCCACTGAAAAAACCTTCAAAATCTTTTTTGAGGTCATTCACAACCTCCATGGTCACTTCCTGAGAGATGTCCACTGTAAGGACGTGTCCCTTCTCCTCTACTTGCACTCTTTCCATTGTTCAGGCTCGACTCTTTTAGTGAAAGTAAACACGTTGCTGTCGTTTTCCCGGGAATAATCAAAGGTATGCATCACCTGACGCATTATGTAGATACCCCGACCGGACTCCTCGAAAGTCTCCGGCAGATTCCACGGGCACTGAAACTCCCTGCCCCAGTCTCTTATCTGCAAATCAACCTGCTGGTTTTCCACTATATCCAGCTTTATTTCCAGCTCTCCAGGCAGACCCTGATAAGCATGCAGGGCGGAGTTGTTGCAGGATTCGGTCAGGACCAGTTCAATATCGAACAGAACCTCAGAGGTCACAAAGGTATCCAGAAAAGACTTAACCGCCCGGACAATCATCCTGGCCCTGCAGGGAGTAACGGTATCATTGAGGGTCAACTGCAGCATGAAAACCTCCGCCCATCTTAAATATTTGTCCTGATCCACAGGGCGGTGAGGTCATCCCTGAATCTGACCCTGTGTTCTCCTACACGCTCCAGTCTGTCCTTGAGAGCCCATAGATCAAAACCGTTTTGAAAAATCATCTGCTGCACCTCGTCTCGAAACCTGTCCAGCCCCAGGATTTCCCCAGGGGCCAGCTCCCACTCGTAGAAACCATCTGTATACAAAAATGCCTTGAGGCTGTTTTTAAAGGAAATTTTCCCTGCGGATATGTCCAGAGAAAAAATCCCCAGGGGCCTGCAATTTGGACTTACTTGGTGAATTATCTCCTGGTCGGTCAGAATAAACCCCGGACAATGCCCGGCATTGATATACAAAAGCGTTTTTGTGCTCAAGTCCAGATCGCAAGCCATCAGGGTGACAAAATCAGCCTCCCCTCCCACGATCTGGCACAGATCGTCGTTCACAAAAGAGACCACCTGCTCCAGGGGGAAATAATTACGCCAGGACATGCGAAAAATCGCCCGCACAGTGTTCATGATAAATGCGGCCCTGGCTCCATGCCCGGAAACGTCAGCCACCACGAAACGCAACGTGTCAGGACCCACCGGAAAAAAATCATAATAGTCCCCGCTGGCCCGGCCGGAAGGCAGATACATCCAGTCCAGGTCAACCCCTGGAAAATCAAAGCCTCCCCGGGGCAGCAGCCTGGTCTGCAGGTCGGCCACCATGTCCATTTCCGAAGAGATAACAGAATAGGCCCGGCGCAGCTCTTCCAGAATGAGAACCTGTCTCTTGGCCACCCTGACCCTGGCCTGAAGCTCCTCCCGGACAAAGGGCTTGAGTACGAAATCGTTCGCCCCCTGGTTCAGGGCCTCCACCTTGACTTCTGTGGACTCCTCACCCGTGAGCACCAGGATAAAAACATCCCGTTTCACCCAGGAGTTGCGGATACGCCGAATCACTTCCAGGCCGTCCATAACAGGCATATGGATGTCCAATAACACTATGTCCGGAGCAAAGGCTGCAAACTTTTCCAGCGCCTCCTCTCCGTCGCAGCTTTCCTCTATCTCAAACTCTTCCCCCAGAAGACGCAGCAGAAACTTCCGATTTATGCTGGAATCCTCGGCAATGAGCAATTTTACTTTTTTCATTCAATTAGAAAAAACTGTTTTTTTTGGTGAAAGACCTGCCCATAACAGTTACGGACGAGAATGTCCTTTTCCTGCACTGGGCGGGCGGACCTGGTCTGTCCTATTCAAAATCCCGGCTGTCCAGCATAATGGTCACCGGCCCCAAGTTGCACAGCTCCAGGACCATGTCCGCACCGAAAAAGCCTGCATACACCTTGTCCCAGGACTGCTCCATCCGCTCTACAAAAGACTTGAAAAGCTCTGAGGCAGCTTCTCCAGGCAGAGAATCAGAAAATCCGGGTCTTCGCCCCTTACGGCAGTCGGCATACAGGGTGAACTGCGGCACCAGCAGCAAATCCCCCTGGATATCCGCCAGGCTCAGGTTCATTCGCTGATTTTCATCGGGAAATATTCTCAGGTTGAGAAGCTTTCCAGCCAAGGACTCCCAGGCCCTGCTCCCTGGAAGCTCTGCATCATCACGGAAAAAGCCCGCCAGTCCTGTCAGGCCCCTGCCAACCTGCACCACCCTGGACTCTCCGTCTACCAGCGCCTCGACCCTGGCCCACTTTGTCCTCTGCAGCAAAATTCTCATGACCTAACCTGCAAAGCCCCAGGAGATTGAATCTTAAACCCGATGACAGGACTGTCCAGCTTTAACAGTTGGTAAACAGTTGCAAAATTCCTTAGCTGTCCTTGTAGCAATGGCTTTCGTCAGGAAATGCACCGCTTTGAACCTCCATGCGGTAACGCTCAACCGCCTCGGAAATAACCCCTGCCAGCTCTGCGTATTTCTTGACAAAGCGAGGCCCGGGTCCAGTGCTCATTCCCAGGAGATCATTTATCACCAGAACCTGGCCGTCACAATCCTGGCCGGCACCAATTCCGATGGTGGGTATGCTCAGGCTTGAAGTTATCCTTGAGGCAAGCCCCGGCGGCACAGCCTCCAGTACTATGCTGAAGCAGCCGGCCTCTTCCAGCTTACGTGCCTCCTGCACAATTTTATCACCAGCCTCGCCACGTCCCTGGACCTTAAATCCCCCAAAGTGGGCAATACTCTGAGGCGTAAGCCCAAGATGACCCATGACCGGTATTCCAGCTTTTACCATGCCCTGAATCTGGGGCAGAATGCTGTCTCCGCCTTCGACTTTCACTGCTCCGGCACGTCCCTCTTTGAGCATGCGGCCGGCGTTGATCACTGCATCTTCAACATTGACCTGGTAGGACATAAACGGCAGATCAGCAACCACCAGGGAGTGACTGACAACTCTGGTCACAGCCTTGGTGTGGTGCAACATCTCATCCATGGTCACGGAAAGGGTATCCTCGTGCCCCAGCACCACCATGGCAAGCGAATCCCCCACCAGGATCATGTCGATCCCGCCCTGGTCCACAAACCTGGCCATGGCACTTTCATAGGCGGTAAGCATGGTCAACTTCCTTTGTCCCTTGGCCTTTATAACTTCCGGCACCGTCATCCTTGGCATAGTTTCATCCATTTGTTTATAAGGTTTATTCCGTCGTCCCCTGATGTACAATCTGCTCAAAATCGACTGCAAAGCGGTCTGCATTTTTTAGCTTTTGCACCCCGCCACAAAGATTTACTTTCAAGAACCAAAAACAGGGTCAATTAAATAAAAGCCCATACCTGTCTGTTTTCGAAGGATCTGCAGCATACGTCTGCAAACAGTCATTTCCCAGAAGCATCCGGAAACTTTCTTTTGAACCTATTCAATACTGCATGTCAAGAGATGACCAAATTGACATGCAGTGCGAATGAATTTAAAAAGGATTTAATCATGGAGAATCTGACATGTATCTTTTACTGAGGGAAAAAACAGGAAAGGACTTCAGCCCGGGCACGACTTCCCTGGAAGAAAACCGGAGATTCCAGGGAAGGCCCAATCTCCTGTGCTATGGCTGCCTGAGCAGAATAACCAGCCAGGAAGCGGGTATCAGTATCAACGGCAACCAGAAGCACGTGTTTGTAAACCCCCATGGGCTGGTTTTCCAGGTAGGCTGCTTTTCCTGGGCAGTAAACTGCCTGGGGACCGGGCCAAGCACAGCTGAGTTCTCCTGGTTTCCCGGATTTACATGGCAGATAGCCGTGTGCATATCCTGCCTCATGCACCTGGGCTGGCGCTACTCATCCGGGGACTCCAACGAATTCTACGGCCTGATTATGGACCGCCTGGTTCTTGATACCTCCAGTGAAGATTAAGCCGTGCATATTTATCATCCTGAATCCGTGAAAACAGGACATAGGTAGAAAAATATATACTTCAAGAGTTCAGGTACCATTACAATGCTTTTATCGGTGCCTGCCTCGGTATCGAAAAAGGATTATGGAAAAAGGGAGATAACCGGCCACCATGATAACAGACTCCGGTACCGGAATATATCACCTGTCCAGAAGATACATGGGATCAACAGCATCCCCAAGCACATATATCCCCAGATGCAGATGGGGCCCGGTGGCTCTGCCGGTCATGCCCACCTCTCCCACCTTTTCCCCCGGGTAAACCAGATCATCCTCCCTTACATCAATGCTGCTCAGATGCATGTAAAGAGAATGTATGCCCTGGCCATGATCCAGAATAACCGTTTTTCCCCCATAATAGAAATCCCCGGTCAAAACTACGCGTCCCCTGGCTATTGCCTTTACCGGTGTTCCTTCCGGCCCCCTGAGGTCCACTCCCTGGTGTGCGGACCTGGGCTGGCCGTTTAAAAATCTCTGCACACCGAAGGGAGAACTGACGTCCCCGGGAACAGGTTCTTCAAAATCTCCATCCCAGTACCTGTCCATGGTCAGGGTGCCCAGGGCGGAACGGATCTGCTCTCTGTCCCTGGCAATGCGGTCATGGACTTCCCTTGGAGGAATTACCATTTCCTCTGGAAGGCTGAGGTGCTGTTCCGGATACTCCTTGTCCTTTACAGATATTTTATATGTCTTTTCCCGGCTTTCTTCATCCCAGTAGAAAACCATACTCAGCTCATGCTCTCCCATTTTATCCAGCCCGGCCCCCAGAAGCACCCTTTGCTTCCCGGGCAGATCCACGGGAACTGCAAACTCCCTGCCCATCCAGCCGACTTTGATTCCCACCGGCCTTTCATCAGACCTGATATCCACCCAGAATGGTTCGCCCCGACCGACTTCAGAGGGAACCTGAATATCCAGGGCGTAAACAGGCATGGTCCAGAAAAAAGTCAGCAGCAGGCAAAACAGGAGCTTGTTGATCATCGGTGTATCCTTAAACATGGTTATGGTTGATTGTATGTTAATTTGTAACTATTCAGCACCTGCGGGCAAAAAGCCAGGGTCCGGAGGTTCGGCAAACTGGGCGTAAACTGTTTGAGCGAGGTAGGAAGCGTTAATCAAAACCGTAAAAAAACCGAACATGATTCAAAGCATGTTATAGAAAATATCCTGGTTATCAAACCCGTGTATAGGTTTTGATTTACGCTTCCTTGGAGCGAGTTTTTACGTCCTGTTTGCCGAATTTCCGGACTACTGGAGCTCATATCATTAAGCTGAACAGTTACGTTAATTTGAACTCACAATTTAACTATTTGCATACTTTTTCTCTTCTCTCTTCAGGACAAAGATAACGTAAGGTGGAGCGGCCTTAATTGACAACCCGGGTTTATAACGGCTAATGGTAAGGCCATGGGATACGAAAAATATCGCCAGAACAACCGGACCAGGTGCATCAAGTGTGGAGAATGCTGCCGCAGAAACAGCCCGGCCCTGCACCAGGAAGATATTCCCCTTATTATCGAGAAAAAACTGGCGCGCAAAAACCTTATTCTATACCGCCGGGGAGAACCGGCCATGGACAACGTAATGGGCACTCCAGTGCTCTTGGACGAGGAAATGATCAAGATAAAATCAGCAAGTGCTCAACACAGGGGATGTCAGTTCCTGGAGCAGCACTCCGGCCATTGCATCATTTACGGCTCCAGGCCCATGGAGTGCGGCATACTGGAATGCTGGAACCCAGCCCCCCTGATCAATTATTACCAGAAAAACCGCCTCACCAGGGCGGCTATCTTCCCCCGGGGCTCGGCCATGGAAGAGCTCATCAGCATACACGAGGAGAAATGTCCTGTAACAGAACTGTCGAGCATGCTGCAGCAGGAAATAACCGCCCCCGGCACAGCCCGGGAGGATATAAACAGGCTCCTGGCATATGACGATTCCTTCAGACAGGATTTTCAGGAAAAAACCGGGGCCCATGCTGAAGACCTGACCTTCTACTTCGGCCGCCCCCTGAAGGACCTGGTCCCCCCTCTTATGGATTTCATAAAACTAAATCCAGACCAGAGAATCTGACAATCACTCCTCCCCCAGATCATCCGCATTTTCCCTGGCCATGCGGGCAAGATCCTCCCCGGCCTGGGCCATGGCCCGGATGGAATCCCTGGAAAAGCCACCCTTTTCAACTCTTCTAAAGATCCACTGGACTTCATAGAGCACATCATAGCCGGCCTCAGTGATTTCCGGAGTTGAGACCCGGTCCGCTATCCTGCCCCTGATATTTTCCCTCTGCATGATTAGCTGCTTAATCTTGGAAGCCAGTTCGCTTCTTCTTTCATCGTCATCATCCAGCTGCCAGTATTCAAAATATACAGAGTTCAACTCCTCCACCGTATCCAGGTATTGACGCATACGTTCAAGCACCGGCTCTTCCCGGGCCGTTCTGGAAAACACATGAGCCAGATGCTCAAGGCGCCTGGCCAGGATCTGCAGCATCTCCACTGTCTCTCTGTTCTCCAGAAGCCTTTCCCTAACCCCCTGGGAAGTGGATATTTCCCGGGGCTTTGTTTCTGCGAGGTGAATAAGCCTGTCAAAGAGTTCCGGGCCATAGCGCCGGACCACCAGGTCGATCACTTCCGGCTGCAGCAGGTGTCCCAGGATCTCCTCCCTGGCCTGGAGAACTTCCTGCTCCTGGTGCATCAGACCCGTAAGCTCAGTTGCATAATGCATGTTCAGCTCCTTGAAGCTGAGGGTGAAGCTGCCCTCTTCTCCGGGCTCCCGGGCCGGATGATAATGCCTGAATATCAGCTCTGCCAGATCCTGAATAAATCTGGAGGTAATCACCTGGTCATCGGGAAGAGCGTCCGGGTCGTCCGGCTCCTCAGGATCTCTTTCCAGATATTCCTGCAACGGATCCAGGCCGGTGACGTCCAACTGCTCATCCGGTTCTTCCACCGGGCGCAGGGTAATATCTGGATCTTCAGGCTCCACCGGTGGCTCACGAAACTGATAATACCACACCATAGCTGCCGCACCCAGAATCACTACCAGGAGCGTTGCAATCAAAATCTTTTTGCCCATAGATTCTCCCTCCCGGGAACAACTGCCTGAACAGGCAGTAATCGTATGCTTTATATCAACAAAAAAGCAGGATGCACTTTAATAAATCGAAATGTGCATCTTGCTCCTCGGATACGCCTTTAAAAAGTCATCTACCAGGCCACAGGAATCCTGACCTTTTTCCCGGCTTTGTTCTGATAGACGAGATACCCTTTATTCCGCCCGAACAGATACAGGTCCCTGGTAATGGCCACGTCCTGGCGGCAATATTCGATTATTTTTTCCATTTCGCCTTCTTTCCACCATTTTAGAGCCATAAGGCCGTTGGCTGACTTGTTCGTACCCAGTGTATGCCTGGCAAGATGATCCAGGGAAAGGCGGTGGCCCAGTCTGGCCTCAATCTCCCTTAGCATGTCCAGGGTGGGCAGAGAAGAAAAATCATAATACGCTACCCCCTGCAGCACCCGGTAGTCGAATTTCAGCAGGTTAAAACCCACCACCAGGGGAAAATCCTCCAGAAATGTACCCAGCTCGGCTGCCTGTTCCTGATCAAAGGAAACAAACTCCCTGGTCCTGGCATCATACACCACAGCAAAGCTGATCCCCATGAGGTGGCAATTGCCCCATCCACCGACCTCCTGGGCCGAATACCTGGTTTCTATATCCAGAACAGCATAAGGAAGTTCAATCCGGACATTGTCATTTTTTCTGCTGTCCTCTTTCATATAACTATCTTCAGCCTCAACCCTGCATGAAACCACTTTTCTCTTTACATCCCCGCACTGCTCTGCGGCAAGAACTTCCAGCATGTGCATGGCTGCCTCCTTGTCCAGAGGCCTGTTTCCTGATCCGCACTTGGGGGAATGAATACATCCGGGGCACCCGTTTTCGCAAGTACAAGAGGACAGAATCCCTTTGGCCCTGGAAACAAGCCTTTCCGCCAGTTCAAAGGCCTGGGTGCACAGACCGATGCCCCCGGGGGTGCCGTCGTAAATAAATACGGCACCCTTTTGCAGCTGTTCATGCAAAGGGGTTGCAATACCGCCAAGGTCATTGCGGTCCGTCAAAATAATCAGGGGCATGCAGCCGATGAGCCCATGCTCCAGGGCATGCAGCCCACCCATGAAATGCAGCCTGCGGTCTTCCACCTCCCGGCGCACCCGGTTGTCCAGGGTAAACCACATGCCCTGGGTCTCGAAAACCAGCGGAGGCAGATCCAGGGGAATAAGCCCCATGCGGGCCTGCCCCCGAACCAGCCTCTTCTCATAGGCGCTCACATGCTCGGTTACCTTGAGCCGCCCCAGACAGAGTTCGCCGACAGCTGTGGCCCTGCTGGCCTGCACATCTACAATCTCGGTATATTTCTCAGTTATGGGCCGGGTATAATAGTTTACATCGGCTCTTGCCGCGAATACTGCAGAGGTCTCCAGGTCCAGGTTCTGAACCACGTATGTCTCACCCATGTGCAGATACACAGCCCCGGGATGGGTTTCCTTGAATGCCCTGACCCCTTCCACTTCACCCAGGTATTCCCCTGTGGAGTGATCAAAGATATTGTAGGTCTGTCCTGTGCCCCGAAGATCCACGTCCTTGTGCGGATACCCGGCCCGTGTATAATAAAAGCTTTTGTCCCGGGAAGCCAGCAGTTCCCCGTCTTTTTCCAATGATTTAATACACTTTCTGGCTTCACTGTCCACCATCATTTCCTGCATTTCAATGGTTTTTTCTGCTGCCGCGCATACCAGATGCCTGCGCATTATACTGGGATTGTCCGGATTGATGACCGCGCTTTCGGGCTCCAGAGCGAAAAACTCCCGGGGATTTCTAAGCAGGTACTGATCCAGGGCGTCCTCGTGCCCGATGAGCATGATGGCACTGTCTCTGCCGCTTCTGCCCACCCTGCCCCCGCGCTGCATGGTGGCCATTATCGAACCGGGGTATCCCACCAGCAGGCACAGGTCCAGGTGCCCGATGTCTATTCCCAGTTCCAGGGCACTGGTGGAAACCACAGCCAGAAGATCGCCCGAGGCCAGCTTCTGTTCGATTTCCCGGCGTTGTTCCGGAAGAAACCCGGCCCGATAGGCACATATGTATTTTTTAAGCCTTCCGGCGCGCTGGGCAGCCCACATGGCGATGAGTTCGGTCATCTTTCTGGACTGGGTATAAACAATGGTGCGCAGGCCAAGCTCCAGGGCCTTCTGCAGAATGCGGATGGCACTCTGGGCCGCCCCCTGCATCTCTGGATCCAGAAGAAGAAAATGCTTTTTGCCGGAAGGAGCCCCTCCTTCACGGATCACTTCCGGCTCGTGTCCGGTCAGGGCCGAGCAGAGCTGTCCCGGGTTGGCTATGGTGGCTGAGCTGAAGATAAATACCGGTTCATGCCCATACTGGGAGCAGATACGCCTGAGTCTTTTGAACACCCAGGCCATGTTGGAGCCCATGACTCCACGATAAGTGTGCACCTCGTCCACAACTATATATCTGAGCCCGGAAAAAAACTTCTGCCAGCTGCGGTGATAGGGCAGAAATGAACGGTGCAGCATGTCCGGATTGGTCAAAAGGATATTTGGTGGTCTGCTCCTGATCCTGGCCCTGGTCTGGGGGTCGGTATCCCCGTCGTAGACAGCTGCTTCAACCTGAACCTGACCTGCCAGCAACCGGCCAAGCTCCTCCAGGCTGGACAACTGATCCCGGGTCAGGGCTTTCAAAGGAAAAAGATAAAGGGCTCTTGAGGCGGGATCACTTATTATTGATTCCAGGACAGGGATGTTGTAGATGAGGGATTTTCCGCTGGCAGTAGGCGTGGCCGTGACAACGCTTCTACCCTTTCGAAGCAGGTTTACCGCCCAGGCCTGATGGGTATAGAAATTCTTTACCCCTGTATCTGCCAGAGCTTTTACCAGGGCTGGGGGCAGTGCATCAATACCGGCAAATTCGGCTTTTCTGGCCGGGATCTCCTGGACAGCCACAGTGGAGATCCCCTGCAGGTCTCCCTGGCCCATCATCTGCAATAATTGATCAACCCCGGACATTTGAACCTGTCTTGATTCTTACTTGGGCTGGATGTTGTATTTCTTGAGCTTATACTGCAAGAGGCTCTTGGAAATATTTAAAAGCTCAGCAGCCTTGACCTGGACAAACCCGCTCTTGACCAGGGCCCTTCTGATAAGTGCCGCTTCGATCTTTTCCAGGGTCCCGGACAGTTCCAGCTCCACAGGTAACAGATCCACCGCGCTTTTGAACTGGGCCTCTTCATCCTTGATCTCGCTGGGCAGATCCTCCACCCCGACTTCTTCTCTGGAAGCAAGAACCATGCAGCGCTCCACCACGTTTTCCAGCTGGCGCACATTACCTGGCCACTCGTATGCAGTAAGATATTCCAGAGCCTCTGGAGCGAATTTCTTTAGTTCCTGCTGGTTTTCAGAAGAAAACTTCTGCATGAAGTGCGCCACCAGAACCGGAATATCCTCGCGCCGTTCCCTGAGCGGGGGCAGATGTATGCCCACCACGTTCAGGCGGTAGTAAAGGTCCTCGCGAAATTCCCCCTGCTCCACAGCCTGTTTCAGGTCCTTGTTGGTGGCTGCCACCAGACGTATGTCGGTATGAATGGTTCTGGATCCACCCACACGCTCAAAGGCCTTTTCCTGCAGCACCCGTAGAAGTTTGACCTGGAGTTCCTGGGAAAGTTCGCCCACCTCGTCCAGAAACAAAGTGCCTCCGTCGGCAAGTTCGAACCGGCCCTTTTTCATGGCTGTGGCCCCGGTAAAAGAGCCTTTTTCGTGTCCGAAGAGTTCGCTTTCCAGGACCCCGGGGCTCAGGGACATGCAGTTAATGGAAATAAACGGGCCTTCCCGGCGCGGGGAAGAATAATGTATGGCCTTGGCTATAAGCTCCTTGCCGGTCCCCGACTCCCCGGTAATCAGCACCGTGGACCTGCTCGGGGCCACCTTGGACACCACCTGCAGCACCTCCCGGATGCTCCTGCTGTTGCCCACAAGCTTATGGGGCCCGTATTGTTCCGCCAAGGTCTGGGTCATTAGCCTTTTTTCCTGCTCCGACCTGGACAGAAGCGCTGCCTTACGCACCGACAGCATAAGCTCGTCATTGGAAAAAGGCTTGGAAATATAGTCAAATGCACCGCAGCGCATGGCCTCCACAGCCCCGTCAATGCTGCCGTAGGCGGTCATGATGAGTACCGGGATCTGGGCATGGTGCTTCTGTATATGCTCCAGTATATCCTGACCGCTTATCCCGGGCATTTTCATGTCCGTAATAACCACGTCCACCTCGGATTCATCCAGGTAGTCCAGGGCCATCTGGGGATCATTCAGGGCGGTGACGGTATACCCTTCCTCCTCGAGAAGGGTCTCCAGAATCAGAAGATAATTTTTTTCGTCATCAATAACCAGTATATGGCTGTTCATAATTTTTCTCTTGCCTAATGGCTTTGCTGACTGTTGTGCTCGGGACTGAAGCGCACCTCGACCCTGGCTCCGCCCTCTGGGTTGTTGCTGATATAAAGCCCTGCTTCATGATTTTTGAGAATCCCGGCCACAATGGCCAGCCCCAGTCCTGTTCCGGTATCCTTGGTGGTGTAGAAAGGCTCCAGATACCTGTCAATCATGGTGGGCTCGAATCCTGGACCGGTATCGGTAACCACCACCATTGGAGCATTGTCCCAGGTGATCTTCACCTTGATGACCCCTCCCCTGGGGGTGGCCTGCAAAGAATTCACGAGAATATTGTAAAACGCCCTGTAAATCAGGTCCTTGTCCCCCATGACATGCATGGATTCAGGGAAATCCGTTTCCAGGGTTATGTCATGCTTGACCAGTTCAGAACTCATAAAGGACATCACCTCTTGCCATATGCGCACCAGGTCCACCTGGTCCAGCTTGGGCTGCTTTGGCCGGGCATAATCCAGAAAGTCGTTGACTGTCTGACTGAGCCTCTTGGACTCGTCAAAAATGGCTTCAAGAAGCCTTGCATCGGCGGAACCCTGCTTTTTGGCCCGGTTGTAGAGGATCTCGCTGCTGCTGCGAATGATTCCCAGGGGATTTCTGATTTCATGGGCAATGCTGGCCACCATGCGACCCATGCTGGCCAGTTTCTCATTCTGCTGCACCTCCTTTTCCAGGCGCTCCTTATCTCGGATTCGCTGGTCCAGCACTTTGTCCGTGCGCAGGATGATCATGTACAAAAGGAAAAAAAGAACCAGGGAAAAGGTGAAAGACCCGATGATTATCAGCCACTGGAAATGGATTACCGACTCATAATCCGAGGTAATATCCTGGTGGAATTCCAGTATGCCCATGATGGGCTCATCTCTGACCCCCGGTGTTCTCTCGGTACGCAGGGGATACACAGTCTTGAGGACGATGGAATCCGGTTCCAGGCTGAACCTGAACATGGCCTGCCATCTGGAGATATTTTTCTTGAGACTGAAGCTGTGACGTCCATGCTCAAAGGTGGAAGTCACCAGCTTGTCAGCCAGTTCACCCTGCCCCACCCGGCCCTGGTCTGTGGAATAGGAAACCACTCCCTGGTGGTCATATATGCTTACATCCAGCACATGAAAACTGTGAATAGTGGAGCGCACCACCTGATCAAGCCGCTCGTACTGTGCTTCCTGGCGCAGTTCTATCCGGCCGAACCCCAGCACCGTGGGCAGGGTGAACCTCTGATATATCTGGTGGTTAAGGTTCTCCGCCAGGAGCAGGGCGAACTCATGGTTTTTATTGATTATCGCCTCACGGGCATAGTTGGCTATAAACACCGACAGGGCAAGACTGGAGGCCAGTATGATGATCAAAGAACTCCATGAGAGAAATTTGACAAAAGGAAACGGCTTGACCGGATCAGAGCGGATAAGAGATCTGAACAACCTGCAACACCTCATTTAGCGACTTAAGTGACTTAAGTGACTTAAGCGACGTTAGCGATTATTGATCATGCTGCCAAGCATCTTGCCAGCTTCATGTTTTTCAAAAGTCAAGAATCAGCTGCCCTCTGACCTCCAACCTCCGACCTCTGACTTCTGACTTCTGACTTCTGACTTCTGACCTCTGACCTCTGACTTCTGACCTCTGACTTCTGACTACTGACCTCTGACTTCTGACTTCTGACCTCTGACTTCTGACTTCTGACTTCTGACCTCCGACCTCTGACCTCTGACTTCTGACTTCTGACCTCTGACCCCTAAGCCCTGAGTCCGGCCAGAAAATCACCCAGCCTTTGCAGACAGTCCTGCAGCACCTCATCCCTCACTGCGTAGGAAATGCGCACGCATCTGTCATCGCCAAAGGCCTTGCCCGGCACCAGGGCGATCTTTTCCTTCTCCAGCAAAGCCTTGCAAAGCTTGGTGGAACTGTCCACCCTGGCATTGTAAAAGGCATCAACCCTGGGAAAGAGGTAAAAGGCACCATCAGGCCGCGGGCAGACCGCACCCTTCCAGGAACTGATTATATCCAGGGCCAGGTCCCGGCGACGGGCAAAGCTCTCGCGCATGGTCTTTACCATTTCAAAGGAACCTTCCAGCCCGGCAAGGGCTCCTTTCTGGGCAAAGGAGCAGACATTGGAGGTGGACTGCCCCTGTATTTTGCTTAATGCTTTGATTAGATCCTCATGGGCCAGAATATAACCGATACGCCACCCGGTCATGGAAAATGTCTTGGACAGGCCGTTGACGATGGCCACTCCATGAGGATGCTGTTGCCAGAATTTGCATAGTGAGGACATTTCCGCCGGTGGATAGACCAGTTGATCATAGACCTCGTCGCAAATGACGAAAATATTTCTGGAAATTGCCCAACCGGCGATATCTTCCAGTTGTTTTTGATGGTAATGGCATCCCGTCGGGTTGGAAGGAGTGTTCAATATAATCACCCTGGTCCTGGAAGTCACGAATTTTTCCAGATCTTCTGTTTTAACCAGGAAATTGTCTTCAGGTTCAGTGGGCACAATGACCGGGGTGCCCTCAGCCAGCTGTACCATATCCGGATAGCTGACCCAGTAAGGGCCTGGGATCAGAACTTCATCCCCTGGATCAACCAGAGCCTGCAGAAGATTATAGAGACACTGTTTGCCTCCGTTGGAAACCATTACCTGGCTTATGGCACACTCAACCCCGTAAGTCCGGTGAAAGTATCCAGCCACAGCCTTTCTCAGCTCCGGCATGCCGGGAACAGCGGTATACCTGGTAAACCCCTGGTCCAGAGCCTTCTGGGCAGCTCTTACTATATGTTCCGGGGTTGAAAAATCCGGCTCTCCCACTGCCAGGCTGATTACATTTTCGCCTTCAGCACGCATCTCCTGGGCTTTTGCGTTGATTGCCAGGGTTGCTGAGGGTTGAACACTTAAGACTCTTTTGCTAAAATTCATTCTTTTAACGCTCCCTTAAATATTTGACTGCAACAGAAAAAAGTAGATATCGGCCATTCAAATCACCTTTTAAACTCTTTTATTTTTCTGCCTGCCGCGCTTCCCGGCAACGCCAACCAAGGTGGTTTAACCAGGAAGACTGGGATCTGTCCTCTTGTGACCGCAAAATGACTTTTTGCATGTACATTTGAAAAGGAGCAGATGCTTGAAAAATAGGCAAATAAAAACTGTACGCCGACACAAATTAAAAACGCAGAATATAATAATAAAACTTTCGTTGGAGGTAAATGTTTATTTACCCCCACGTACCGGAGGAAACAAATGAAGGTATTAAGGACCCCCAATATGGAAAGATGCATAGGATGCTACTCATGCTCCCTGGCATGCGCCCGGAATGTATACAAATCCCTGTCATGGAAAAGAGCTGGCATTCAAATACGCTCATCCGGGGGTATCAGCACTGGCTTCGAAGCCAGGATATGTCTGGCCTGCGATCCTGCCGCCTGCGCAGAGGCCTGTCCCACAGAGGCCCTGCGTCAACGGCCCGGCGGAGGTGTCTTCTTCAAGGAAAAGAGATGCATCAACTGCGCGGAATGCTCCAGAGCCTGTCCCGTTGGTGCCATATACTTTGACCCGGTGAAGGAAACACCGGTGCTATGCCTGCACTGCGGCAGATGCGTTTCTTACTGTCCCCATGAATGCCTGGAAATGGTGGATACCGCCAAGGAGAATAAATAATGACAAGCAAATTCAAAGTAATGGTGGTTGATCTAGGCAACAACAAGTCCTCCCTGAAATATTTCGATACCCGCAGAGAATGGATCGGAGGCAGCGGTCTGGCTGCTGGACTTTTCAGCCATTTCGGCCTGCCCGGCGAGGACGCCTTTCACCCTGATCAGCCCTTGATTCTGGCAATTGGCCCCCTGACAGGATATTTCCCCCTCATGAGCAAGACCATCCTGGGATTCATGTCACCCTATAACAACCAGTACGCTGAATCCCACGGCGGCGGTCGATCCGCCCTGGCTCTTAAATTTGCCGGGTACGACGCCCTCATTGTCCGGGGAAAGGCTGAAAAACCCACCTGTATCGGACTGGGCTCCAGGGAAGTTCACATACAGGACGTGCACTTTTTAAAAGGCATGGATATATTCAAAACAGGCAAAAAGATGCGCAACCTCAAGCCCACCAATCCAGGGCACAGAAGCATCCTGCGCATCGGCCCGGCCGGGGAAAACCTGGTGCGCTACGCCTGCGTAAATGTAGACACCTATCGCCATTTCGGCCGCATGGGCAGCGGTGCGGTCATGGGGGCCAAGAACCTAAAAGGCATCATCCTGTCCGGGGACAGCCACGTGGACCTGGATCCTGATATTTCCAAGGAGTACAACAAGGTCTACAAGGATATCTATACTACTGTGGTGCAAAGCGGAGCCATGCGCAAGTACCACGACCTGGGCACCCCGGAAAACATCCTGCCCCTGAACGAACTGCAGGCCCTTCCCTGGCGCAACATGCAAAGCACTTATGATGAAAACGCCGGGGGTGTATCCGGGGAAAAATTCGGCCAGGACCAGTTGCTGAGGCAGGTAGCCTGTGCCGGGTGCCCTGTGGGATGCATTCATATCGGCCTTTTGCGGGAACGCTTCGGCGAGGAGCACGAATACCTGTACCGGCAGGTTTCCTACGACTACGAACCCATCTTCGGCATGGGCACCATGCTTGGAGTTGATACTGCCCCCGGGGTTTTGACCCTTTTGGAGGACGTGGAAAAAACAGGTCTGGATGCCATCAGTGCCGGGGTTGCCCTGGCCTGGGCCACCGAAGCCCTGCAAAAGAATGTCATTACCAGGGAACATACCCTGACAGACCTTGAGTTCGGCAATATTCAGGCCTACAGGGAGGCTCTAAACCACCTGACCCGGCAATCCAATGAGTTTTACCGGGCACTGGCCCAGGGCACTTTGGAGGCTGCGAAAAAATATGGCGGTGAGGATTTTGCCTGTGTTCTGGGTCAGGAAATGGCCGGGTATGCCACCGGGGAAAACTACTTCGTCAGCCAGGCCCTGGGGTTCAGGCATTCCCACCTGGACACCGGAGCATATGGCCTGGACCAGGAACAGGACTCCAGGGATATAGATAAAGCCATTAAATATATGCAGGATCAGGAGGATTACAGGGTCCTTATGTGTTCCATGGCCGGCTGTCTCTTCGCCCGCAAGGCATATCCCAAAGAAAATATTCTCAGGGCCTTGAATTCCCTTGGATATGATTATACACTGGAGGAACTTGACGCCTGTGTGGAAAAGATCAAGCATCACCGCTGGGCGCTCAAGTTCAGGACTGGATTCAAACCTGAAGACGTCAAAATTCCCTCCAGGTTCAAGGAGATAACCACCTGGAAGGGCAAAACAGACCCGGAGTATATGGACAGGCTTAAAAGTAAATACCAGGAAGTGCTCCGGGAAATGGCCAGCACGCACGAAAAGAGGCAGGGAGAAAATCAATGAATATCTACGAAATCGTAGCCCGCTCCAGGAGCTATCGTCGCTTTTACGAAAACTACAAAGTCAGCATGGAGACCCTGACCTCTCTGGTTGATTTGAGCAGGCTGACACCATCTGCAGCCAATCTGCAGCCGCTTAGATATATTGCAAGCAATGACCCGGTGACCAACGAGTCAATATTCCAAACCCTGACCTGGGCGGCATACCTGAAGGACTGGCCTGGTCCGTCCGAAGGTGAAAGGCCCTCGGCCTACATAGTATTGCTTGGAGAAAAGAAACATTCCAAGACCGCTGCCTGGGACATGGGGATAGCCGCTCAGACCATAATGCTGGGCGCTACAGAGGCCGGGCTGGGTGGATGCATTGTGGGCTCCATCATGAAGGAAGCCCTTTCTGATGCCCTGCAGGTCCATGATGAACTGGAAGTTCTCCTGGTACTGGCCCTGGGCAAGCCCAAGGAAAAGGTCATTGTGGAAACCCTGAAGCCCGGGCAGGACATAACATACTGGCGGGACAGCAAAAAAGTACACCACGTACCCAAAAGACCCCTGGAAGAAGTACTGATAAAGAGCTTTGAAAGACAAGAGGAACAGTAGAATCCTTCTGGACCGGAAACTCCAGGGGCGGGAAGCTGCCCCGCCCCTTTTACTGAAAAACTCTGCCCTTTTTCACCTACGGCTGATCAATATATCTTGCGCTGGCTGAAACTCGTTCCCAGTACGCTGAAAGTGTTTTCCACTATGAATATGGCCTGCGGGTCCACGGAAAAAACTGCCTGCTCCAGTCTTTTGAGCATGATATTGTTGGTTATGGCCATTATTATATTCTTGTCCTGGCCGGTATAAGCCCCTCTTCCCCTTAGAAAGGTTGCCCCGATCTTCAGTCTGTGCATCAGGTCATGGGCGATTTCTTCGTTTTTCTCCGAAATCACCAGTACCAGCTTTCTGTTGTTGAACATGCTTAGAGTATACTCCACGATATAGGACATGATGAATACCAGAATCAAAGAAGCAATCACCAGGTCTATATCCAGGATGAAAAGACTTACTGAAAACAGGAAGAAATTGAAGACAAAGTAAAACTTGCCGATGCCGAAATTATACTTCTGGTTGAGCATGATGGCTATTACGTCCAGCCCGCCGTTGGACCCCAGGGACCTGAGTACTATGCCGCAGCCGAAGCCCCCCATGGCCCCAGCGGCAATGGCCGCATACAGCTGATCCTGGATGCCCAGATCAATGTGGATAAGTTCATAGGCCAGGGTGGCCACGACCATGGCGAAAAGGCTGTATCCGAAAAAACGGCGGCTCACATAAAGCCATCCAAGGACAAAAAGAGGGATGTTCAACAGAAAATACAGCACGCCCGCAGATATTACAGGTGTGGCGTAGAAGGTAAGAAGGCTCACCCCGAAGACCCCTCCGGGGATAAACTGATGATGCACCATGATGCCCTTGAGAGCTACAGCGAAAATTACAGAACCAAGGGCGATGAGCAGAAGATTCCACCAGATGGTATATGTAAATCTGAGAAAAAACGAGGCCATGGACTACCCGCCTTTCAATGTATCATTTCAAAATCATCCAATTCACCAAGATCCTGCTGGAGGGGAAGAAAGTGCACTTGATCGCTAGAGCATGCAGAGCACCCAAAAAATACAGGCTCCCGGAAGCGGCACAGTCAACCTCGGGAGCCATGATTTATCAAGCAATGTGAGTATAAATTTTACAGATTTTTCTCACCACCGGTCAAGGAGATTATCACACTGAGAATAGTTTTTCTTTCCACTCCCCTTATTTAAAAAACCAAAAAAAGCTGGCTATTTTGATTTCACTCAAGTAAAGTCATTCAGGGTTTAAAAATTTAACGAGTACCCATCTCCCACCCTGGCTACTATTTTCAAAATCCAAGTCCCGCATGAGACCCTTTGTCCCTGTGGAGAAAACTGTTTTTTGAAAAAAATCTTTAACTTAAGGCAACCCCTTGAAAAATTCATTCATAACGGCTGTTTATACCTAACATGCTAAAACAAATTGCTTTTTTAAGACAATTCTTTCCAGAAATCCCCCTGATCAAAATCAACAGCCCTGATTTTATCTTGATATTTTGGACTATTACATTTTGGGTTGATAAACGATATATTTTATAATAAGTACGATACAAATCAGAAGGAGGGGGCAAAGCTTTTGCTCTAGCATTTCACATTATCGACACAAAGATGTCTTTTTTTTTGGTTTGAAAATACACTGCAGATCAACAAAGCCTGCTGCTTGAATCACGACAACATGGACTGCCTTAATATACTGTGGACATGTAATCCTGGCACCTGAAAAGTTCGCAGTGGTACTGTGAAGAGTTAAAGAGAATTTTAAACAGCATATGCAAAGGAGAAGACGCCATGATAGGATCACAAGGCAAGTATTTTTTCACTTCGGAGTCTGTTTCCGAAGGTCATCCGGACAAGGTATCCGATTATATTTCCGATGCCGTTCTGGACGCGCTTAT